>CAMCDX010000005.1 GCA_945873695.1 uncultured Clostridia bacterium | reverse complement strand
TCGAGGTATTGTGAAGGCGTCGAAAAAGTCCGTCGGACTTTTTCGACAGCCTGGGAACGCTCCCAAACGGGAGCGTTCTTTTTATTTATCGGATGAACTGGATATTGGCGTCCACCCGGCCGCCGATGCCGGCCACGGCACAGCCGCTGGTAAACTGCCAGGTGTCGATCTCATAGTAGAACTTGGGGTAGTTCTTGCCGTATTCCGGGAACCAGATGGGATAGTCCGCCAGCTGGGGCAGGTTAAACTTGTTGTAGCCCACGTATTTGCTGACGTACACCATAGGCTGGTATCCCGCCTCCTCGATGCGCTGGCAGAAGGCCAGGGCGCAGGCGGTGGCCATCTTGGGCGAGATGCCATAGACCCGGTAGCTGGAGTCGTGCATCTCCCAGTCATAAGCCACTGGGCCGGAGATTTCGTGGCCGTCCAGTAAGCTGATGACGTACTCCGCCTCCTCGATGGCCTCCTCCACAGTGATGGCCTGGGAGAAGAAGTACACGCCGGTGTCGATGCCGGCCTCCATGGCGCCGTCGATGTTCTTGCCGTAGAAAGCGTCGCTGTTCAGCGAGCCGGTGCCATAGCCCCGGAAGCCAATGCGGACCATGGCGAAGTCCACGCCGTCCGCCGCCACGGCCTCCCAGTCGATGGTCTTGTTGGGGCAGCTTTGGTTCTGGTAGGCGGATACATCGATGCCGAAGCGAGTCTCGTACTCATCGCCGATGTAGGTGATGCGGTCTCCCTCCCAGACGAAGTCCTCCTCCGTCAGACGGTTCCGCTCCAGGTCCTCGTAAACGGGCACCTTGTAATTGTCATAGCTGACGGAGCCGGAAGCCTCTACCCAGGGCAGGTCCAGGTCCGGGTCAGGGTCGGTGACAGGGTCAGGATTGGGATTGGGCTTCGGCTCAGGCTCAGGCTCGGGTTCCGGTTCAGGGTCCGGCTCCGGGGCCACCACAGTGATCTCCACACCGCTGAGGTTCCGGATGCTGCCGCCGATGGTCACGTCCCGCACCGACACGGTGCCCGCCACGCCGGGAGCCAGGATCAGGTCGCCTTCAATGGTCATGTCCCGGAGGGCCGCGCCGTCAGTGGCATTGATCATCAGGGCGCCTTCCACATCCTGGGAATAGGTGCCTGAGGACTGGATCAGGACCTCCACAATGTTGTTCAGGAGGTTGACGATCTCGCCCCGGGTGATGGGGTCCGTGGGACGGAAGCGGCCGTCTTTGGTATCCGTGATGTAGCCCCGGGCGGTCATCTCCGCGATGGGGCCCCGGGCGTATTCGGCGATCTGCGCCTCATCGGCATAGGACAGGTAGGTCTCACCGCCAGTGATGCCGAAGGCCCGGGCCACCATAGTCACCGCCTGCTGGCGGGTGATAGTGTCCCCCGCCAGGGCCTTGCCGTTGTTGCCCAGATACACGCCGGAGGCGTGGAGCTTCAAAATGGCGCTCTCCCAGTAAGTCCCCGGCGTATCGGAGAAGGTGCTGGCGGGAGAGCTGGACTGGAATTTCAGAAAGCGGTCCAGAATGCCGGCGAAGGCGCCCCGGGTAATGGAGGCGTCAGGGCGGAAGGTGCCGTCATCGTAGCCGTTGATGATGCTGTACTCCTCGCTCCACCTGGAGATAGCCCCCTCCGCCCAATGGCCGGAGGTATCGGTAAACACAGCGGCAGCCTGGGAGGCGGTCAGCGCCCCCGCCAGAACGGCAGCCAGCAGTTTTTTCGGCAGTCGAAAATGTCCCATGTCAGTTCCTTTCTGTCTGATCTTGTCGAGAGGGATGTTCAAAAAAACACCGCAGCCCAATGCGGGCTGCGGTGTTATGTCACCTTTTTCAAAGTGGAAAAGCAGCGCCTTTTTTCCTATTATAACGAAAGGCGTTGGTTCGGTCAATATAAAATGAAGATTTTATGGAAACTGGAAAAGCCTTCCTGAAAAGACTCGGCCCCGGGCATCCTCCCAAACGACGGAGCCGCAGCGGAACACAGAGAGCAGGATCCCCAGCAGGGCGCAGTCCAGCACCAGAGCCTTGCCGCCGTCAGTGAGCAGCGGGTACGGAAAGAGCGTGAACAAATTCCAGCCGCCGGTAAAAGTTTGCAGCAAATACGATATCGCCTGCCAGGTCAGCGTCAGCAGGATGCCCGTCCCCAAAAGCCGTCCCAACACCGCGGTCTGCCGCAGGCATTTCCGCCAGCCGGTGACCAGCAGTACCGCCATCGGAAGTTGGAGCGCCAAAAAGGGCAGCCAGCCAAAATAAGCCAAGACGCCCAGCAGAAATTCCTCCCATTTCCACCCCATCAGCCAGTGCAGGGGCGACTCACCCAGCCCCAGAAGGTCCCCTTCCGCCATGCCGATCAGCTTTGCCTGGGAGAACACCGCTCGAGGGTCCCAGGCTGACGCAGTCCCCGCATGCAGAAGGGCGATATACCGTGAAGCCATTCCCGTCAGGTTACCGCCCCGGGCCATCAGCGCAAGCACGGTCAGCGCATAGGCGGCAATCAGTGCCCAGTTCCAACGTGAGCGGCCAAACCATCCCTTCTTCACCGCCAGACACAGCAGCCCCGTGTTGCACACCAATCCCGGCAAATACACCACCGGCAGCATCCAGATGACAGCCTCCCCCAATTGGAGCAGGCACAGGAGCACACAGGCCGCCAGCCCCGGCGTCTCCTTTTCCCGCAGGCGGTAAATGGCAAGGGGCGTCACCACGGCGGGCAGGAGCAGCTGCGTGTGATAGGTCCCGGCATACAGCAGAGGACGGTACCACTGTATCACGTAATTCAGCACGATCAGCGCCATGGCCATGGTGCCCAGCGCCACCAGTGCGCCGGCCCAGCGTCCCAGCAGGGTATAGTCCCCCAGGTACAGGAGGGCCATTACCACCAGGGCCAGCAGAGAGATCATCACATCCTGCTGGACATAATCCCAGAAGGAACTCAGCCCCCAGAAGGAGGCGATCTGGATGCTCAGCCACAGACACAGCGACACCGCCGCCGGCAGCAGCAGCCCCCACTGGGGCTTTGGCCGGTGGACCCGGTCCAGCTCCGTGCCCACACTCACCGGGTCGCCCATTTCCTCCACAGCCAGACGCTCCGCCGTCTCCGGGTCCTTTCCCTCCGTCTGGAAAGCGTCCCGCTGGTCCGTCAGGTGCTGCTCCAGCTCCCGGGCCAGCACCGGCCGGGCCCGCTTCCAGCGAATTTGTTCCTGCACGGTGTCCAGGTACGCCCGGATAGTCTCAGGCTTCCCCACAGCAGGCGCCTCCTCTCAGCACCCGGCCCACGGCCCGGGCGTAGGTGTTCCAGCTCTCCTCCTTCTGCCGCAGGGCCGCGCCGCCCTCCTTGGTCAGGTGGTAATAGCGCCGGGGCTTTCCTGCGGCGGCCTCCCGTTCGTAGGCGGTGACTAGCCCCTTCTCCTCCAGACTGTGGAGCAGCGGATACAGCGTCCCTGCCTTCAGATGGAAGGTGTCGTCGGAGCGTCGCTTCATCTCCTCGATCATCTGATAACCGTATTTGTCCCCATCCTCCAGCAGCTTCAGCACCAGCAGCGCCATGCTGCCGCTGACCAGGCTTTTATCGATCTCCATGGGTATCCCTCCATATATAGATTATCTATATAATATATCGAATATCTATATATGTCAAGCAGAAAACGGGCGGGGTTTCCCCCGCCCGCCCATTCACTTTTTCCGCACCGGATAGCAAAGCTCTGTGACAAATTCCTCCGGGTTTTGGGTCTCATGGGGACTGACGTAGTAGATGAAGAAGGAAGAGGCGTCAAAGGCGTAGCCGTTGGCTTCCACCCAGGACACCACGGCGGCGGTGGCCTCATTGAGTTGGTCGTAGCTGCCCTTGCAAACAGTGGAAGCCACCACCACTGCCGGCATGGTCTTGAATTTCACGTGTTCCGTGTCGGGATAGGCGCCCCGCACGGTCTTCTGGATCTCTACGTCCACATCAGATTCCTTGTACTCCCCGTCATGGAAGGTGGCGGAGCACAGCACAGGGTCGCCGTCCTGGATATGCAGAGGGGCGGTCTCCTTCATCAGAATCCCCCACAGGTCTCCCTCCCGCTCGTAGCTGGGAATGATCTGCCGGACGCTGGCCACCTGCCGCTCCGGGATGGTCTTGACAGTCACATCGTATTTCATAGGTTCGTCCTTTCTCAGCCGTTCAACGGCTGTGTCCAGGAGCCGCAGCCGCCGCGCCGCCTCCTCCGCCTGGAGCCGGGCCGCCTCCCGCTGGTCCAGCAGCCGCCGTTCCAGCAGTTTCCGGTCCTCCCAGCATCCCAGCAGCTCCGCCGCGTCGCACAGCTTGAAGCCCATAGCTTTCAGGGCGTTGACACGGCCCGCCACGGTAAGCTGGGCTTCGCTGTAATAGCGGTATCCGGTGAAGGAGTCGATGGTCTCCGGCGTCAGCAGGCCAATCTCGTCATAGTGTCGCAGCATACGGATGCTGATCCTGGACAGTTTTGAAAATTCTCCGATCTTCAGCATACAAGGTCCTCCACATCGATGTGATTTTTGAGCTCAGGTACAGCATACGCCCTGCCACTGTGGGAGAGTCAAGGGGCTTTTTAAAAAATTTGCCCGCGCCGAAACGGCGCGGGCAAACGCATTATTCCACAGTGACGCTTTTCGCCAGGTTCCGGGGCTTGTCGATGTCACAGCCACGCTGCAATGCCACGTAATAGGCAAACAGTTGGAGCGGCACCACGCCCAGAGAGGGTTGGAGGATGGGGTGGGTATCCGGCACCACAACGGTGGAGTCGGCGGTCTTTTCCATCTTCTCCCGGAATCGCTCGGTGGTAACGGCCAGGACCTCGGCGCCCCGGGCCTTTACCTCCACCACGTTGCTCATGCTCTTGTCGAACAGCGCCGCGTAGGTCCCCAGGGCCACCACCAGGGTACCCGGCTCGATGAGGGAGATGGTGCCGTGCTTCAACTCGCCGGAGGCGTAGGCCTCGGAGTGGATATAGCTGATCTCCTTCAGCTTCAACGAGCCCTCCAGGCCCATGGCGTAGTCCAGGTTCCGGCCGATGAAAAAGATGGAGTTGTGGTTGAAGTACCGGGAGGCGAAATACTGGATGTCCTCCACATGGGTCAGGACCTGCTCCAGCTTTTCCGGCAGGGTCTGGAGTTCCCAAAGGATGGCGTCGTACTCGCTTTTTTCCACCGTCCCCAGCAGGTCCGCCAGATACAGCCCCACCAGGTCCATCAGCACCAGCTGGGTGGAGTAGGCCTTCGTCGTGGCCACGGCGATCTCCGGGCCGGCCCAGGTGTACAGCACGTCGTCGGCCTCCCGGGCGATGGAACTGCCCACCACGTTGACAATGGCCAGGGTCCTGGCCCCCAGCCGTTTGGCCTCCCGCATAGCGGCCATGGTGTCCAGCGTCTCGCCGGACTGGCTGATGACCACCACCAGGCTCTTTTCATCCACCAGGGGGTCACTATACCGAAACTCCGACGCCAGGCACACCTCCACTGGCCGCCGCAGCAGCCGCTCCCAGTTGTATTTGCTGACCATGCCCACATGGTAGCTGGACCCGCAGGCGATGATGAAGATGCGGGAGATGTCCCGGACGTACTCCGCCGGCAGGCGCAGGTCGTCCAGCACCACCCGGCCCTCCCGGACGCGGGGGGACACGGTCTTTCGGATGGCCTCCGGCTGCTCCATGATCTCCTTGAACATGAAGTGGGCATAGCCGCCCTTTTCGGCGGCGGACACATCCCAGTCCACCTGGCTGTGCTTCTTTTCCAGAGGGTTCATCTCGCTGTCGAACACGTCGATGTTCTCCGCCGTCACCACGGCGATCTCACCGTCATCCATATACACCACGTCCCGGGTGTGCTTGATGATGGCCGTCACGTCGGAGGCGATGAAGTTGCCGTTCTCACCGAAGCCCAGGATCAGCGGGCTGTCCTTCCGGGCGGCGATAAGGGCGTTGGGGTAGTCGGAGCAGATGATACCGAAGGCGTAGGAGCCCTGGATACGCCGCAAGACACGGCCCACGGCCTCCAGCATGTTGTGGCACTCGTTGTAGTGGAACTCCAGCAGTTGAGCCACCACCTCGCTATCCGTGTCTGAGGTGAAGGTCACGCCGTGGCGCTGGAGCTGCTCCTTGATCTCCAGGTAATTTTCAATGATGCCGTTGTGGACCAGGGCGATCCGGCCGTTCTCACTGACGTGGGGATGGGCGTTGATGTCGTTGGGCTCTCCGTGGGTAGCCCAGCGGGTGTGGCCAATGCCAAGGGTCCCCTCCAGCTCGGCGCCGTCGTGGGTCAGGTCCCGAAGCACCTGGAGCCGGCCCTTGGTCTTTTTCACCTGTAAGCCCTTTGTCGCGGAGCGGACGGCGATGCCGGCGGAGTCGTACCCCCGGTACTCCATCCGCTCCAATCCGTCCAGCAAAATAGGGGCCGCCTGCTCGCGGCCCGCGAATCCAATGATTCCGCACATAGAAAACAAATCCTCCTGATAAGTGTGTTACCAAAAGGACAAACTCGCAGATATTTGTCGCTTTTCTCGCGGTCACAGCCGTTTCTGTTCCGCGGTCGCCCGCGTATTTGTCGGCTGTGTCACATGGCCGCGTCCACGGAAGGGCATCCGCCGAATTTTCGATAAACCCTTCTCCTCGTTATCCTGCAAAGCATCTCACTTTACAGGCACATGGCGCTCTATGATGGGTCCTTGCCCATGGTCCTCCTTTCCGTTCTGCGATTCTTTATGATAAAAACTCCAATGCCGGGAGTCTTATCCGGGAATACCGCCGCCCGGAACAGGGCATCCTGTTCCAACGGAGGAATACGCCTATGATGACCGCCTTTATCCGCACCCTGATCCTCTACTTTCTCATCATGACCGGCCTGCGGCTGACGGGCAAGCGTCAGATCGGCGAGCTGGAGCCCAGCGAGCTGGTGCTGACCATGATGATCTCGGATCTGGCCACCGTCCCCATGCAGGATTTCGGCATCCCGCTGCTGGCGGGCGTCATCCCCATCTTGACGCTGCTGGCCCTTTCCATGCTGCTGAGCCAGCTGTCCCTTCGGTCCC
This sequence comes from uncultured Clostridia bacterium, assembly GCA_945873695.1. GTDB lineage: Bacteria > Bacillota > Clostridia > Oscillospirales > Oscillospiraceae > Oscillibacter. Next base: position 29,477 of record CAMCDX010000005.1, on the reverse strand, counting down.
TGCGGCTCCGGGAGCTGATCTGCGGCACCCCCGCCGTCCTCATCCGCAAGGGCGTCATCCAGCAGGAGGTTATGCGGAAAAACCGCTTCACCGTGGATGAGCTGCTGGAGGAGCTGCGGGGACAGGGCATCTGCCGGGTGGAAGATGTGAAGTACGCCGTCCTGGAAAACTCCGGCCAGCTGTCGGTGCTGCCCTGGAGCGCCTGCCAGCCCCCCTCCGCACAGCAACTGGGACTGGACGGGGAAGACGACGTGACACTGCCCGTCATTCTCATCAGCGACGGCCGGGTCCTGGGAAAGCGTCTCGCCGCCTGCGGGCGGGACGAGGCCTGGCTGCGAAAGCAACTGGCCCGGGAGGGGCTCTCCTCCCCCCAGCAGGTCTTTCTGCTGACCCTGGATGAGCAGGGCAGCGTATGCTGCGTGCGGAAGGAGGCGTCCTCATGAAGCGTCCCTGGCTGATGCCCCTGGCCGTTCTGACGGCCATTCTGGCCTTCTGCCTGTGGAACAGCGCCGCCATGACCGGCCACACGGACCGCTGGCGGGCCCAGCTGGCCCAGGCGGAAAAGCTGGCCCAGGCGGAGAACTTCTCCGGCGCCGCCGCGGCGCTGGCGGACAGCTACCGGGACTGGTCCCGCCGCCAGACCTATCTTCATATCGTCACGGAGCACGACGCCGTGGACGATGCGGAGGCCATGTACCGCCGGGCCGCCGCTTTTGCCGCCGCCCAGGCGGCCAGCGAGCTTCAGGCAGAACTGGCAGACCTGGACGACCAGCTGCGGCTGCTGGCGGAGATGGAGCGCTTCAGCATCAAAAACGTGCTGTAGAGAGCCCCTTACTTCTCGGACAGCAACTTGTTCAGCTCCGCCATGAAGGTGTCGATGTCCTTGAACTGACGGTAAACGGAGGCAAAGCGGACGTAGGCCACCTGGTCCACACTCCGCAGCCGGTCCATCACCTTTTCGCCGATGGTCTCAGTGCGGATCTCCCGCTCCATGGAGTTCTGCAGGTCCTGCTCGATCTCCCCGGCGATCTTCTCCAGCTCCGCCAGAGGTACCGGCCGCTTTTCGCAGGCCCGGATCATACCGCCCAGCACCTTCCGCCGGTCGAAACTCTGGCGGCTGCCGTCCTTCTTCACCACCACCATGGGCAAACTCTCCACCGTCTCATAGGTGGTGAACCGCTTGGCGCAGGAGAGGCACTCTCTCCGGCGGCGGATGCTGGCGTTTTCGTCGGCGGGGCGGGAATCGATGACCTTGCTCTCACTGTATCCGCAATAGGGGCACTTCATAACGGGTTCCTCCCATCGGCACGCGGGACTCTGCCGCCCCGCGCCAAAATGCTTACAGGCAAGCGCCTGTAATTGAAGGTATTATACCACAGCATCGCAAGATATGGTATCCACAATTTTGTCTTCCCCCTATTTTTTTGCTCCCAGCCCCGGTTTTCAATGGAACACCGGCCACTCCTTCTCATCAAAGGCGTAGACCACGAACCGCGCTCCCCGGATGGTCCGCACCCGGGCCAGGCAGAACAGAGGCGGCAGCGGGAAGGGCTTCGCCGGGTCGTAGGGCAGTGCCAGCAGCCGCTTCTCCCCCGCCTTTCCGGTCAGCGCGCCAGAGATGCCCCGGAGCTGCTGCCGCAGCCAGGGGGTGCGGAACAACGACTCCGGCGACGGCGCCGCCTCCCAGGTCTCCCCACCGGCGGGACGGATCTCTCCCCGCAGCAGCTTTCCCAGGGGAGCGGTCATGGTCCGGGAGAACCGCCGCCGGATGGCGGCCCGGTCCCCCTGGGGCTCCAGCACCCCCAGCCGCAGTTCGCCTTTGTCCCCTACCGCCCAGGCGCACCACAGCCCCTCTTCCGGCAGGCGGCAGCGGGCAGTGAACCAGGTGTATAGGGGCTCCGCCTCCAGCGTCAGTTCCCCCACGGACCTGCCCTCCCATGTCAGCGGAAACTTGTCCATAGCCCTCTGCCTCCCTTCACGCGAAAAGACCCGCCTGCGCAATCCTATGCGCGGGCGGGTCCTTTGATGCGATATCCTATCAGGCGATGGTGTAGGTCCCCCGGACCAGCAGTTTGGTGGTGGCGGCGGTGGCCTTCACCCCCCGGCCCTCAATGGTCATCATGTACAGGTGGTTCTGGATCAGGGCGCCGCCGTTGTTCAGCGTTACGGCGGCGGACTCGTCGATGAGTCCCGGACTGGAGGGCGACACGCAGGCGGCAGTGCCCACCCGGAGCATCACCTCACAGCCGATGTCCCCGGTGAGGACCTGTCCCTTGGACAGCGTCACCACGGTGAAAGCGGCGACGGTGCCAGAGGTGCCGGAAGCGGTCTGGCCGCCCAGCTGCTGGGCGATCTGGCTGTTCCGGGCGGCGATCTTCTGATCCACCTTAGCCAGGATGGTGTCCAGGAAGGTGTCGTTCAAATAGCTCAGCGTCACCAGGGGGTCCCCCTCGGAGCCGGCCTCCGCCGCCAGGGAGACCGTGGTGCTCAGGATGCCGCTCAGCGCCAGCAGCACCACCGCCCGCAGGAGCCATCTGTTCTTCTTTGTTTTCATATGTAGTCCTCCGTTATCCTTCGTATCCTATCTGAAACCCGCCCTTCCGGAAAGGAGAAGCTCCCCTTTCCGGAAGGACCTTTCTCACACCAACTGGTCGTGCGGCAGTCCAAAGCTGACCGCGATGGCGGTATCGACCTTGTTCATCACCCGTTCCTCCACATGGCCCATCCGTTCCCGCAGCCGTTTTTTGTCCAGGGTCCGCACCTGCTCCAGCAGGACCACGGAGTCCCGGCTCAGGCCGCAGCTCTGATCCACGGGAAGGTCGATATGTGTCGGCAGCCGGGCTTTGCCGGTCTGGGACGTAATGGCCGCCGCGATCACGGTGGGGCTGTAACGGTTGCCGGTGTCGTTCTGGATGATCAGGACCGGCCGGACGCCGCCCTGCTCGCTGCCAACCACCGGGGAGAGATCGGCATAGTAAATATCGCCGCGCTTGACACTCGTATCCACAAAGTTCACACTCCGCCGAAAGAAGTACCCGTCACCGAAGTCCTTCGGTGAGGCCACTTTCATTCTCCCACGCAGATGCGGAATTTATACGCTGCCAAAGCCGCAAAATTCCGATGTCCCCGCCCCGTATCATCCTATGCGCCGGAGCCGCCGGAGGTGCCCTTTATCCCAGGATGCGCAGGCTGCGTTCCACCACTTCGCCGTGCTCCATATACAGCCTCGGCACCCGCTTGCTGACGGCGCAGGTCAGCTCGTAGGGGATGGTGTCCAGCAGGGCGGCCAGGTCGTCCACCCGCTGGCGCTGGCCGAAGATCTCTACCGCGTCGCCCACGTGGACGTCCGGCAGATCACTGAGGTCCACCATACACATATCCATGCAGATGCGGCCCAGGATGGGGGCCGGTCCCCGGTCCGTCACCACCGCCATCCGGTTGGACAGGCCACGGAAGAAGCCGTCGGCGTAGCCGATGGGCAGCACCCCCACCCGGGTCTTTTTCCCGGTACGGACAGTCCGGCCGTAGCTGATATCCGTGTCCGGGTCGAAGACCTTGATGGTGGACACGGAGGATTTCAGGCTCATCACTGGCCGCAGGTCCAGCCGCTCCGCGTCGGCTCCCACGCCGTACAGGGCGATGCCAGGCCGCACCATATCCAGGTACATCTCCGGGTACCGGGCCAGGGCGCCGCTGTTGGCGCAGTGGCGGATGGCGAAGGTACAGCCCCGGGCCGCCAGGGCGTCGATGACCTTCACGAACACGCCGAACTGCTCCCGGGTATAGGCCTCGCTGGCACCGTCGTCCTCATCGGAAGCGGCGAAGTGGGTGAAGATGCCCTCTGCCTCCAGGTTCGGCAGCTGGCAGGACTGGGCGATGGCCTCCACGCCGCCGTCGAAGTGGCCGTCCCGCACCAGGAAGCCCAGGCGGCTCATACCGGTATCCACCTTGATGTGGACCTTCAGCGTCCCGCCGCACACCCGGGCGGCGGCACTGTACTCCTCCGCCTTGGCCCGGGCGGAGACGGTCTGGGTGATTTGGTATTCGATCAGCTGGGGCACCATGGAGGGCGGCGTGTGACCCAGGATCAGGATAGGCGCGCCAATGCCGCCCTCCCGCAGCTCCCGTGCCTCGTCCAGGCTGGACACCGCCAGGTAGTCCGTGCCCAGCTGCTCCAGCTTCCTCGCCACCTGCACGGCGCCATGGCCATAGGCGTCCGCCTTCACCACACCCAGGTACTTTACACCGGGTCCGACGCGCCGCCGGGCCTGCTGATAATTATGGGCCAGGGCGTCCAGGTCGATCTCCGCCCAGGTCCGCCGCAGATTCGTCTCCTCCATGGTCTTTGCCACCTTTGTATCGATTCAGGGCGCGGCAGAGCCGCTTTCCTCTTGGCCCTCCATCATATCATAAAAGCTGAAGGCCGTAAACTCCGCCGTCAAAATTATTTCATCCTCCACGGCGACCTCCCCCCGGAGAGGCGTTCCATCCTCCAGCCGCAGCCAGAGGGTGGACAGGATCTTCCCGTCCCGGATGCCGCTCTGGTCCACGGTCAGCCGCAGGCAGGGCGTCCCTTCCCACTCCTCTTTGTTCTCCTCCAGCAGCCAGCCGTCCCGGAGGGCGTCCATCAACTGGGGCAGGCAGGCCATGGGGCTCAGCTCCTGGCTGCTGAGGGTGCCCACGTCCAGGCACAGGTCCTCATACTCCAGGTCCCAGCTGTCGCCGTGAAGCACCGCCCGGACACCGGCGATGGGCTCCGGGGACAGCACCTCCACCGTGGTGTCGCCATCTGGCACATAGCCGCACCGCAACTCCGCCGTCCACACCTGGTCCTCCCGGACGCAGGTAACGGCGGCCTCCATGGTGCAGCCGGTCATGTCGTGGTAAGCGTCCCGCAGGGAGGCGGCGTCCGCCTCCCCGTCTCCCGGCCCGCCGCAGGCTGTCAGCAGCAGGCACAGGGCTATCATTGGTACGTAAACACCTTTGCGCACCCAGAGCTCCCTCCTATTTTTCAGCAACTTCCGAAAATGCCTTGGGCAGATACCGGACCACGTCCTCCGGCGTCATGCCGTAGGCCGTCAAGTCCTCCGCCGCCAAGTCCCCCGCCCGGCCGTGGAGCCAGACGCCGCAGGCCGCCGCCAGGACGGGAGCGGCCCCCTGGGCCAGCAGAGAGGCAATGACGCCGGTGAGAACGTCGCCGCTGCCGCCCTTGGCAAGGCCGGAATTGCCGGTGGTGTTCACCAGCGCATTCCCCGCCGGCCCCGCCGTCACGGTGCGGTGTCCCTTCAGCACCAGCACGCAGCCGTGGCCCACGGCGAAGTCCCGGGCGGCGCCCACCCGGTCCTCTTCGGTCAGGTCTCCGCCGATCCGGGCGAACTCCCCGTCGTGAGGCGTCAGAATGGTCACCCGGCCCCGGCGGGCATCCAACACATCTATATGTCCTTCCAGGGCATTTATACCGTCGGCGTCCAGCACCACCGGCTTCTCCGTCTTCACCAACAGTTCCCGGACCAAAGCCGCAGTCTGCTCGCCCCGGCCCAGGCCGGGGCCCAGGGCCAGCACATCGCAGGTGGACAGCTTTTTCTCGATAGTCTGTAAGGCTTTTTTACTTAACGCTCCATGTTTATCCGCCAATGGGAAGGGCATGGCGGAAACGCACTTGACGGCCTCTACCTGCCAGATGCTCTCCGGCACCCCCAGGTATACCAATCCACAGCCGCTGCGCACCGCTCCGGCGGCCGCCAGCCAGGGAGCGCCTGTATACCCCACGGCGCCGCCGACCACCAGCAGCTTACCGAAATCTCCCTTGTGTCCGCCACTTTTCCGGGCTGGAAGCGCTTCCCGCAGGAAGTCCGCCTCCACGGTCTGTGCGGGGCAGACCAGCCCCGCCGTCAGGTCCGCCGGGATGCCGATCTCCGCTACGGACACCTGGCCGCTGGCCACACCGCCCCGGCCCACCCAATGGCCGATCTTCGGTAGTGTAAAGGCAATCGTCTTGTCAGATTCCACCGCCATGCCCAGTATCTTCCCGGTATCCGCCGCCACGCCGCTGGGGATGTCGGCAGCCACCACAGCTCCCCGGCTGTCATTCATCCAGCCGATCGCGGCGGCATAGTCTGAAGTCCCGTCAATCTCCCGGGACAGTCCCACGCCGAACAGGGCGTCCACCAGCACGTGGCTGGTCATGGCCCACCGCCGCTGGCCGCTGTCCTCCCGGTCAAAGGGCTCCAGGGCCACGCCGCACTCAGAGAGGCGGCGGGTCTCCTCCAGGGCGTCGGGAGTCAGCTTTTCATAGCTGCCCACCAGGAACACCCGGACCTGCACACCGGCCAAAAACAGGAACCTGGCGGCGCCGATACCGTCGCCGCCGTTGTTGCCGCTGCCGCAGAACACCGCCGCCCTGCGCTTCCCCGGCTTTTCCGGCAGCAGAGACAGCGCTCCCCGCGCCAGAGCCTCCGCCGCCCGCTCCATCAGGTCGATGGAGGGGATGTGCCGCTCCTCGATGGCCTGCCGGTCCAACTCTTTCATTTGCGCCGATGTGGTCAGTTTCATCGCTCATGCCTCCCGGGTCGTTTTTTCTCATTATAGAAGGAGTTCCCCTCCAATGCAATCGGATTTCCCTTCCCAAAGGCCGGAAAAGCTGGTAGAATAAGGCGTGCAACCGAAACTTTACACGGTTTTCTCAAAACGCAACACGAAATCGCTGGTGTTGACACGCCTGCTCCGGTAGGATGATGCCATCAAAACACAGGAGGTTTTCCCTATGGCTTTCTCAGAGAATCTGCAATTCATCCGCGCCCAGGCGGGCGTCACCCAGGAGCAGCTGGCGGAGCGGCTGGACGTCTCCCGCCAGTCCGTCAGCAAGTGGGAGTCCGGCTCCAGTTTTCCCGAGATGGACACCCTGCTGCGTATCTGCGATCTGTACAATGTGGATCTGGACACCCTGCTGCGGGGCAGTGTGGAAGAGAGCCGGGTTTCGGATACCGCCCAGTACGACGCCCATATGAACCGCTTCGCCCTGCGGATGGCCCTGTCCATCTCCGCCATCATCGCGGGCGTGGCGCTGATAATCCTCCTGGGCAATGTTCTGGGCCTCTCCGAGATGCTGGCCGCGGCGCTGTTCATGATGATCCTTACCGTGGCCGTGGTGGTCATCGTGGCCAGCGGTATCCAGCACGACAACTTTCGGAAAAAGCACCCGGTCGTCCAGGACTTTTACACGGAGGAGGAGAAGGACGCCTTCCACCAGAAGTTCGTGTGGTACATCGCCGGCGGCGTGGGAGCCATCCTGTTCGGCGTGGTACTGCTGATCCTCGTCTTTTCTTTCCTGCCGGAGCGGGAGCCCTATGAGTCCCTGGCCGGGGCAGCCTTCCTTCTGCTGATCGCGGGTGCGGTGTTCTCCTTTGTCTACGGCGGCATGCAGGAGGACAAGTACAAGGTCTGGAAGTACAACCGGGACAACAACCCGGACCCGGAGGCCAAGCGAAGGCTGGACCTGGCGGGTGCTGTCAGCGGCGCCATCATGCTGATTGCCACCGCCATCTATGTGGGCCTTGGCTTCACCCGGGAGGCCTGGAGCACCGCCTTCTGGGTCTTCCCGGTGGGCGGTATCCTCTGCGGTGTGGTCCACATCGCCCTGGACCCTTACAAGGGCGAAGAATAACAGGAAACAAACCGGCGGACGAGGCAAAGCCTCATCCGCCGGTTTGGCCGTTTCCGGGCACCGATCCGCTCCCGTCCTCATATACTGGGGCAGCACATTATGAGAGGAGCGATCGTTTTGACCGATCAGGCACGATATCTCTCCCTGTCCCTGGAGCTGCACCTGTTCTTCGCCCGTATCATGAAGGAACACGCTCTGTTCCTGGAGGCGGGCTTTACCCCCGCGGACGGGGACTTTGCCAGGGAAGCGGAGTTTTACAAACGGGGATTCGAGTCGGTGCTGCGCCGCGCCATCTGTCTGAGCAGCGGGATGGCGGACAAACGCCTGTTGGACTCCGGAGAGCTGTTCACGGAGTTCACCGTCGGTGCGGAGCGGCAGACCCAGCGGTTCACCGGCATCCCCATCGACCGGGAGCTCACCCGGATGGCGGCCCGGCTCCGCCCGGGCGGGCCCTGCCGTGTTTCCCCGGGTCTGCGCCGCCAGGTGAGCCAGCTGAACCGAATCGCCCTCCGCCTGCTGGACGGGCTCATCGGCTTCAAGGAAATCCTCCTGAAGCGGGTGACTGACTGCCGCATGTTCACCATGAACTACCCCCTGCTGATCGAGCACATTCTCCGGGAGGCGAAACTCTACCGAACCTTTGTCCGGGACGTGGAGAATGGCAGGCTGGACAGCCAGACCATGAAGGAGACGGAGGTCTTCTGGAACCAGATCATGATGGAGCACGCCCTGTTCATCCGGGGCCTGCTGGACCCCACCGAGGACGCCCTCATCGGCACCTCCAACACCTTCGCCCAGGAGTACGCCACCCTGTTGGCCCGGGCCAGAGAGGTGAACGACAAGACCCTGGTCCGGCGGGAATCGCTGCAGGAGACGCTGCGCTTCCGGGACTTCAAGACCGCCGGCGTCCAGGGCATCACAGGCTGCAAGATCCGCTCCGTCATCCTGCCTCTGCTGGCGGACCACGTCCTGCGGGAGGCCAACCACTATATCCGTCTCCTGGAAACTCCCTGCGCCGAGCCGGAGCCCTGTCCCTGCGGCGAATCTCCCTCTTTTCCCGGCCGGCCCCGGCATAATTCCGGCAAAACCGCACAGCACTAGACCTATCCAAATGGACGGGGAGTGACGGTGTGGGGAGACAAAAGAAACCGTGGAGGCGGTGGGGCCTCCTGCTGTTCCTGACGCCTCTGGCGGTGTATCTGCTCCAGGGGCCCTGGGCTCACAGGAGCGGTCCCTTCTTCCCGGACTATCCTCAGGCGACGCTGACGGAGGACAGCTCCGATGAGACCATCCTCCTGCAGACCGGCCTGGGGCGGTCCGCGGCGGAGCGGCTGCTGGAATCGGGCGGTCTGGAAGCCCTCCGCCGGGCTCAGACCGCCTTCTTTACCCTGCCTGGCAGGCAATGCGAGCCTCTTTTGGGCTGGTTCACCCGGGAGGACCGCTGTGACGAAGCTTCCGGCACCCCTCTGGCAGACCTCCGGCCCGGCGACCTGCTGGTGACGCTATCCACCCACTCCCTGGGCTGGCGCCACGGCCACGCCGGGCTGGTGATCAACGAGGATACCGTGCTGGAATGCGCCGTCTGGGGCGACAACTCCGTCTTTCAGTCTCCCGACCACTGGCGGACCTACACCAGCTGCGCCGTCCTGCGGGTGAAGGCCGCCTCCCCCGCCCTCCGGCAGGAAGTGGCAAACTACGCCAAAGAGCACCTGTACGACGTACCATACCGCCTCACCGCCGGCTGGATCGGCGCCAAGGACCCGGAGCCGGAGGACTGGCAGTTCGGGCTCCAGTGCGCCTATCTGGTCTGGTACGCCTGGGCCCGGTTCGGCTATGACCTGGACGCCGACGGCGGCCGTCTGGTCACCGCTTCCGACCTGCTCCGATCCGACCTGGTGGAGGTGGTCCAGCTTTGGGGCATGGACCCCCGGGCGTGGCTGGAGGTCGGGGGAAACCAATAGATCCTCCCCTTCACGCCCTGCCGGCCAGGCTTTCCAAAAGCCGTTTCCCAGCGGGAGACAGGCCCTCAAACCCCACGCAGCGGCTGGGCCGGGCGTTGACGGCGTGGTCCAGCAAAGGCTGGGCCCGGGCGGAGGTGTCCACGCAGAAGTCCAGGGCCAGCACATCCTCCCAGGCCCGGTTGAGGAAGGCCACCTCCCGGCGGCCATGGGTACGGGTGAACACCGCCGTCCCCGCTCGCCGGAGATAGTCGGCCGTACCGTCCGCCGAAACGCCGGCGGCAATGAGGCTCTCCCACAGGCCCACTTCAAAAACCGTGGGCAGATCTGCCCACTCCAGCGGGCTCAGGTCGAAACGAACAAAGGTGTACCGGCTGTGGCAGTGGACCGCCAGCAGGCTCTTGCGCCCCCTAAGATCGATGACATGGAGGTCCCAGCAGTACCGGCGGTCCGGCTCCGTGCCATAGGCCGGGAGCCTCCGCTTCAGGAACCGCTGAAGGGGAAAGGTCAGTCCCAGCTCCATCACGGCACCTCGTGGGAAAGCACGACCTTCTCCACCTGATATCGGCCCTCCTCTGCCGTCATCATGGCAAAGGTGATCTCCTGGTCGAAGCGCCGTCTGCCGCAGCTGCCGGGGTTCAGCCACAGCACTCCATCCCGGTCCTCCATGGCGTATCGGTGGGAATGGCCGAAGACCACTACGTCCACGCCGGGCAGGTCTTTGGGCACATCCTTTTTGTTGTGGACCATGAAGAAGCGGACGCCCTCCACGGTGAACGTCTGGCTGTGGGGCAGGTCCTCCGCCCACTCCTTGTCGTTGTTGCCCCGGACGATGTACAGCGTCCCCAGGGCCCGCAGCCGGTCCACGATGGCCTGGGTGTTGATGTCCCCGGCGTGGAGGATGACGTCGGCCTTCTCCAGCCGGGCGAGGACCTCCGGCCGCAGCAGGCCGTGGGTATCGGACAAAATCGCGATGTGTTTCATAGTCCCTCCTTCAAACGCCGGTCCGGTACAGGGGGATCACATTGATGACCGGCTCCTCGTAGGGGTGGACCCGTTTCACCGCCGCCACCGTCTCGTCCACCTGCTCGGTGCGGCAGGTGACCTCCACCTTCAGCTCCGGCTCCTCGCTGATCTCCCCCGGGGTACCCAGATAGGGGACCGTCCCCTCCAGGGGCCGCCAGCAGCCGGTGACCGGGCTGTAAGACAGGCAGCAGTCATAACGGCCGATGTGGCCGGCGTCCACCGCCTGAAGGGCCTGCCGCAGCGGCGCCAGATGGGATTCGGGAATGAAGATCTCCAGCTTGCAGTAAGAAAACTCCATCGTTGGCCGCCCCCTCATCCGTCCAGACGGTCCATGATCTCGTCGGCCAGGTCCTCCAGCTCCTCATGTTGGTCGCCCCAGGCCTCGTAGGCCTCGCTCTCCATGTCCTCCGGCTCCTCCTCGTCCAGCCGGGCGATCCGCTCCCGGACCGTCTCCAGATATGCCGCCAGCTGCTCCCGGCTCATGCCGTCCAGCTCCGGCTCCTCTCCAAGGGTACTGAAATCGATAATGTCTGCCATGTTGATCCCTCCGATGTTGATTGAAAACCAGGATATCTGTTTTTTGCATGGAATCCCTGTTGAAAAAGGCCTGGCGCCGGTGGGCGCCAGGCCTTTCACACAGGCTGTCCGCTTATTTGCCGGGCTCCCTGGGACCGGGCAGGTACTCCTCCCCCGCCGCCGTCATCTCCAGCCGGCCGGCGGAGAGCTCCGTCAGCCGGGGTGCGAACCGCTCCGCGCCGCCGTCGGGAAAGGCAGCGTGGAGGGTGATGTCCGCGCCGTAATCCGTGTCCCGGACCACGCCGCCGCAGGCGGTGATCTCCAGCTTCATCCGCTCCAGCAGCGGATAGGTGCAGGGCACGTCCCACAGCGTCCACAGGCTCACCCGGCAGACACCGGACACGTCCAGCACGTCCTTGGCTCCCTTTGTATAGGCCCTTGTCAGCCCCCCGGCCCCCAGCAGAACACCGCCGAAGTACCGTGTCACCACACAGCAGACATTGGTGACCTCCTCCCGCCGGAACACGTTCAGCATAGGCTGGCCGGCGGTGCCTTGGGGCTCGCCGTCGTCAGAGTAGCGGACCACACCGCCCTCCTTCAGGATGTAGCACCAGCAGTTGTGGCGGGCGTCGTAGTATTTCTTTTTCATCTCCTCGATGCGGGCCCGGGCCTCCGCCTCGGTCTCCACCCGCCAGAGATGGCTGATGAACCGGGAGCGCTTTTCCACGAACTCGCTCTCGCTGTCCTCAAAGGGCACCAGATAGCCGCTCACGCCAACTCTCCTTTGTCAGTAAGTAAAAATAGCTCTGCCGGGTCTCCCCTATCAGTTGGACGAACTCCGTCCGGGAGAACTGGTAGCGGAACCCGCACTTCTCCATGGTCCGCTTCGACCGCCAGTTTCCGCCGTAGTGTCCGCACCAGATCCGCTGGAATCCAAGGTCTGTAAAGCCATATTCCAGTATAACTTTCACCGCCTCCGGCACCAGTCCCCGGCCCCAGAAAACGGGCGACAGGGCGTAGCCCACCTCATCGTCGTGGCAGCACGGGAGGTCCCCGGCGGGGTGGTTCCCCACAAAGCCCACAGAGCCGATGACGCGCCCCGTCTCCTTCAGCTCCATGGCGAAGACGCCTGGAGCGGAGAACACAGTGCGGATGATCTCCCGGCTCTCCTCCACACTTTTATGAGTCGGCCAGCCGGCGATAGGTCCCACCCGGGGGTCCCGGGCGTAGGTATAGACGTCCTCCGCGTCATCGTCCCGGAACGGGCGAAGGCGGAGACGCTGGGTATCCAATATCATCCCGCGTCCTCCTTTTGTCACTTCTCCTGTTCCAGGAAGGGCTCCACCTGCCCCAGGGTCCGAGGGCCGCAGACCGCCGTGACGTCGATGGTCTCGCTGTATTCCACGCTTTCCACCTTGGCCTCCCGGTACAGCATGTCCAGCAGGCCGCCCTTGTCGTAGGGCAAGTGGAGGGTGACCCGGCGGGTGCCCTTGTCCAGCCGCTGGTCGATCATCTCCAGCAGCTTGTCCACCCCCTGGCAGGTGCGGGCGGAAATGGAGACGATGTCCTGGCCGTGGGGCATGATCTCCCCCGCCGGCAGGCAATCGCTCTTGTTGTAGACGTCGATGCGGGGCAGGTCTCCCGCTCCCAGCTCCAGGATCAGGTTCTCCACCACCTGGGCCTGGGTCTTCCACTCCGGGTTGGACACGTCGATGACGTGAAGCAGCAAGTCGGCATACTCCAGCTCCTCCAGCGTGGCCTTGAAGGCCTCCACCAGCTGATGGGGCAGCTTGCGGATAAAACCGACAGTGTCGGAGATCACCACGTCCAGCGTATCGCTGACAGTCAGCAGACGGCTGGTGGTATCCAGGGTGTCGAACAGACGGTTGTTGGCGGGGATGCCCGCCCCGGTCAGCTGGTTCAGCAGTGTGGACTTGCCGGCGTTGGTATAGCCCACAATGGCCACCACCGGGATCTCGTTCTTCCTCCGCTGCTGGCGCTGGGTGCCCCGGACCCGGCGGACATCCTCCAGATCCGTGCGCAGCTTGTCGATCTTCTTGTGAATCAGGCGGCGGTCCGTTTCCAGCTGGGTCTCGCCGGGGCCCTTGGAGCCGATGGCGCCCTGGCCGCTGCCGCCCTGGCGCTCCAGGTGGGTCCACATACCGGTCAGCCGGGGCAGCAGGTATTTGTACTGGGCCAGCTCCACCTGGAGCCGGCCTTCTTTTGTTTTGGCCCGCTGGGCGAAGATGTCCAGGATCAGGCCGCAGCGGTCCAGAACCTGGATGCCCAGCAGGTCCGTCAGCACCCGCTGCTGGGAGGGAGACAGGTCGTTGTCGAAAATGACCATGGTGGCACCGCTGTTCCGGCAGAACTCCCGGACCTCCTCCACCTTTCCCTCGCCGATGAAGCTGCGGGGGTCCGGCGTAGCCCGGTTCTGCAGCACGGTCCCCACCGTCTCGCCGCCGGCGGTCTCCACCAGGGCGGCCAGTTCCTCCATGGTGGCCTCGTCGGCGTTCTCCTCTTTTTTCAGCACCGGGGAATTCAGTCCCACCAGCACCACTTTATCGCGAATTTCTTCCGTTTCCCGCATAAACGTAATGGTTCTCCTTATTTTTGATAGGCCTCCAGGACCTCGCCCACATACAGGCGGTGCCAGCCGCCCTTGGCGGGTGTATAGGACTGGAAGATCCGTTCGTCTTTCACGCACTCCGGCGTCATGTCCTGGGCGTACAGCTTTTTGCACACCAGGACCCACTCCGCCTCGTCAAAAAAGGGAGCCTCTCCGGCACCGTAGCGAAGGGTCAGGCCGCACGTCTTGATCTTGTCCAGGTCCCGGCCGCTTTGGGTGCCACAGACCTGCATGGTGGTCTGCTTGTGGCTCAGAGGCAGGACGGACACGGTGAAGTAGTCGTGGTCCTCCATAAACTGGTACGTATACCGCTCAGGCCGCACGTAGACCGTGCAGGTATTCAACCCCCACAGTCTCCCCAGCTGGCACCAGCCGATGGTCATGGTGTTGCAGCCGGTCCTATCTCCGGCGGTCAGCAGGGCGTTCTGGATGCCGAATACCCGGAACACCTCCGGCGTCATGGTCCTCAGGTCCGCGGGACGCAGATCCATAGCAAAATCTCCTCTCAAAACTTCTTTGCACACAGTATATGCGATTTCACCGGAAAAGTAAATGAAAAAAGGCCTGCTGTAACCAGCAGACCTTTTTGTGTGTCAGACTTACTTGTCCAGGCCGAACTTCTTGTTGAACTTGGCCACGCGTCCGCCGGTATCCACCAGCTTCTGCTTGCCCGTGAAGAAGGGGTGACACTTAGAGCAGACTTCCACCTTGATATCCTTCTTGGTAGAACCTGTCTCAATCACATTACCGCAGGCGCAAGTGATCGTAGTCTGCTGATAATTGGGATGGATTCCTTCCTTCATTGCTCTCGTTCACCTCTTTCTTTTCCAAACTACCTTTGCCCAGCTTTCACCGTACAAAAGCGATGATTAGTTTAGCATACTCTTTTCGGAATTGCAAGCACTTTTCTCATTTTTCATTGAAAATTTCCATTAAAGCAATTTTCCGCAAAAATAATCATTATTTGTAATTTTACATATTGTACTTTCCGAAATCTTTGATATATAATAATGTTTAAATATTAGGAAGTTCTTATGTGGGAAGGAGGAAGTCCATGGACCGCTGGTCATTGATGGGGGAATTCTTCTCCCTGGTGATCATGGCGATCATTTTGATCCGCTATTACGGCTATGAGTGGCACGTGGCCTTCACCGCCAAACGGAAGCTGTTCCTGTACTGTCTGCTGGGCTCCACAGCCTCCATCCTGCTGAACATCGTCAGCGTGTTCTGCAACACCCGCGCCGGCTCCATCCCCACTTGGCTGGGCGCGCTGCTGAACGGCGCCTATTTCGCCTTCACCATCGCCACCTGCTCCCTGTTCGCCCTGTTTCTGTTCCGGCTGACACTGGAGCATGTCTATGACCAGCACTGCATGAAGCGGGCCACCGCGGTCATCAGCGCGCTGACGGCGGCCTATCTCCTGCTGGTGGCCATCAACCTGTTTACCGGCGCGCTGTTCTATTACGACCAGGCGGGGAACTACTGCCGGGGACCGCTGAACCGGCTGGTCTTCCTGCTCCCCATCATTGAACTGGTGCTGCTGATCCTGTGCTATCTCCGCAACCGGGGCAGCGTCAGCGCCCGTGTCACCTATGTCATCCGCAGCCTGCCTCCCATCGTGCTGATGCTGTCTCTGCTTCAGATCTTTTATTCGGAGCTGTATCTCAACGGTATGCTCTCTTCCGTGGTCAGCCTCATCCTGTTCATCAGCTTCCAAACCCACACCAGTGACCGGGACAGCCTCACCGGCATCCGCAACCGCAACAATTTTCTGGCGGAGCTGAGTCTCCGCCTGGCCGGCCACCAGCCCATCCAGATCATTCTGGTGTCCCTCCAGTTCTTCTCCGACGTGAACCTGCGCCACGGGCACAAGGTGGGCGACGCCGTGCTGTATGAGGTGGCCCGGTATCTGGAATACCTCTATCCCCAGGGGCGGGCCTTTCGGACCAGCAGTGTGAACTTCGTCCTGGTGCTGCCCTGGACCACCCAAGAGCAGGCGGAGGAGGCTCTGACCACCATCCGCCGGCGGTTCCGGCAGCCCTGGGTCCTGGGGGACCTGTCCTGTCTGCTGCCCTTCTGCATGGTGGACCTGCGGTGCCCCGGCTTCGGCGACTCCCCCGAGGAGATCGTGGAACAGCTGGAGTACTCTCTGGACCTGGCCAAAAAAGAAAATCAAAGCCTGATCCGATTCGATGAGAACATCCGCCGAAAGCTCTCCCAGAAGCGGGAGCTCATTGAGATCATGCGGCGCTCCATGAAGGAACGGCGGTTCCAGGTCTGGTATCAGCCCATCTACTGCTGCCATGACGACATCTTCTGCTCCGCCGAGGCGCTGCTGCGGCTGTCGGACTACCGGGGCAATCCGATATCGCCAGAGGTCTTCATCCCCCTGGCGGAGGAGACCGGCATGATCAGCGAACTGACCTGGATCGTGCTGGAGGAAGTGTGCCGCCTGCTCAGCAGCGGCCGGCTCCCCGGCCTGAAGAGCGTCTCTTTGAACCTGTCCATGCGGCAGCTGCTGGACCCGGAGCTGGCCAACCACATTCAGCAGTACCTGGACCAATACCACGTCTCCCCGGACCGGCTGAAGCTGGAGATCACTGAACGGGTACTGCTCCACGACTCCCAGTACACAAAACGGCAGCTGGCGGCCCTGTCCGCCATCGGCGTGGATATTTACATGGACGACTTCGGCACCGGCTACTCCAACCTCTCCAGTGTGCTGGACTACGCCTTCTCCTTCATCAAGCTGGACCGCAGCCTGGCCCTTCACGTCCCCGGAGACCAGCAGGCGTCGCTGATGATCCGCTCCCTGATGACCATGTTCCACAGTCTGGGCAAGCGGCTCATCGTGGAGGGCGTGGAAACCGCCGACCAGGCCGATTACCTGCGCTCCTGCGGCGCGGATATGATCCAGGGCTTCCATTACGCCAGGCCCATGCCTGGCGAGGACCTGGCCGCGTTCTTTCAGGAGCAGCACGGCTCCGAAGCATAACGGAATACGAGAGACCGCCCGCTTCCTAAGGAAACGGGCGGTCTTTTTACGTACAGTTTTTGAATGTCACGTTCCTGTCGCCGGGGAGCGGGTCCTCTCCCCCGTCGTGGGTCACCAGCAGCACCGGCTTTCCGGCGCTCCGGCGGCGGATGGCCTCCAGGCAGCGGCGCCGGTTCTCTTCATCCAGTCCGGCGAAGGGCTCATCCAGTACCAGGGCATCGGAGGGCGCCAGCAGCGCCCGGGCCAGGGCCAGACGGCGCTTCATACCGCCGGAGAAGACCCGGACAGGCTTTCCCTCCTCCCCCGCCAGGCCCAGCTCCGCCAGCAGAGACAGCGCCGCTCCCTCCTCATAGGCGGGCCCAAGGACGAACCGCAGGTTTCTCCGGGCGTCCAGATGCTCCAGCAGCCGGTCCTCCTGAAAGACGGCGGCCAGCCGCTTTCCCTCCAGGCCGGACACCGTGCCGCTGTCTGCCGTCTCCAGCCCCAGCAGGATGCGGAGCAATGTGGTCTTTCCTGCGCCGGAGGGGTCCCGGAGCCAGGTAATGCCGGGACCGGCGGTGAAGGTAACGTGGTCCAGCACCGGGCGGCCGCCGTAGCTTTTACAGAGGTCACGGACGATGATCTCCATATCACACCCCCACCTTTCCCGCAAGGCGGTCCATTCCCGCCAGGAACAGTCGCTCCAGCAGCGCCGACACCGCCAGAATGACGGCGGTCCAGGCAAACAGGTCCGGCGTCTGGAAGTATACCTTGGCGGTGTACAGCCGCTCGCCGACGGTGCCGGCGGGCAGGCCGATGACCTCTGCCGCCACGCCGGCCTTCCAGCAAAGGCCCAGGGCCAGGGACACCGCCGCCCGGAAGTAGGGCAGCATCTGGGGCAGCCAGATGCCCTTCAGCGTCCGCCGGAAGGGCACGCGGAACACCCGGGCCATCTCCAGCAGCTTCGGGTCCGTGCTGTCGATGCCCGCCAGCACGTTTAAGTACACCGGCGGAAACACCATCAGGGCGGAGATAAACAGAGGCAGGCTCTCCGCGTCCAGCCACACCAGGGCCAGGATGATGAAGGACACCACCGGCACCGCCTTCACTGCCGCCACCAGGGGCGCCAGCAGCTCCCGCACCGCCCGGAACCGGGCGGCCAGGGCCGCCAGCGCCATAGCGGCGGCGCAGGAGAGCAGGAACCCGCCGAAGATATGGAGGGCGGAACGGGCGACGGACCGCCAGAAGACCTCCGTCACCGCCAGCTGGCCCAGTCGGACCAGGGCGGACAGAGGCGACGCCAGCAGCAGGTGGCCGTGGGGGTACAAGGCGGCCAGCGCCATGCTGGCCCCCTGCCACACCAGCAGCCAGAAGGCCACCGCCCAGGGCCGCAGGGCGGTCTTAGGCCCCATAATAGAAGTCGTCGCCGGGCAGAGCGCCGCCTACGGAGGAGGGCTCGGCGTCAAAGAGCACCTGGAGATAACCGGAGAGCTTGGCCTGCATCTCGCTGCCGGTGATGCAGACGATATTGCAGTGCGGCAGGGCCTTCTCCGCCACAGGCGCAGTCTCAATGATGCCGTACTGGCTGATGAGCGCCGCGGCGTCGGCGGTGTTCTCATTCACCCACGCCACAGACTCGGCGTAGTCCGCCAGGAAAGCCTCCACAGCGGTGGGATGCTCCTCGGTGAAAGCCTTACGGGCCACTACCACGCCGGTAATCATGCCGGAGCCGTTGTCTAAGGCATCCCACTCAGCTGTCAGGTCCAGAGCCATCCGCAGGCCGTCGATCTTGGTCTGGGCCACGGTGACGAAAGGCTGGGGCAGCAGGGCGATGGTGGCGGCGCCGGAAGCCAGGGCCGCCACGCACTCGGCATGCTCGGATTTCCAGTCGATGACCACGTCGGTGTCCGGGTCGATGCCGTTTTCAGAGAGGAGGTAGCGCAGGGCGTACTCCGGGGTGCTGCCCTTGCCGGCAGCCACAATGGTCTTGCCCGCCAGGTCGGCCATGGAGGTGACGGCGTTGCCGTTCTCCACGACATAGAGGACGCCCAGGGTATTCACCGCCAGGGTGACGATCTGGCCCTCGGTCTTGTTGTACAGCACGGAGGCCAGGTTAGCGGGCACGCAGGCCATATCCAGGTCACCCTTGATGAGGGCGGGAGTCACCTCGTCGGCAGCGCCGGCCAGGGTGAAGTCATACATGGGGCCATTGGCGGACTGAGGGTCATCACTCATGAGCTTCACCATACCCATGGCGGTGGGGCCCTTCAGGGCGGCGATCCTGGTGGTGATGGGGTCCTCGGCGGGAGTTTCCTGCACGGGGGTTTCCTCCTGGGGAGCGGGTTCCTCTGTCTTCTGTCCGCAGGCGGTCAGGGACAGGGCCAGCAGCAGGCTGAGGCCCAGGGCCATGGTTCTTTTCAGTAAATTCATCGTTGTTTCCTCTTTCCTTTTTATGATCAGTCTTTCAGGGCGTCCTCCGGGGCGTACACCGTCTTGGCGGTGATGCCCGGCAGGCGTCCAATCTTCCCCGACAGAGCGGAGATGACGTCCTGCGGAGCGTCCAGGGCCACGCTGATGACGTTCACCCCCCGCTGGCGGTAGGGTACGCCCATCCGGCCGATGATATGGCTCCCGTACTGATGCAGCAGGCCGTTCAGCGATTCCACGGACGTCCCCTCCCGGACGATGATGGCCATGACGGCCACACGGGTCTCCATCCAGTTTCTCTCCTTTCCAAGAAAAAATCCCCTCCGCCGTTGGCGGAGGGGATGGGCAGCAGTCTTGGACGCGGGTGCTCCCCGCGTCTGCTCCCGTCTTTTGGCTTGGACCCTTCCGCGCCGTCAGAACGACAGAATGTGTTGTACGGTCAGCGGTCAGAATCTTCTTCCCGCGGACAGTCCGATTATAGCAGGCTTTCCCGCCATCGTCAACAACCGCTCACAGGTCCACGGTTTTTCCGGCATGCAGGAAATACAGCGTCCGGCGGACCACCTTCGCCTCCAGCACCTGTTCCAGGGCCAGGCTGTAAGCCTCCAGTTGGGGGCGGTAGTGCTCCGCCCGCTGGGCGACCTCCGATTCGGTCCACACATGGTCAGTCTTGAAGTCCACCACGGTGAGGCCCTCCTCCGTCTCGAAGCAGCAGTCCACCACGCCCTGGAGCAGCATCCGGTCCTCCGCCGAGGCGGCGGGATCATAGTCCCGGGCGTCCATCAGCAGGGTAAAGCGGTACTCCCGGCGGATGTTCCAGCCCTGGCGGATGTCCGTCGCCAAAGGCGACGCCAGGAACCGCTCCAGCGCCGGGATGTCCACTGCCTCCGCCTGCTCCGCCGTCAGCAGGTTCCGCAGCTTCAGGACCGCCACCTGGCCCGGCACGTCCCCATTGCCGAAATCCAGGTATTGCAGCACCAGGTGGGTGGCGGTACCCCGCTCCGCAGGGGTCAGGCCCCGGCGCTCCTGTCGGAACTTTGGCTGGGTCAGGGGCCGGAGATAGGGGGTGTGGGCGGCGTTCTCGGCGATCTCCTGGTCCAGGGTCCGGCCCTTCAGCTGGGTAGCCGTCACCTTGGCGGGCAAGCCCGTCTCCCGGCGGTAGGGATACTGGAAGGACAGCAGTTCCGGGTCAAACGCCGCCGTTTCCGACTGCCCCTCCTCCGTCGCATGCGCCCGGATGGGCCGTTGGCGGAACTCCTCGCTGTCATGGCAAAACACTTGCCAGGGGCTGGTGTCTCCCGTGTACAGCTGCTCTAACATCGCGTCAGCAAAAGTCCGCAGAGGCTCCGCCTCTGGGCGACACAGCAGGGGCAGCAGCAGCCACTCGCCGAAGGTCCTGCAGGCGGCCACCGTCTCCGGCAGCACCGGGCAGGCGGCCATGGAGCATAGCTTCCCCACCCGGCCCGGAGCAAAGTACATGGAATCCACCAGGATCAATTTCTCCTTGGGCCGGGTCATAGCCACGTACAGCACCCGCTGCTCCTCCGCCAGGTTCTCACGCCGGAGCTTTTCCTCGATGGCCAGCCGTGCCAGGGTGGGATACTTGATCTTCCGCTCCAGGTCAACCCGCTTGGGGCCCAGCCCCATGGCGGGATGCACCAGCACCGGGGTGTCAAAATCCTGCCGGGAGAAGGCGTGGTCCAGGTCCGCCAGAATCACGATGGGGAATTCCAGGCCCTTGGACTTGTGGATACTCATGAGCTGCACGCCGCCGGCGGAGGCGGCGCCACGGGTGGCGGGGACCTGGTCCTGCTCCAGCAGCCGCCGCAGCTGGGTCACGAAGGCAAACAGTCCCCGGCAGCCGCCGCTTTCAAATTTTTCCGCGTGCTGGCTGAGGGCGATCAGGTTCTCCCGCCGCTCGGCGCCGTGGTCCATGGCGCCGAAGACGCCCAGCACGTTCAGCTGATCGTAGATGTGCCACACCAGCCGGTGGACGCTCATGTCCCGGGCCGCCAGCCGCAGCTGGCGCAGCTGGTCCAGGAATGCGGCGCAGTCTTCTCCCCCGTCGGCGGTCACGGCGTCATAAAAGTCGCCCCCTGGCGTTTTGCCCCGGAGCTCCGCCAGCCGGTCCGGCGTAAAACCGAACAAAGGCGACCGAAGCACCGAGATCAGAGGCACGTCCTGCCGGGGATTGTCGATGATCTCCAGCAACCCCAGCATGACGGAGATCTCCATGGTGTGGAAAAAGTCGCCGCTCTCCTCAAAGGAGCAGGGGATGTCCCGCTCCGCCAGGGCCTCGGCGAAGGCCAGCTTCCGGCTGCCGGGGGACCGCATCAGGATCACGATGTCCTCCGGCCGGCAGGGGCGGAGGGTGCCGTCTCCGTCGGTGACGGGATAGCCCTCGTCCAGCAGTTGGCGGATACGCTTTGCCACGAACCGGGCCTCCGCCGTCAGCTTTTTCACTGGGCGGTCCTCCTCCCCCGACTTCTGCCGGGCGGAGATCAGGTGGAACTCCGTATCGCAGTCATGGCGCTCCGGGTAGTACTCCGCGCCGAAGTGGAGGGCCTCATCGTCGCCGTAGGCCATCTCTCCCATCTCCGGGGACAGGATGTTCTCAAAAATAAAGTTGGCGGCGTCCAAAATCTCCTTCCGGGAGCGGAAGTTTTTGGACAGCAGGATCTTCCGCTCCTCGCCGTCCGCCGCCTCCTCCCAGGACTTGAACCGCTGGTATTTTCCCAGGAAAATAGTGGGGTCCGCCAGCCGGAAGCGGTAGATGCTCTGCTTCACGTCGCCCACGGTAAAGATGTTCTGCCCGTCTTTGGACACCGCCCGGAAGATGGCGTTCTGGACCTCGTTGGTATCCTGGTACTCGTCCACCATGATCTCCCGGTACCTGGCCGCCACCTGGGCGCCCAGGTCCGTGGGTGCGCCGCCCGCCCCCACCAGCAGCCGCAGGGCCAGGTGCTCCTGGTCGGAGAAATCGGCACCGTTGAGCCGCAGCTTCTCCTGGCGGTAGGCCTCGCCGAAGTCCGCCGTCAAATCCAGCAGAGCCACCATGGCGGGAGCCATGGCCCCCAGGTCCTCCATAGCCTCTTCCCCGCTGACGGCCAGCAGGCTGTCCAGTTTCTTCTTGTCCGCCTTGCAGACCTCCCACACCTGCTTCAATGATGCTACCTCCGGGTCGTCCTTCCGGCCCTTCGGTGTGGTGAGCCGGGGGAAGACCACCTCGCCGGCGGCCCGGCGGGCTCCTTCCCAATCAGTCGCCTGGCCCAGTGCCCGGAAGCCAACGGCGGCGGTGAGGAATTTTTCGCCGTAGCCGCTGGACAAGGCCTCGTCACCCTCGGTCCGCTCCGCGCCCCGGGCCAGCAAACTCGCCCAGTGGTCCGCCTTCCGGCGGACGGAGGCCAACAGCTCGGCGGCGTAGGGGGTATCGTCAAAGGGAATATCCAGTTCCGTCCAGGCCGCCCGGTTCTCCGCCAGCCAACCCGCCGGGTCCGCATGGCTCTGGAGCTTGTCGTACAGCTCCAGCACCAGCTCCGCCAGAGCGGCATCGTCCCGGCCGGCGCCCAGGGTGTCCGCCAGCAGTTCCTTGCCAGGATTCATGGTTTCGTAGAACTTTTCCAGCACCCGCTCCAGCACCCGGCGGCGAATCAGCTGGGCATCGCCCTCATCCAGCACCCGGAAGTCCGGGGTCAGGGCGCGGCGCTCCCCCTCCCGGGCCAGGAGGTGGGTGTTCTCCCGGAGAAGGGCGGTGCAGAAGGCGTCCACCGTCTTGATGTCCGCCTGGTACACCCGCAGCAGCTGCCGCTTCAAGTGGCTGTCGTTGGGGGTCTCTCCCAGCCGCTTGGAAAGCTCCGAGGCGATCTTGCTCCGCAGCTCCGCGGCGGCGGCCTTCGTATAGGTGATGATGAGGAAGTCATCCACATTGCAGCGGTTCTCCGTCACGTACCGAAACAGCCGCTCCACCAGGACCTTGGTCTTACCGGAGCCGGCGGCGGCGGACACCAGCAGGCTGCCGCCCCGGTTCTCCACCACAGCCTGCTGCTGGGGCGTCAAGGTCAGTTTCGCCATATCACTCGCCGCCTCCTTCCGTCTCTTCCTCCAGTTGTCTCCAGAACTCCTCCGCCTTCACCGGCAGGATGTAGTGGAGGTGGTCGCCGTCCCTGCCGTCCTGGAAGTGGCAGGCGTCGGCCCAGTCGCAGTATTGGCAGTAGCTGTCATCCTCGCTGTGGCAGCAGGGGTCGGCGTCGATGTTGCCGTCCCGGACCTCCCGGGCGATCTGGTGGAGCAGCGTTTCCACGTACTGCCCCAGCCGGCCCAGTTGAGCCGCCGAGGCGATGCTGCCCGCCACGTTCCCGTCCCGGCTCACCCGCAGGGGCAGGAACCGGGGCTGGCTGAGGGCGTCGTGCTCCATAGCCTGCAGGACCTCCGGCTCCGCCAGCAGCAGGCCGGACCGCTTCAGCTGTTTCTCCCGTTCACTTTGCAGCTTTTCCGGGGAAATGTTCCGCTCCGCCGCTAAGATCTCGTCCCGGGCGGGGAGATATAGCACGCCCGCCGGCTCGATGTCTTTGCCGAAGTACCCCTTCCCCTCCTTTTGCAGGGTAAAGAGGTACAGCAGCATCTGGATGTCCAGACCCATGCGGACGGAGGCCAGGTCGAAGGCCTTCCGGCCGGATTTGTAGTCCACCACCCGGAGGTACAGCCGGTCGTCCTTCACCCAGCCGTCCACCCGGTCCACCTTGCCGCCCACCCGCAGTTCGCCGTCGGGCTCGGAGATCACCACCGCCGGAAGCTGGCCATGGTCGCCGAAGGACAGCTCGAATGCCAGGGGCACGAAGTCCGAGTCCCGCATCTCCTGGGCGATTTGGTCGATGACGGCGTAGGCGGTGTTCCGCAGCCGGGCGAACAGGTACTGGAACCGGGCGTTCCGGCCCTGGAAATTGTGGAGTTCCTTCTCCACGTACTGGTCGATGTACTGCCGGACCAGACGGTGAAGCTCCGCCTCCTCCACCGCCGAAAAGCCCCCCAGGGCCAGCACGTCCCGGGTGACGCTTTCCAGCAGGAAATGGAGAAAGGTGCCGATCTGAGGCGCGTCGAAGGCGGCGGGCTCCCGGGGTTTGGCCCGGAGGCCATACTCCATAAAGTAGGCGAAATGGCAGCTGCGCAGCCGCTCCAGCCGGGAGGCGGACATGGTGATCCGATCGCCGTACAGCGCCCGCACCGCCCGCCGGGACAGGGAGCCCCGCTTCAGGGAGGCGGCCCGCTCCATGGCCGCCAGCCAGGGCCGCAGCTCCTCTTTTTCCGCCAGATATGCCCACAGAGGCCCCTCCGGCTCCGTGCCGGCGGCCTCCAGGGCAGGCTGTACTGCTGTCAAGCGATAAACCTTGTCAGTTGTCTCTTTTTCGATCCGCAGCGCCGGGAACAGGGCCAGCAGCCGCTCCACCACGAAGGCGGGGCGCAGCTCCGCGCCGGTGACATCCGTCACCGGCCAGCTGACCGTCAGCCCTTCCGTGGGCTGGGCCAGGGCAGCGTAGAGGTTTTGCAGCTCGATGCCCATCTGCTCCATGCCGGTGGGGGCCAGCTCGATGCCTCGCCGGGCCAGCTCGTCCCGGTCGTCGTCGTTGAGGATGCCGCCGCTCTGGCCCACGCTGGGCAGCACATGGTCGTTGGCTCCCAGCAGGAACAGGTACTTGGCGGTGTGGCGGTCATTGCGGGTGATCTCGCTGACGGAGACCTGGTCCAGGGACACCGGGATGGTGCCCACACTGTACTGGGTCAGCACCTGGCGGAACAGGCGGCTGAACTCGTCCAGCTCCATGGGCTCCTCTCCCAGGATCTCCACGAACTGGTCCAGCACGCCGCAGAGGATCTCCCACAGCTGGGCCGTCTCCTCCGCGTCCTGGAGCCGTCCGGCCTTCGCCTGGGCCCCCATCTGTCCCTCCAGAGCATCCTGAAGGCCCAGATCCTCCATAAAGTTGTAAAGGAAATTGACCTTATCCCCCGCTGTTTCTCCGATCTTCAGGCCTTCCGCCAAGCACAGCAGCGGCTGGCGGACCCGGCGGCGCAGCTGGTTGACCTTGTCCAGCCGGGCCTGGTGCTCCTCGGTCCAGGGAACGCCGTAGCCGTCGGGATTCTCCGTCCAGTTCACATCCCGCAGCCACATCTGACCGTGGATCTGCCATTTCAGGACGTAGTTTTCCAGCAGGTCGCACTCCTCCGCCGTCAGTCCGGCCAGGCCAGTCTTCAGCCAGCGGAACATATCGTCGTACTCATAGCCGTTCTCAATGGAGGCCAGCACGCCGGTCAACAGGCTCAGCACCGGCTTTTCCAGGATGTCGCTGCGGCGGCTGAGATAGGCGGGGATGTCGTAGCGCTCGAAGACGGTTTCAATGACGCCCTCATAGTCCCCCATGTTCCGGGCGGCCACAGTGATGTCCCGGCAGCGGCACTTCCCTGCCGCCAGCAGCCGCCGAATGTCCGCCGCGGTCTGCTCCACCTCGTCGTATGCCGTGTCCGCCTCCCGGAGGCGGATGGCGCCGCAGGCCCCGTCAAAGGGAAAGGTCTCCCCGAAGAAGCACCGCTCCAGATGGCCCAGGGCAGAGTCGTCCCGGGCTGTCAACTGTTCTAACTTTACGCGGATTCCCGCCCGGTCCGCCAGGCGGCACAGCTGGCCCATGGTCTTCAGAGACGCCTCGAAGATCTCCTCCCGGCTGTTGGGCTCTCCCAGCAGGGTGACGGTAACGGACCGGGCCTGGCGCAGCATGATCTCCAGGGCCCGCCGCTCCTGGCCGTTGAAGTAGGTGAAGCCGTCGATGAAGATGTCCTTGCCGAAGGCGTACCGGGACTCCTCCAAATGGTCGCACAGCTTGGTCATCCGATCCCGCCGGTCCAGGCCCTCCCGGTCCAGCCGGGCCTCGTAGGCGCCGTACAGCAGGCTCAGGTCCAGCAGCTTGTCCCGGGTGGCTCCCGGGCCGATGTCCCGGGCCTGAGCGTCCAGGACCATGGGCGTCACCTCATAACACCGCAGCTCGTCGAACAAGTCCAGCATCTGCTGCAAAAAGGACGCCTTCTGGGAGGGACGGCGGTAGACCTTCAAAGCAGGCGCCACCTCCGCCAGGGCCTTTTGCAGCGTCAGTAGCTTGCCGCCGTTGTCCAGAGTCACCTGGGCGACACCGCCGGTGATGCTCAGCACCCGGTCGCTGAGGCGGCGGAAGCTCAGGACCTCTGCGTGGCGGCTGGCGGTAGGGCCGCAGACCCGGCACAGGTCCACCTCCGCCTGGTGGGAGGCGTGCTCCGGCACCAGCAAAATCTGCTGGCTGGTGTCCCCCAGCTCCGCGACGCGGCGGAGCACCGTATCCGATTTTCCGGTCTTGGCCCGGCCCATCAAAATGGTCAGCATGGCGTTCTCCTTCTTTGATTTCTGTCTGCCATGATACCACATTTCCCAACCCGTGAACAGCCCCGGTTGCCTTTTTTCCCCCGGTGTGTTATCCTGAGAAAAACGTCGAAACAGGAGGCGCGCTATGCCGCATATCCCACAGGGGACCACCGATTCAGTGACGCTGGAGCTGTTCGAGCCGGCGCTGGAGGCCGCTCTTCAGCCCTCCCCAGACTATGATGTCAATCGGTGGCTGTACGTCCCCAACACCTATTCCGAATACCGTTATATCCTGGGCACCCGGGGCGTGAAGCCCCTGATCTGCGTGGGCATCAACCCTTCCACCGCCGCGCCGGACGCCCTGGACCCCACCCTGCAATCCGCCCAGCGCATTGCCCTGGCCAACGGGTACGACAGCTTTCTGATGTTCAACGTCTACGCCCAGCGGGCCACCCGGCCCGACGACATGGAGAAGGCCCTGAACCCCGCCCTCCACGCCGAGAACCGAAAGGCCTTCCGGTATCTGCTGTCCCTGTCGGAGCATCCGGCCATCTGGGCCGCCTGGGGAAACATCATTCTGAAGCGGGGTTACCTGATGGACTGCATGCGGGACTTCGCCGCCGACGGCCAGGCCGCAGGAGCCCAGTGGTACACCGCCGGTCCCCTGCTGAAATCCGGCCAGCCCCACCACCCGCTGTATCTGAAGAGGGATACGAAACTGGTGAAATTTGATATCGAGACATATTTGAGCAGATAAAGCAAACGCCGTTGGGAAGTTCCCAACGGCGTTTGCTTATTTCAGCAGTTTTCTGGCGTATTCCAGGCTGATATCCATTCTCCGGGCCACGCCCTCCTCGTTGAGGCCGCCGTCCCGGAAGCGCTTCGCCACCTTTTCAAGGCTCTCTCCCACCTCGATGATATGATGGTCCGGGTCGTACAGCCGCACCACCCGCTGGCCCCAGCGGTGTTCCAGAGGCGGGTGGACCAGCTCCGGCTCCGCCTCCGGGTGGTCCTTCAGGTCGGTCAGGAAGGTGTCGAAATCGTCGGCCTCATAGTACATCTCGGCGTCGTTTCCGCCGAAATGGATATTCCCTGTTGACTTGTCCAGAAATGATGCCCAGGTGTCCAGAGTCTGGAGAGACAGCCCTCCGGTGAGCACCGCGTTGGCGCCGAAATCGTTGATGACTTCCAGCCCCAGCACAGCCTGATAAAAAGCCAGGGACATTTTCATATCCCGCACCGCGAACAGCGGCCCGCCCGCCTTCAATCCCATATCCGTTCCTCCGTCAGTCCCATTTCTCTCTCAGAGCCTCCCACCACTCCACGGCCTTGAACTTCAGCACGTAGCCCTGGTCCTCTTCGGTGATCAGACCCACTTCCTCCTCCGTCAGCCCCGCCGCCATGGCAGTCTGAGACACGTCGGAGGAAGCAGTGGTGCACAGGGGCGGAAACACCACACACCACCAGTTTTGGCCCGCGCCCTCGCCGATGACCACCCGCAGAGCCAGGTACTTCCCGGCGGGAAGGGTGAAGCCGTCGTACTCCCGGGTGGTGAAGGATGTCTCCTCCAGCCGGGCGGTGACCGGGTAATCATAGCCGTTGGCGGCAATCTCCGCCGCCGCCAGCCCTTCCAGCTCCGGCAAGGCCTCCGTCAGGCGGGCCTCCGCCTCGTCCCGGTCCCCGGAATCCTCCAGCAGCTCCGCCGCTCGCTCCAGCACCCGGTCCCGGACCTTCAGCTTCAAAGCCTGGTCCTCCTCGGAGTCAGAGTTGGCCAGCACATGGAGCCGCACCACTTTGTCCGCCAGGGCGTCCCGGCTCCCCAGCGCTGCCGCGCCGGCGGCCAGGAAAACCGCCAGTCCCAGCAGCAGGGCGATCTCCCATATTTTCAGCCGGTTTCCGGCTTTAATTTTGGTTTTCATCACGGTTTCCGTCCTTTCCTATGTAGGTCGTTGGGACCATCATGGACGGAAATTTTCATTTTTATACAAAAACCGGATATTTTTCTCGGTTTGTTCAGGGCGTCAGGTATTTTTCCGGGTCAAAATCCGGCCGGAGGGGCAGGGTTCCTTCCAGGTTATAGGTCCCGGAAAAGGTGACCCTGGACCAACTCAGGTCGTGTACAGATTGATTGTGAAAGTTATATTCCCTGTGCCACTCCCGAAAGGCCGGGTCATCGCCGGTATAGGCGAGCCGAATGGTCAAGACGCTGAAATGCTCTGTACACTCGCCGGTCTCCTCATCGATTTTGCACCGGCTCTCCTCCGCGGCGGACACCAGCTCCACGCCCTCGTGGTAGAGCGTCGGCGCCACGGTACCGTTTCCAAGGGGCAGTTCCTCCAAGGACTCATCCTCCCAATCGGCGGTGTCCGCCATGAGGCATTGAAGAGCTGTGATTCCCTCCCCACTCATGGTCTCGTCGATGCGCCGGATCACATTCTCCGCCGTGTCCCGCCGGATGGTCTCCCGGGTGGAGAGCCAAGCCAGCAGCCACTCCGTTTCGTCGATCATGGTCCGGGCCTCTTCCAGGTCATACTCCGTGACGACCGTGTGGACTTCCTCTTCCTTCCGACAGCCGCTCAGAAGCAGCATCGCCATCGCCAGTGCCACGCAAAGTGCCTTTTTCACGGATGCAGCCTCCTCAGAGTTTTCTAACCGGCTTTGCCAGGTAGGTCTGAGCATATCTCTTTTTCAGGGTCTCCTTCGCCTGCTGCGCCGTCTCTTCCTCCCGGAAGATGCCGAACACCGTGGGGCCGGAGCCGCTCATGGCGGCGTTCAGGGCACCCAGGTCCAACAGGCGGCGCTTGATGGTGAACACCTCATGGTATGCCTCCGGCAGGACCTCCTCGAACACGTTGCCAAGGCGGGCCGCCACGCCGTCCACGTCTCCTGCTGCCAGCGCCGCCACC
>CAMCDX010000004.1 GCA_945873695.1 uncultured Clostridia bacterium | reverse complement strand
CTGCAAAATGCAACCCAGTTGCTTTAAGCAGTGGTTTTTCGACAAGCTGAAAAAGGACGCCCACAGGGCGTCCTTTTTATTTGTGCCGGGCGGGGGAGGGATCATCCGTGCGCTCTAGTAGATAGTCGACGCTGGTGTCATACAGGTCTGCCAGCCGTGCGATGACAAGCGCGCGGAGGCGCACCTTCCCGGCTTCATAGTTCGCATAGGTGGAAACAGATATATGCAGGATCTCCGCAACAGCCTTTTTTGTCAGATGATGTGCTTCCCGAAGCTCCCGAATCCGTTGGTACATATGCAGACCTCCTTTCAAAATGCTTGTCCTATTTTACTGCGCACAAAACCATCAGTTCGGTTTTTATGCGAAAATCGCATAAGATGGAGAAGGGAAGGAGGGATATTCGGTGGAGGAACAGGAGCAGGCACCGGTGTGGCGTATCTGGGTGGACACCCGGCGGCGGGTGGTGTCCTTTCACGAGGAGGAGGGAAGCAGTTCCGCAGCTGGGAGATGTTCATTCACTGTGTGGACGAGTGCGCGAAGAAGCGGTACCGGTATCAGTGGTGGAGAAATCGAGAAGAAAAATCGGCCAAATTTCCCGTTGACAAACAGCAAAAACGTGATATGATAATCCAGTAATTGAACATTTTGGCGTAGATAAGGACGAGTACCCCTTTGGTTCCCGCGAAGAGAGCCGCCGTTTGGTGCGAGGCGGACGGGCGCGGAGGGCGAATATCCCCTTGGAGCCTCCTGCTGAAAGACGACGCGAGTAAGCGTGGACGTGTGACGGGCGTTATTCCGTCGGCCTGTGTTCGCAGGCGCTGAGCGGTCGTGTCCGCAAGGCCACGGCAACCGAGAGTGGTACCGCAGAGTGTTTTTCCAAACGCTTTGTCTCTTGATGGAGACAAGGCGTTTTTATTTTTGCGAGGAGGTATGCTTATGGAGTGCCCTGGCTGCGGTGCGCCTATGGAGCAAGGGTGGCTGATCTGCGGTATGCCGTGCATCTGGACGTCCCACCAGTCCGGAGGTATAGCACTTTTGAGCGGCGGTTTTTTGGAGGGCGCGGACGATGTCCGCCTGCCAAAGGATGAAACGGGCCGCCCGGTGGCATGGCGCTGCCGAAAATGCCGGAAACTGATTGTGAATTTTTGAAAAGCATGACGCAGAAAACTGATTTTATAGGAGCGAGAGATATGGATTACAACAAGACCATCAATCTGCCGAAGACCGACTTCCCCATGCGGGCGGGCCTGCCCAAGCGGGAGCCGGAGATGCTCAAGCGCTGGAAAGAGCAGGATGTGTACAACGAACTGCTGAAGAAGAACGAGGGCAAGCCCCTGTTCAACCTGCATGACGGCCCTCCGTTCTCCAACGGCAGCCTCCACATGGGCCACGCCCTGAATAAGTCCATCAAGGACTTCATCACCCGGTCCTATGCCATGCGGGGCTACTACACCCCCTATATCCCCGGCTGGGACAACCACGGCATGCCCATCGAGTCCGCCATCATCAAGCAGAACAAGCTGAACCACAAGGCCATGAGCATCCCCGATTTCCGCTCTGCCTGCCATGACTTCGCCAAGCACTATATGGATGTCCAGAGCGAGGGCTTCCAGCGGATGGGCGTCCTGGGCGACTGGGAGCACCCCTACGCCACCATGAACCCCGGCTTCGAGGCCGAGGAGGTCAAGGTCTTCGGCGAGATGTACAAGAAGGGCTATATCTACAAGGGTCTGAAGCCGGTGTACTGGTGCGCCCACGACGAGACCGCCCTGGCTGAGGCCGAGATCGAGTATCAGGACGATCCCTGCACCACCGTGTACGTGAAGTTCCCCATGCACGACGACCTGGGCAAGCTGGGTAATTACGACCACAGCAAGTTGTTCTTCGTCATTTGGACCACCACCATCTGGACCCTGCCCGGCAACCTGGCCATCGCCCTGCATCCCGACGAGAGCTACGCCCTGGTGAAGGTCCCCTCCGGCGACGTGTTCATCATGGCTGAGGCCCTGACCGACAAGGTCATGCGCGTCGGCGGCTATGACAGCTACGAGATCGTGGAAACCCATCCCGGCGCCTTCTTCGAGAACATGCTGGCGGACCACCCCTTCCTGCCCAAGACCTCCCGTCTGCTGCTGGCGGACTACGTCACCATGGACTCCGGTACCGGCTGCGTCCACACCGCCCCCGGCTTCGGCGCCGACGACTACCAGACCTGCAAGCGCTACGGCATGGACATGGTGGTGCCCGTCAACGACCAGGGCCGCCACACCGAGTACGCCGGCAAGTACGCCGGCATGTCCACTGACGAGTCCAACCCCGTCATCCTGAACGACATGAAGGAGAGCGGCATGCTCTTCGCCTCCGAGGACATCGTCCACAGCTATCCCCACTGCTGGCGCTGCAAGAGCCCTATCATCTTCCGGGCCACTCCCCAGTGGTTCTGCTCCGTGGAGTCCTTCAAGGACGAGGCCTGTGCCGCCGCCGATGACGTCCGGTGGGTGCCCGGCTGGGGCATCGACCGCATGAAGTCCATGATCCGGGAGCGCACCGACTGGTGCATCTCCCGTCAGCGCAAGTGGGGCCTGCCTATCCCTGTGGTCTACTGCAAGGATTGCGGCAAGCCCATCTGCAACGACGAGACCATCGCCGCCATCTCCGCCCTGTTCGAGAAGGAGGGCTCCAACGCCTGGTTCGCCAAGGAGGCCGCTGACATCCTGCCGGAGGGCTTTACCTGCCCCCACTGCGGCGGCAGCACCGGCTTCGAGAAGGAGACCGATACCCTGGACGGCTGGTTCGACTCCGGCTCCACCCACTTTGCCGCCATGAAGCGGGATCAGGGCTTCTGGCCCGCCACCATGTATATGGAGGGCCTGGATCAGTACCGCGGCTGGTTCCAGTCCGCGCTGCTGACCGCCGTGGGTGCCTTCGGCCAGGGCGCGCCCTTCAAGGAGTGCGTCACCCACGGCTGGACCGTGGACGGCGAGGGCAAGGCCATGCACAAGTCCCTGGGCAACGGCATGGACCCCGCCGAGATCTTTGACAAATACGGCGCCGATCTGCTGCGCCTGTGGGCCGCCAGCGCCGATTACCACGCTGATATGCGCTGCTCCGATGCCATCTTCAAGCAGCTGAGCCAGAACTACCTGAAGTTCCGCAACACCGCCCGGTACTGCCTGGGCAACCTGGACGGCTTCGATCCCAACGCCCTGACGCCCGCCGCTGAGATGGAGGAGCTGGACCGCTGGGCCGTCACCCGCCTGAACGACCTGATCGAAAAGTGCTTCAAGGCCTACGACGAGTATGAGTTCAACGCCGTCACCCACGCCGTTAACGACTTCTGCGTGGTGGAGATGTCCAACTTCTATCTGGATATCATCAAGGACCGGCTGTACTGCGACGAGACCGACGGCGCCAAGCGCCGCAGCGCCCAGACCGCCCTGTTCCTGATCCTGGACACCATGACCAAGATCATGGCTCCCATCCTGGCTTTCACCTGCGACGAGATCTGGCAGGCCATGCCCCACCGGGACGGTGACGATGGCCGCAATGTGGTGTTCAACGAGATGAACAAGCCCTTCGCCGACTATGCGCTGGACGAGGCCGCCATGGCCAAATGGGACAAGATCATCGAGGTCCGCACCGCCGTCAACAGCGTGCTGGAGGCCGCCCGTGCCGAGAAGAAGATCGGCAAGGCCCTGGAGGCCGAGGTGCGGCTGACCGTTCCCGCCGAGGACGCATTCCTGGCGGAGATGGACGGCGAACTGCTGGCCGACCTGCTGATCGTCTCCCATGTGGATGTCACCGTTGGTAATGAGCTGGCCGCTTCCGTGGAGAACGCCGCCGGTACCAAGTGCCCCCGCTGCTGGAAGCACTCTACCCAGGCCGACGAGAACGGTCTGTGCCCCCGCTGCGCCGCCGTGGTGGCGAAGCTGCCTCAGTTCTGATACGTCTGTCTGAACAGCCCGGAAGCATCCGCTTCCGGGCTGCTGCTATGGGTTGCAATTTTCGGGAAAGCCATGTAAACTGAAAAGGTATATTCAATCCTGCTCCGAGGGAAAAGAAAGAAGGGATTTGATGGTCCTGCCCTCTGATGCTGTTGGTACGCTGCGGCGAAATATTCCTGTTGACGCCGCCAAGACCGTTGCGATCTTCGGCACCCTCCTGATCCACACCTCCGCCTCCGGCGGTTTCGCGGGAGAGGTGGGAGGCTTTGGCTGGACCTCGGCCCTGTTCTGGAACAGCCTCATTCGCTGTGCCGTGCCCCTGTTCCTCCTTTGCAGCGGCGCGCTGCTGCTGCCGCCGGAAAAGCCCGTCACCATTCGAAGCGTCTGGAGGAAGTATATCCCCCGCATCGTCATCGCCCTGTTTTTCTGGGCGGCGGCTTACAGCGGCTGGAGCCTGCTGCTGGCGAAGCACCGCGCCGGTATCCTGGAGGCGGCGGCCGTCCGGCAAGCCTTGGTGGACCTGCTGCTGTTCCGGCATAAGTCGCATCTCTATTACCTTCATATGACCCTGCTGGTCTACGCTGCATTGCCGCTGACGCGGCTGTTTGTGGAAAAGGCGGACCGGCGCCTGATGGCTTACGCCCTGGGCGTGTGGTTCGTGCTGGGGAGCGTGCTGCCGACGGCGCGGCAGTTCCCACCGCTGTCCCTCATCGGAGGCATCCCGGCCCAGTATGCCATCAATCTCACCTGGGGCGCCGTGGGCTACGGCGTGCTGGGCTACGCCCTGCGGCAGGAGGCGGGGAGGTACCGCCCCCGGACCTTCGCACTGCTGTACCTGGCGGGCTTCCTTCTGACCTTCGGCGCCACCTGGGTGCTGTCGGTCAAAAAGGGGGACCTGGCACTGACATTCCTTCAGGGCACTGCTCCTGGGGTGTGCCTCCAGGCGATAGGCATCTATGGCTTCTGTGTCAGCGCCTTTTCCCACAAGGACCGCTGGCCGGTAGTAGAGACCATTTCCAAGGCGTCCTTCTGCGTCTATCTGGTCCATCTGTTTTTCCTGGATTTTCTGACCAGCCGGGGCCTGTCCGCTGGCGTTTATCCATCTGTTTGGGCGGTGCCGGCGTTGACGGCAGTGCTGTTCTGCGCCGGCTTCCTGGTGTGGCTGGTGCTGCGGAAGATCCCCGTGGTCAACCGATATCTGATATAAGGAGAGAACCCTATGATGTACATGATCGGCGCCCTGGCCGCCGCGGCCATTTTGGCCCTGGACCAGTGGGTGAAGCACTGGATCACCGTGAACCTCCCCCTGGGGGAGTCTATGCCCCTGCTGCCGGGCTTTATGCAGCTCCGCGCCGTTCACAACTACGGCGCCGCCTGGTCCAGCTTTTCCGGCATGCGGTGGCTGCTGGTGGCCGTCACCTCCGTCATCGTCATTGCGGTGGCGTATGTGCTGGTCCGCCGCATCGTCCGGCACCCCCTGGGGGTGGCCGCCTGCTTCCTCATCCTCTCCGGCGGCCTGGGCAACATCATTGACCGGGTCCGGCTGGGCTACGTGGTGGATATGTTCGATTTCCAGTTCATCACCTACCCGGTGTTCAACGTGGCGGACATTGCCGTGGTCTGCGGCGCGGTGCTGGCGGCAATCTACTATTTGTGGTTCTACGAAAAATACGACAAAAAGGACAAGGGCAATGGAGAAGCTGACGCTCCAACCGAATAACGAGGACGCCGGCCGGCGTATCGACGCCTGGCTGGCGGCGAAGCTGGAGGACCTGACCCGCTCCGCCGCGGCGCGGCTGCTGGAGGAGGGCCGGGTGACCTGTGCCGGGAAGGCCCTGGCGAAAAACTACAAGCTCACCGGGTGGGAGACCCTGGAGGTCTCCCTGCCGGACCCCGAGCCGGTGGACGTGGCGCCTCAGGCTATCCCTCTGGACATCGTGTACGAGGACGGGGACGTGATCGTGGTGAACAAGCCCAAGGGGATGGTGGTCCATCCCGCTCCCGGCCACCCGGACGGCACATTGGTCAACGCCCTGCTCCACCACTGCGGCGACAGCCTCTCCGGCATCGGCGGGGAGTTGCGTCCCGGCATTGTCCACCGCATCGACCGGGACACCTCCGGCCTCATCATCGCCGCCAAAAACGACTTCGCCCATCAAAGATTGGCCGCCCAGCTCCAGGACCACACCCTGGCCCGCATCTACCGCTGCATTGTGGTGGGAAACCTCCGGGAGGACAGCGGCACCGTGGACGCCCCCATCGGCCGCCATCCCGTGGACCGGAAGAAGATGGCGGTGGTGGCGAACGGCCGCCCCGCCGTCACTCACTGGGCCGTGCTGGAGCGGTTCCAGGGCTTCACCTACGTGGAGTGCCGGCTGGAGACCGGCCGCACCCACCAGATCCGGGTCCACATGGCCCATATCGGTCACCCCATCCTGGGGGATACCGTCTACGGCGCAAAAAAGCCGGTGCCCGGCCTCCAGGGCCAGTGTCTCCATGCCGTGGGCCTGCGGTTCCTCCACCCCCGCACCGGGGCGATGGTGGAGCTGGAATGTCCCCTGCCGGAGGAATTTGAGCGTCAGCTGCGGAAGCTGGAGACCCGGGACAGGATTTAGAAAGTTCCTGAGCAGGCTCCAGGAAGAATTGACGTTTTGCACAAATGTTAATCGATTACCTTCGTCAAAACTGATAAAAACAAGTGTTGACGCTGGAGGGTTCGACTGCTACAATGAGGGCGTCCGCAAGGGAGTTGCGGAAGAAATCATTCGATAGCAAGAAGGGATCTTTTATGACAAAAGTGATCGATATAAAGAACAAGGAGCAGGTTGAGAAGATCAACGAGTTGGCCTGCAAGGCCCCCTATGAGATCTGGCTGAACTCCGGCGCGTTGATGCTGGACGCCCGCTCCCTGCTGGGCCTGTTCGCCCTCATCGGCAAGAAGACCTACGTGGTGGCCGAGGACAACGTGGACCCCAAGAGCTTCGGCAAGCTGGTCTCCCAGATGGCTTCATGAAAAACAACAGGCGGCACCTTGTGCCGCCTGTTGTTTTTTGCCTCCGGCCCAGGGGCGTTTTCAGCCTTGTGCTTTGCCGCCTTTTATGCTATGATATTTTAGTTAAAGTATCTGTATACGGAGGAAATCATATTGGAACGCAAGCAAGTACTGGTCCCTGAGGCGGACCTGGCCCGCCAGCGGGACTTTGAGGAGAAGATCCGGGCCATGTTCACTGCCCGCCAGGCCCATCCCGTGGCCTGCGTGGACACCTTCGGCTGCCAGCAGAACGTGGCCGACGGCCAGAAGCTGATGGGGATGCTGCAAGACTGCGGCTTCACCCTCACGGAGGAGCCCGCCCAGGCGGACCTGGTGATCCTGAACACCTGCGCCGTCCGGGAGCACGCCGAGGACCGGGTCTTCGGCAACCTGGGTGCCCTGACCCACGCCAAAAAGGAAAACCCGGAAATGGTCATCGCCCTGTGCGGCTGCATGGCCCAGGAGAGCCGGGTGTCCGAGCGCATCAAAAAGTCCTACCCCCTGGTGAATCTGGTGTTCGGCCCCCACGCCCTGTGGAAGTTCCCGGAGCTTCTCTGGCAGGTCTACGAGAGCCGCAAGCGGGTGTTCTCCGTGGACGACGAGCACGGCACCATCGCCGAGGGCATCCCCGTGGTCCGGGAGAAGGGCGTGAAGGCCTGGGTGTCCATCATGTACGGCTGCAACAACTTCTGCGCTTACTGCATCGTGCCCTACGTCCGGGGCCGGGAGCGGAGCCGGGACCCCCAGTGCGTCCTGCGGGAGGTCCGGGAGCTGGTGGAGGCGGGGTACAAGGACATCACCCTGCTGGGCCAGAACGTCAACTCCTACGGCAACGACCTGGGTATCGGCTACGACTTCGCGGACCTGCTGGCGGACGTGGACAAGATCCCCGGCGAGTACCTGATCCGCTTTATCTCCAGCCACCCCAAGGACGCCACGAAAAAGCTGTTCGACACCATGGCCCGGTGTCCCCATGTGGCCAAGCAGCTCCACCTGCCGGTCCAGTCCGGCAACGACCGGGTGCTGAAGGAGATGAACCGCCGCTATACCCGGGAGAAGTATCTGGAGCTCATCAACTACGCCAAGAGCGTCATGCCCGGCCTGGTGCTGACCAGCGACATCATCATCGGCTTCCCCGGCGAGACGGAGGAGGAGGCCATGGACACCGTCTCCCTGGTGGAGGAGGTGGGCTTTGACGCCCTGTTCACCTTTATTTACAGCCCCCGCCCCGGCACCAAGGCGGCGGAGATGCCGGACCCCGCCACCCGGGCGGAGAAGCAGAAGTGGTTCGACAAGCTGCTGGAGACCCAGAACGCCATGTCCGCCAAGCTCCACGCCGCCTACATTGGCAAGACCGTCCGGGCCCTGGTGGACGGCGAGAGCGACGACCCGGCCTTCCCCCTGACCGCCCGGACCGAGGGCAACCGCCTGGTGCGGCTGAAAGGGGACAAGGCCCTCATCGGGCAGTTCATCGACGTGAGGATCACCGACAGCAATACCTGGGCCCTGTACGGCGAGGCGGTCTAACGGTAGATCTCCTTTGCCAGAAGGAAGGCTTGACGGGCATAGGCGTCTTCGCTGAGGCTGGCACAGGCGTTGTGGGCGTCCTCGTAGGCCAGGAACAGCGTTTTCTGTTCTTCGGTGAAGGTGCGGGACAGGGCCTGGCAGGCAAGGCTTTCCTGTTCCTGGCGGATAAAGTATTCATGCCCCAGGAATGAAAGACGCTGACCGCTCAGGGCTTCCAGCAGAACATCGATATAATCTTCCATAAAAATCTCCTGAAATAGATTGACAGACACGATAGTGTTCTTTTGTAGTCTATATCATAACAGACATAATAATGTCTGTCAATAGAAAAAGAGGAACTATGACTTTTTCTGAGAACCTGCGCCGCTTGAGAAAAGAGGCTGGCTTGAAGCAGACAGAGCTTGCGGAGAAAATCGGCATCAGCTGGCGTGCCTATCAGACATATGAACGTGGGGAGCGGGAACCCGTGTTGTCCACGTTGGTCGCTCTTGCGGATTTTTACGACATTTCCTTGGACGAGCTGGTCTGCCGGGAACGGTGAGATGGAGCGGTCAGGGGGCACATCAGGGAAGCGGCAGCGGAAAGAGCGGCAATTCCATTCAATGACCGCTCCGAAAGCCCCTCCCATGCCACCGGATGCGGGACGGTACCATCTCTGTTCCTCAGGGCCAACGGCGTACCCGGTAGAAGCCCCCGATGCCCACTGCACCGATTGCCACGCCCCCGTTTTCGGCCAAATTTTCCCCCAGTGGGGAAAATTCCGGCCGCCGGCGTTTTTCTTTTGGACCGTGCACGGCCCATTTTCTTTGGCAAGACCAAAGAAAATGGGGGGGTGCATCTTACCCTCCCTCTGAGGGGGACAAACCGAACAAGGAGTTGAGACCATGGCGGAGCTGACCCCCATGATGAAGCAATACCTGGAGATCAAAAAGGACAACCCGGATTCCATCCTGTTTTTCCGCCTGGGCGACTTCTACGAGATGTTTGCCGATGATGCCAAACTGGCGTCAAAAGAGCTGGACCTGACACTGACCTCCCGGGACCACGGCAAGCACTTAAAGCCGGAGGAGGAGCGGGTGCCCATGTGCGGCATCCCCTACCACGCCAGCGAGGCCTACATCGCCCGGCTCATCGCCAAGGGCTACAAGGTGGCCATCTGCGAGCAGATGGAGGACCCCGCCACGGCCAAGGGCCTGGTGAAGCGGGACATCATCCGGGTGGTCACCCCCGGCACCGTCATTGACGCCGCTTGCCTGGAGGACAAGTCCAGTAACTTCCTCTGCGGCATCTACCTGGATTCCCGCTCCGCCGGCGCGGCCTTCTGCGACATCTCCACCGGAAAGACCCACCTGACCGCCTTCACCGGCAGGGAGCGGGTGGAGCATGTCATCAACGAGCTGGGCCGCTTCTCTCCGGCGGAGGCCATCGTAAACGACGGGGCCTATTCGGAAAAGGCCCTGGTGAACGCCCTGACGGAGAAATTCTCCTGCCGGGTGGAAAACGGCGGAGAGCGGCGGTTTCTGCTGAACGAGGCGGAGAAGAACATCCGCCGCCAGTTCGGCGACGAGGCCTTTTCCCGCCTGCCCGCCGGCAACCCGGCGGCGGCCATGGCCCTGGGGGGGCTGCTGAACTACTTATATGAGACCCAGAAGACGGACCTGAGCCACATCAACGACCTGGACTACTACGAGCAGGGCCGGTTCATGGAGCTGGACCTGACGGCCCGGCGGAATCTGGAGCTGACGGAGACCCTCCGGGGCAAGGAGAAAAGGGGGAGCCTCCTGTGGGTGCTGGACAAGACCCGGACCCCCATGGGCGGCCGGATGCTCCGCAGTTGGCTGGAACGGCCGCTGCTCAGCGTCACCGCCATCTGCAAGCGCAATTCCGCCGTGGCGGCGCTGGTGGACAGCACCATCCAGCGGGAAGAGCTGGCCGCCGCCATGACGGGACTGGGGGACATGGAGCGGCTCATCGGCCGTATCGTCTATGGCACCGCCGGCGGCCGGGACATGGCCTCCCTCCGCGGGGCCATCGAAAGGCTGCCCGACATCCGGGCCCAACTGGACGGTTTCTCCGACCGGCGGCTGACGGAGCTGCGGGAGGAGCTGGACACCTTGGATGACCTGGGGGCCGACATTGCCGCCGCCATCTGCGACGAGCCGCCGTTTTCCGTCCGGGAGGGCGGCTTCATCCGGGACGGCTACCATGAAGAGGTGGACCGCCTGCGGCATATTCTCAAGGGCGGCAAGGGCGTCATCACTGAGATCGAGGCCCGGGAAAAGGAGCGCACCGGCATCCGAACGCTGAAGATCGGCTACAACAAGGTCTTCGGCTACTATATCGAGGTCTCCAACTCCTTTAAGGACCAGGTGCCGGACACCTACATCCGTAAGCAGACCCTGGTGAACGGCGAGCGGTACATCACCCAGGAACTGAAGGACCTGGAGCAGGAGATTTTGACCGCCTCGGACCGGGTGGTGGCCCTGGAGTACGAGCTGTTCACCCAGCTGCGCCAGCGGATCTCCGCCCAGGCCGCCCGCATCCAGAAGACCGCCGCGGCGGTGGCGGAGATCGACGCCCTCACCTCCTTTGCCGTGGTGGCGGTGCGGAACAACTACTGCCGCCCCGACGTGGACGAATCCGGCGTCATCGAGATCAGGGAGGGGCGCCACCCGGTGGTGGAGCGGATGCTGAAAGACAGCCTGTTCGTCCCCAATGACACCTTCATGGGCCAGAAGGAGGAGCGGGTGGCCATTATCACCGGCCCCAACATGGCGGGCAAGTCCACCTATATGCGCCAGGTGGCGCTGATCGTCCTCATGGCCCAGATGGGCTCCTTCGTCCCGGCGGCCCACGCCCATATCGGCGTGGTGGACCGCATCTTCACCCGCATCGGCGCCAGCGACGACCTCTCCGCCGGCCAGTCCACCTTCATGGTGGAGATGACGGAGGTGTCCGACATCCTTCACCAGGCGACCAAGAACTCCCTGCTGATCCTGGACGAGATCGGCCGGGGCACCAGCACCTTTGACGGCATGTCCATTGCCCGGGCGGTGCTGGAGTACTGCGCCGACAAGAAGCTGCTGGGGGCCAAGACGCTGTTCGCTACCCATTACCACGAATTGACGGAGCTGGAGAACACCCTCCCCGGCACCGTGAACTACAACATCGCCGTGAAGGCCCGGGGGGAGGATATCATCTTCCTGCGGAAGATCCTCCCCGGCGGCGCCGACCGCAGCTACGGCATTGAGGTGGCCAAGCTGGCGGGCCTGCCGGACAAGGTGGTCCAGCGGGCCAAAACGGTGCTGGCGGAACTGGAGGCCGAGAACGGCGTCCAGTACACGGCGCCCCGGCGGGAGGCGGACCAGGTCTCCCTGGAGGCCATCGGGGAGGGAGAGGTGCTGGACGCTTTGCGGCGGTGCCAGCCTGACACCCTGACGCCCATCGAGGCCATGACGCTCTTGTACGAGCTGAAGCAGAAATTACAGTAATAAGGGGTCCATCGCAATGGCAAAACGCAAATCCGCGCCGTATATGTCCGCCGGGGAGCAGATCGCCGGTACGGCCTTTTTCGTCATCTACCTGGTGGTGCTGCCCTTTGTGACAGGGCCGCTGTTCCGCTTGGCGGGACGACTGCTGGGAGTCACCATCTCCCAGGGTCTTCAAAACGTGCTGTACTACTACATCCTGTTTGCCGTCACCCTCATCATCTTCCACGGCTTCCTGGCCAGGACCTCCCGCCGCTTCGCGGACAACCTGGGCCTGGCCTGCCAGACGGTGGGGGTGGGGCTGGTGGCGCTGTACGGTCTCAATGAACTGGTGTACCGGCTCAGCAACCTCATCATCACCAACCGCACCAACCTGAACGACACCACCATCTCCGCCCAGATCGACGACGCGCCCCACATGACCATGCTCATCGTCATCTTCCTGGCGCCCTTCGTGGAAGAGGTACTGTTCCGGGGCCTGGTCTTCGGCAACCTGCGGAGCAAGAGCCCGGCAGTGGCCTACATCGTCTCCTGTGCCCTGTTCGCCCTGCTCCATGTGTGGCAGTTCGCGGTGGTGCAGCAGGACGTTACCTATTTTGTGCTGATGCTCCAGTATCTGGTTCCCGGCCTGGTGCTGGCCTGGGTCTATGACCGCACCGGGACGCTTTGGACCTCCATCGCCGTCCACGCGGCGGCCAACGCCCTCAGCGTCTGGGCCATGCTGTGAAAGGAGAAATGAGATGTCAGGTGAACTGCTTTTGGAAAACACGGGGCAGTGGAAGCGGACCGTGCCGGCCCTGCTGCTGACCTGTCTGCTGGCCGGCGGCGTGACGTTTCTGTGTCTCCGCTACCTGCCCCTGGAGGGGATCGGGCTGACCATTACCGCCGCGCTGCTGGTGTATGTGCTGTTCCGGGCGCTGTACCCGGCCCTTGCCGGGCTGTTCGCCCCGAAGGGTACGGAAGGGGCCGGTACCTGGCGTGTGACGCCGGACACCCTGTACCTGAACGACGTGGCCATTCCCCGGAGCACCATCAAAATGGTCCATTGCTGGCCCAACCGGGACGCCCTGGGCCATGACTGCGCCGGATGGACCATCAACATCGAGACCACCGGCAAAAACCAGCTGCTCCGCTCCCTGACGAGCGGGGAGGAGGCGGAGCGCTCCGTCCGCCAGCTGCGGGCCCTGGTGGTGGCCCTGGGCTACGGCGCCCAGTGGCGGGAGAGCTGAGCCGGCGAAAGCAAATACGGTCATCAAGAGAGAAAGAAGAGACCCATGAGTTTTATCGATACCTTTGAGGAGATGCTGGTGCTCCTCTTCGCCATTGCCGCCGGCTACGCGGCCAACAAGCTTGGCTATTTGAACAGCGAGACGAACCACAGGATCTCCAGCCTTCTTTTGAATCTGGTCATGCCCGCCATGATCGTGGCCTCCGTACTGACCAACGACGACCTGCCCAGCGTGGCGGAGATCCTGTCCGTGCTGGGTGTGGCGGCGATCTATTACGCCATGGCTTTTCTGTTCGTGCTGGCGGTGCCCGGGCTTCTGGGCGGGACCCGGGAGCAGATCGGGGTCTGGCGGTACGCCATGGCTTTTTCCAACGTGGGCTTTATCGGCTACCCGGTGGCGGTGGCCCTGTACGGCCCGGAGGCGCTGTTCTACGCGGTGATGCTGGTGCTGCCCTTCAATCTGCTGTCCTTCACCCTGGGACCGCTGATGCTGGGCGGCGGCGTCCGCTTTCGGTGGCGGCAGATGTTTTCCCCCTGCGTGGTGGCGTCCATCCTCAGCCTGGTCCTGGCGGTGACCCGCCTCCGGGCTCCGGCGGTGATCACGGAGTCCCTGGACTTCCTGGGGAATATCACCATCCCCCTGTCCCTGGTGCTGGTGGGCTCCATCCTGGCGGGCCAGTCCGCCCGGGAGATGCTGGGCTCTTTCCGGGTCTGGGCGCTGGCGGGAGTGCGGCTGATCGTCATGCCCCTGGTGCTGTATGTCATCCTGGGGGCCATCAAGATCGCGGATCCCATGGTCATGGGCATCGCCGTGGTGCAGATGGGGATGCCGGTGGCCGTCAACGGCTCCCTGCTGTGCATGGAGTACGGCGGCGACATCCAAGCCATGGCCCAGACCACCTTCCTGACCACCCTGGTCTCTATCGTGACCATCCCGCTGCTGGCGGCGGTGCTGCTTTGATTTCTGTTCCGTAAGGAGGGTCTCCCATGCCCCATATCCGACAATTAGATTCCCATGTGGCCGACCTCATTGCCGCCGGCGAAGTCGTCGAGCGGCCGGCCAGCGTGGTGAAGGAGCTGGTGGAAAACGCCATTGATGCCGGCGCCTCCGCCGTGGCGGTGGAGGTCCAGCGGGGCGGTATGGGCCTCATCCGGGTGACGGACAACGGCTGCGGCATCGCTCCCGGAGAGCTGCCAACCGCCTTCCTCCGCCACGCCACCAGCAAGATGCGCTTTGCCGAGGACCTTGGGAAGATCGGCACCCTGGGCTTCCGGGGCGAGGCCCTGGCGGCCATCTCTGCCGTCAGCCGCACCGAGATCCTGACCCGGCAGAAGGGCGCCGCCGCAGGCGCGTCCCTGCACCTGGAGGGAG
Organism: uncultured Clostridia bacterium; assembly: GCA_945873695.1. Lineage (GTDB taxonomy): Bacteria > Bacillota > Clostridia > Oscillospirales > Oscillospiraceae > Oscillibacter. Next base: position 25,855 of record CAMCDX010000004.1, on the reverse strand, counting down.
GCGTGGCCGGCGCCGTGGAGGAGGCCGGCGCCCCGGAGGGCACCACCATCATCGTCCGGGACCTGTTTTACAACACTCCCGCCCGGTTAAAATTCATGAAGAAGGACAGCGCCGAGACCGCCGCCGTGGCGGGGCTTATGCAGCATCTGGCTCTCAGCCACCCGGATATCTCCTTCAAATTCATCAAGGACGGCGTCGAAGCCCTCCACACCCCCGGCGACGGAAAGCTGGAGTCCGCCGTCTACGCGGCCCTGGGCCGGGACTTTGCCCGGAGCCTGACGGCGGTGAAGGGCCGGGGCGGCGAGGTGGAGGTCAGTGGCTTCGTCACCAAGCCCCTCATGGGCCGGGGCTCCCGGTCCATGCAGGTGTTTTTCGTCAACGGCCGGTTCATCAAGTCCCAGCTGCTGACGGCGGCCCTGGAGGAGGGCTACCGCAACCAGATCATGAAGGGGAAGTTCCCCGGCTGCGTCCTGGCCGTCACGGTACCGGTGACGGCGGTGGATGTGAACGTCCACCCCGCCAAGACCACGGTGAAGTTCGCCCGGGAGCGGGAGGTTTTCGACGCGGTGTACCACACGGTGCTGGACTGCCTGGCGGCGGACAGCGCCCCCAGGCCGGAGCCAAGACCCGCGGCGGAGACGGTCAATCCCCGGCAGGACTTTTTCCAGACCATGGACGCCAAAACCTTCCGGGAGAAGGCCGCCGCTCCGGCGTCCAAGCCCCAGCCAGTCCAGCCGACGCATGTTCGCCCCGCCTGGAACACGGAGTGGAAGACCACGGCAAGAGTGGCGGACCGGAAGCCGGAGCCCTTTGCCTACGAACCCAGAAAAAAGCCTGCCGGCGGCGCCCTGTCCGCCCCGCCGCCCTCGGTGACGGCCCGGCCGGCGCCGGTGAAGGAATCGGTGTTCGTCTCAAGGACAGAGCCCGCCGTGAAGCCGGAGCCGCCCAAGCGGCCCTTTGTCCCGGCCATTCCGGCCCAGCAGACCATGGAACTGCCGGAGCAGCAGACCATCGAGCCGCCCAAGGAGGCGCCCTGGCGCATCGCCGGAGAGGTGCTCCACACCTACATCGTCTGCGAGAGCGAGGACGGCTGCGTCTGGCTCATCGACAAGCACGCCGCCCATGAGCGGGTGAACTTTGACCGCCTTCAGGCGTCTCTGGAGCCGCCTATGCGTCAGACGCTGCTCCAACCCATCGCAGCGGAGCTGGGACGAGAGGACGGTGCCCTGCTGCTGGAGAACCTGCCCCTGCTGGAGCAGTTCGGCTTCGCCTGCGAGGACTTTGGTGACGGCGCCATCCTGGTGCGGGAGGTCCCGGCGGACATCAACGCCGAGGACACGGTGCCCACCCTGGAGGAATTCGCGGAGAAGCTCCGCACTGGCCGCTCCCCGGCGGAGCGGCGGGAGGGCCTGCTCCACACCATGGCCTGCAAGGCGGCCATCAAGGGCGGCTGGACCAGCGACCCGGCGGAGCTGCGGGTGCTGGTGGACAAGGTCCAGAGCGGCCAGGTCCGCTTCTGTCCCCACGGGCGGCCTGTGGCGGTGAAGCTGACGAAATACGAGCTGGAAAAGATGTTCAAGCGGGCATAATATCATTCAAGGGGGAGCCGGCTCCCCCTTGAGGACCCCCACCACCAGTGAACCTGGTTCACTGGTGAGCGCCGCCCAGGGCGGCTGAATCGGGGGATTTTCGCCACATACATGCTGCGGCGAAAATGATTGCATTTGATTTTGCCGCGCCGCGGCAAAACTCTGTGAGACAAGGGGATATGCCATGAAACTCTTAATTGTGGACTGCTGCGTCAGCCAGCGGGGGGCGAACTCCCGGACAAGACGGCTGGCGGAAGCATATGTGACGGCTTTCCGGGCATCCCACGCTGAAGCGGAGATCGAGACTGTGCCGCCGGAGACGCTGCTGGCACTGCGGCCCTTTGACGTGGAGATGCTCAATGAGCGGGACGCCCTGGCCTCTGTGAGGGCCTTCGACGCGCCGGTGTTCGGCCTGGCGCGGCAGTTCCGGGAAGCGGACCGGATCGTGGTGGCCGCGCCCTTCTGGGACCTGAGCTTTCCCGCTGCCCTGCGGACCTATATCGAGCATATCTCCGCCAACGGGCTGGCCTACCACTATGACGAAAACGGCTGCCACGGCGACTGCCGGGCGGACCGCCTGGTGTATCTCACCTCCGGCGGTGACTTTGAGCGGGAGGACAGCGTGGGCGTGGCGTACTGGCGGCAGCTGACGGCCATGTTCGGCATCCCCCGGTTCGACTACGTGTTTGCCGGAGGGCTGGACGCCCGTCCGGACACGGCGGAGGAAATTCTGACCGCGTCCTGCGCCCTGGCCCGCCGCCTGGCGGAGGAGAAATGAGCGCCGGCGGACCGCGTTGCGTATGTTTGAGTTGAAGGGAGGAGGGAGACCATGACGCCGAAGATTGTCTGCGTGGTGGGCCCCACGGCCTGCGGCAAGACCACTCTGGGCGTGCTGCTGGCGAAAAGGCTGGGCGGTGAAGTGGTCTCCGCCGACTCCATGCAGATCTACAAGGGCATGACCATCGGTACCGCCGCTCCCACAGAGGCGGAGATGGACGGCGTGCCCCACCACATGATCGCCGTGGCGGACCCGGCGGAACAGTGGTCCGTGGCCCGGTACGCCCAGGCGGCCATTCCCATCGTGGACGACATTCTGGCCCGGGGAAAGGTACCCATCCTGGTGGGAGGCACCGGACTGTGGCTGGACGCGGTGGTGAAGGGCCATGGCTTTGCCGGCGGCCATACCGGCGGCGAAGTGCGGAAGGAGCTGCAAAAGCGCCTGAAAGAGGAGGGCATCGAGCCCCTGCTGGAGGAACTGCGGCAGGTGGACCCGGAATCCGCCGCCCGGCTCCACCCCTCGGACGAGAAGCGGGTCCTCCGGGCCCTGGAGGTCTGGCGGGAGACAGGAAAGACCATCACCGCCCACAACGCGGAGACGAAGGCTCTGCCGCCCCGGTACGACGCCGTCTGGATCGGCCTTCAGTTCCGGGACCGGCAGGACATGAAGGACCTCATCGACCGCCGGGTGGACAAGATGGCGGAGGAGGGCCTGGTGGAGGAAGTGCGCCGGCTGCTGCGAAGCGGCGTCCCCCGGGATGCCACCGCCCTCCAGGCCATCGGCTACAAGGAGTTTTTGGCTGTGGCGGAGGGCACCGCCACCGTGGAGGAGGCCCTGGCGGAGGTGAAGCTCCGCTCCCGGCAGTACGCCAAGCGCCAGCTGACCTGGCTGCGGAAAAATTCGGACATTCACTGGATCTTCTGGGAAAAAGACCGTGATTTTGCCCGGGCCCTGCAAGTTTCGACGGAAATCCTGACCGCCGCGGGCGTATGCTAACGGCAGGCGGACGGGAAAAACTGGAAGATCGTCCGACCGATAAAGAAAAAAGGAGCGGACGAGCATGCAGACAAAAGCGAATTTACAGGACATTTTTCTTCTTCGGGCCAAGCGGGACCGGGTGCCGGTGACGCTGTTCCTGATGAATGGTTTCCAGATGCGGGGCGTCATCACCGGCTTCGACGCCTTCGTCGTCACCCTGGACAGCGACGGCAAGCAGCAGATCATCTATAAGCACGCGATCTCCACCATCGCGCCCATGCGGACGGTGGATCTGACAAGCGAATGAGGCTTGCCGTCGCGGGAGCGTCAACGAGCCGCCGCGAAAGCGGCGTCAAGGGTTTTGCCGGAGGGAAAACCTTGAAATGGGCGGGCTTCGCCTGCCCATTTGAGTAAAATGCGGGGTCCCCGCAGGATGGGGAGCATCCTGTGGGGCGGCAAGCAGCAGATCATTTATAAGCACGCGATCTCCACCATCGCGCCTATGCGGACGGTGGACCTGGCGGGGGAGTAACGCTCTGCCTGCCAGGCGGCAGATACGGCGGATACATAAGAGGTAACCATGAAAAACAGCTCTCTCGGAATGAAAATACTGTTGGCGGCGGTCACCCTGGGGGTCCTGGCCTATTTCGGCTTCCAGGCGGCCCGGTACTTTGGAGACCCGCTGACCACCACCCTGGCCTACACCTACCAGGTGGAGGAGAAGACCGCCCTTTCCGGCTATGTGGTGCGGGAGGAGCAGGTGCTGCAGGAAGATGACGGCCTTCTCCGCCTGCAGCGGAGCGAGGGGGAACGGGTCAGCAAGGGCGGCACCGTGGCCACGGCTTACGCCGACCAGGCCTCCCTGGACCGGCAGAACGAGATCGATGGCTTGGAGGCCCGGATCGAGCAGCTGGAGTACGCCCAGGAGGCGGCGTTGGGCGCCGATGTGTCCATGAAGCTGGACGACCAGATCCTGCGGGACCTGCTGGCGGTCCGGTCCGCCCTGGCGTCGGACCGGCTGGCGGAGGCCGAGGAGCAGGGGAGGGAACTGCGGAGCCTGGTGCTGAAGCGGGACTACACCGATTCCGACACTGAGGATCTGGCGAGCCAGATCGAGACCCTGGAGGCCCAGCTGAAGACCCTGAGATCCCAGGCGGCTTCCTCCACCCGGCGCATCACCGCACCGGCGTCGGGGCTGTACTCCGCCGTGGTGGACGGCTATGAGACGGTGCTGACGCCGGAGGGACTGAGGGACCTGACGCCCTCCGCCCTGAAAACGGTAAAGCCCGACGACAGCGTTCGGTCCCAGGTGGGCAAGCTGATCCTGGGGGACAGCTGGTACTACGTGGCCGTCATGGACGCCGAGAAGGCGAAGGAACTGCGGGAGAGCGGCAGCCTGACATTGCGCTTTTCCAAGAGCGCGGACCGGGACCTGGACGTCACCGTGGATGCCATTGGCCCGGAGGAGAGCGGCAAGGCCGCGGTGACCTTTCGGGGGAACACCTATCTGGCCCAGCTGACCATGCTGCGCCAGCAGAGCGCGGAAATCATCCGGCGGAGCGTCAGCGGTATCCGGGTGCCTACGGAGGCGCTGCGGGCGGAGAAGGTCACCGTGGACAAGGAGGGGGATCGCACCGTTACCGAGGGCACCGGCGTCTACTGTGTGGTGGGCATGGAGGCCCGCTTCAAGCCGGTGAAGGTGCTGTACAGCGGAGACGGCTTCGTGCTGGTCCGGGCGGACACGGAGGAGGAAAAGACCCGCCTGCGGGACGGCGATGAGATCATCATCACCGCAAACGATCTGTACGACCGAAAAGTCGTGGGATAAATATAGAAAACATTCGGAAGGAAGATGGAACGTATGTCCATTGCGGAAAATATCGCTCAGGTCCGGGCCAATATCGCCCAGGCCTGCCAAGCGGCGGGCCGGGACCCGTCTGAGGTCATTCTGGTGGGTGCCAGCAAGATGAATGACGCCGCTGCCTGCCGGGAGGCCATCGCCGCCGGCATTGATGTGCTGGGGGAGAACCGGGTCCAGGAGATGACCCAGAAGCTGGCGGAGAACGCCTACGACGGCGCCCCCCTTCACTTCATCGGCCATCTGCAGCGGAACAAGGTGAAGCAGGTGGTGGGCCATGTGGACCTGATCCAGTCGGTGGGCTCCCTGGAGCTGCTGGACGAGATCGAAAAGGTGGCCGCCGCCAGGAACCTGGTGCAGGACATCCTGCTGGAGGTCAACATCGGGGAAGAGGAGGCCAAGAGCGGCTTTGCCCCGGCGGAGGTCTTTGCCGCGGCGGAGGCGGCGAAGGAGCGCCCCCACGTCCGGGTTCGGGGATTGATGACCATTCCCCCCGCGGATGCCGACCGGGAGACGAATATGCGGTATTTTCAGGAAGTTCGGGCGCTTTATGTTGACATCAATGCAAAATTGTTCCATAATGAATTGAAATACCTGTCCATGGGCATGAGCGGCGACTATGCGGACGCCATTGCCTGCGGCGCCACCATGGTCCGGGTAGGCACCGCCATTTTCGGCGCCCGCCATTACAACCTGTAAATGCCGGAGCCTGGCTCCGTTGGGAGGCTTGTATCATGAGTATCATTGATGAACTGAAGAAATGGACCCACCCCTACGAGGATGAGGATGAGGAGTACGACGACTTCGAGGAACCCAGCCGCCAGCCGGCGTTTGAGGACCGGAAGAGCAAGGTGGAGGACCGCCGCAACAAGGTGGTGAACATCCACGCTACCACCCAGCTGAAGGTGGTGCTGGTGAAGCCGGAGCGGTTTGAGAACGCCTCGGAGATCGCCGACCACCTGCGGGACAAGCGGACGGTGGTACTGAACCTGGAGTCCACCAACAAGGACATCGCCCGCCGCCTGATCGACTTTCTCTCCGGCGTGGCCTATGCCGGCGAGGGCAAGATCAAAAAGGTGGCCGCGAACACGTATATCATTACGCCCTACCACGTAGATATCGAAGGCGACCTGATTGACGAACTGGAAAATAACGGGCTCTATTTCTGATAGAGAAATACATACGGGGGGTAAGAAGCCGCTATGCTGACACCGCAGGAAGTTTCCACCCACGCCTTCACCAAGGCGGTGATGGGTGGCTATAATATGGCCATGGTCGATGAGTTCCTGGACGAGCTCACAGACGATTACACGGCGCTGTACAAGGAAAACGCGGCGCTGAAGTCCAAGATGAAGGTTTTGGTGGAGAAGGTGGAGGACTACCGGGCCACGGAGGACTCCATGCGGGCCACCCTGCTCACCGCCCAGAAGATGGCGGACTCCATCGTCCACGAGGCGGAGGCCAAGCGGGACGCTCTGCTGGCCCAGGCGGAGACGGAGGCCAGGGACCGTATTGCCCAGCTGCGCCGGGAGGCTGAGGAGGCGGAGGAGCGGCTGCGCCAGGGCCAGCAGGAACTGGCCCGGTTCATCGCCGCCAGCCGGGAGGTCTGCAACCGGGAGCTGAGCTTCCTGGATCAGCTGCCCCAGCTGCCTGTGGAGACGGCGGCTCCCGCCCAGGAGGCCCCCGTGGAGGAGATCGAGGAAAAGGTAATGGCTGCTTTCGCCCCCCAGGAGGAGGAGAAAGCGCCGGAGGAGCCGGCGGAGGAGGAAGCGCCGGAGGAGGAAGCGCCCGCCCCGGCGGACAACTATCCCGAGGGAGATCCCTTCGCTACGGAGGAGGCCTCCGAGCCCACCCGCCGCATCAATCTCAATGATCTGAAGTTCGGCCGTAACTACAACGGCGAGGACTGAATGGAAAAGCGGCTCAGTGAGCCGCTTTTTTCCGCACCGGAGGAACTGCTTATGGATAAACAGCGGCCCATCGTGGCCTTTCTCTACGATTTCGACAAGACCCTGTGCACCACGGATATGGAGGATTATGCCTTCATCCCCAGTCTTGGCATGACACCCCGGGAGTTCTGGTCCCTGGCCAACGGATTCGGCCACGCCAACCGGATGGACGGCATCCTGGCCTATATGTACACCATGATTCAGGAGTCGGAAAAGCGGCACCTGCCCTTCACCCGGGAGAGCCTGCGGGAGATGGGGCGGGACATCGTGCTGTTTCCCGGTGTGAGGGACTGGTTCCGGCGCATCAACGACTTCGGCGCACAGCAGGGCGTGCAGGTGGAGCACTATGTCATCTCCTCCGGCCTGCGGGAGATCATCGAGGGTTCCGGCATCAGTCAGGCGTTCAAGGAGATCTACGCCAGCGAGTTTTACTACGACGAGGCGGGCCGCCCCGTCTGGCCCAAGCTGACGGTCAACTTCACCGCCAAGACCCAGTTCGTCTACCGCATCAACAAGGGCGTGCTGGATGTGTCTGACGACAAGACCCTCAACGACTCCATGCCCGACGACAGCAAACGGGTGCCCTTCACCAACATGGTCTATATCGGCGACGGCCTCTCCGATGTGCCCTGCATGAAGATGATGCGGGCCTACGGCGGCCAGGCCATCGCCGTGTACCAGGAGAGCAACCGCCTGGGCGTGGAGGACCTGCTGGCCAAGGGCCGGGTGGACTTCATCTTCCCGGCGGACTACTCCGAGGGCACGGCTCTGGACCTGACGGTGAAGAACATCATTCGGAAAATGGCCATTACCGACCAGCTGGGGACGGAGAACGCCCAGCAGCTGCGCTCCATCGGTGGCGATGTGCTGCCGGACCAGGTGGGGCTGTTTTGAAAGAAAACCCGGGAAGTTACATAAAAAATCTTTACACGCCGTATAGTTTCTGCTAAACTATACGGCGTGTATTTATAAAAACAAGGAGAGAGACTATGGCTTCCACATCTGAATTTTCCCGCACTCTGTCCCTGCTGCGGCAGGAGCGAGGCGTGTCCCAGCGCACCGCCGCCAAGGACCTGGGCATCTCCCAGGCCCTGCTGAGCCACTACGAGAACGGCATCCGGGAACCGGGGCTGGCCTTCGTGGTGAAGGCCTGTGACTACTACCACGTCTCCGCCGACTTCATCCTGGGCCGCACCCTGTCCCGGGACGGCAGCATGCTCACCAGCGAGGAGGTACTGAACACCGCTGAGCCCGGCAACATCCTCCAGGGCAGCGTCATGGCCACCCTCCAGAGTAAGCTCCTCTCCGGCGCCGTCGGCGTGCTGTTCGGCCTGCTGGGCAAGCTGGGGGACAAGGGCGCCATCAACGCGGCGGCCGCCTATCTGGGCAGCGCCGTGTACCAGCTGTACCGCCACCTATACCGCGCCGCCGGGGCCAATGAGGCCTACTTCGCTCTGGACCCCGCCGCCTGCACCATGGGCGCCGCCGACGCGGACATGAAGCTGGCGGAGAACCGCTATGCCCGCTGCCTCCGGGCCCAGGTGTCCCAGAAGGCGGAGTTCCCGGACCTGACCCCGGAGGCCCTGGCCGCCGCCTATCCCGGCCGGTGCCAGAGCCTGACCCAGGTCCTCAGCACCGCCGACGCCCGGCTGAACGCCCTGACGGAGAAGTGAGATGAGCTTTCAATCCTTTGACTTCCTAGCCTTCCTGGCCCTGACCCTGGCGGTGTGCCTGCCTCTTGGCCGCCGCCACCGGCCGGCGGCGAGAGCCTGTCTGGAGGCGGCCTGCCTGGTGTTCTACCTGGCGGGGGCCGGTTTCCGGGGCTTTGCGGCGCTGGCCATCGGCGCCGTGGTTTCCGCTGGGGCGGTTCGTTACCTCACCTCCGGCAAGCCCCGGACGGGCCGCCGGCGGGTGGTGTGGCTGGCCGCCGCCTGGCACATCGGTGTGCTGGTGGTGTTCAAGTACACCGGCTTTCTCACCGGCGGCGCCCTGTCCGTGGGCTGGGCGCCCCTGGGCCTCAGTTTCTTCACCTTCCAGCAGCTGTGGCTGCTGAAGGAGGTCTACACCGGCCAGTTCCGGCCGGACACCACGGAAGACCTGTTCCTCCACGCCTTTTTCTTCCCCACTGTCACCTCCGGCCCCATTCTGCGGCCCGGTGCCTTCTTTCCCCAGCTGAAGGGAGAGGGCTTTCTGCGCCCATGCTGGGAGGATATTGCCGCCGGACTGTACGCCATCTGCTGCGGCACCATCAAGAAGGTGCTGCTGGCGGACTCCTTCGGCGCGGTGGTGGACAACGGCTGGGAGCGGCTGGCGGACCTGTCCGCCCCCGCCGCCTGGCTGGTGATCCTGGGCTATACCCTTCAGCTGTACTTCGACTTCTCCGGCTACTGTGACATCGCCGCCGGCTGCGCCCGGCTGCTGGGCCTGCGGCTGCCGAAGAACTTCAACTCTCCCTACCGCTCGCTGTCCATCGGGGAGTTCTGGAAGCGGTGGCACATTACCCTGACCACCTTCCTCCGGGAGTGCCTGTACTTCCCCCTGGGCGGCAGCAAAAAGGGCGCCGCCCGGACGTATTGGAACATCATGGTCATCTTCCTGGTCAGCGGCTTCTGGCACGGCGCCGGGTGGACGTTTATCGTCTGGGGCGCCCTCCACGGCCTGGCTCAGGTGGCGGAGCGGCTGTGGGGACCCCGGCGGGAGAAGCTGCCGGCCCTGGTCCGGTGGTGTCTGACCTTCGCTTTTGTGAACCTGGCCTGGGTGTTTTTCCGGGCGCCGGACCTGTCCTCCGCCTGGCAGCTGTTAAGCAATGCTGTCACCGGCGGGCTTTCCAAGCCGGAGCCCTGGCTGCTGGCGGGGCTCTTCTCCAAGGAGACCGGCGCGCTGCAGATCCTGCTGCCGGCTTTGAAGCCCTGGCTGAACATCCTCCGGGTGGCGGGGCTGTACGGCATCGGTATGATCGCCGTCCTGTGGCCCCGGACCGTGATCGACCGGATGGACGCCTTCCGCCCCACCTTCTGGCGGGGGCTGGGGCTAGCGGTGCTCACCGCCTGGTCCGTCCTGTCCTTCACCGGCATCACCACCTTCATCTATTCCAACTTCTGAGGAGGCGCCCATGAAACGAGCATACCAAAATTGGGTCCTGGGCCTCCTGGCAGGGGTGCTGGTGCTGCTGGCGGCCTGCGCCGCGGTGGTGTACATGGTGGACCCCTGCCTTTATTACCGCGTCCCGGACAAGTGGCATCCGGTGTTCTTCAGCGAGCGGTACCAGGCCGCCGGCCTTGCCAAAAACGTCCCGGCGGACACAGTGGTCATGGGCACCTCCATGGCCGCCAACTACCGGGCCAATGAGGTGGCGGAGACCTTCGGCACCACCGCTGTCCGCGTCACCATCCCCGACGGCTACCTCAGCGAGTTTGACAAGGCCATGAGTGTGCTGTTCCGCAGCCAGACGCCGGAGCGGGTGCTGTTCGGCTTGGACCTGAACATTCTGGTCCGGGACGAGAGCGGCGTCACCACCGCCATGCCAGACTACCTTTACAACGAAAATCCCCTGGATGACATCAAGTACCTGCTGAACAAGGACACCCTGTATTATAGCGGCTACGTCCTCATGGCCAACGGCTGGGGCGGGGGAGAGACCCTGGACGAGGGCTTTACCTGGGACCAGGGCATCTGGTGGAACCACGCCACGGCCCTGGCCAACTACAACCGGCCGGAGCCTGTCCCGGAGACCGTACCTGCCGACGCCTATCTCCAGCACGTGGACGAGAACCTGGCGGTGGTGGAGGGGTGGCTCCGGGCCCATCCGGATACGGAGTTCGACCTCTTCCTGCCGCCGTACAGTATCCTCTTCTGGGACAAGACCGCCCGGCTGGGGGAGACCGACGCCATGTTCGCTGCTCTGGAGCGGACCTGCGAGGTACTGCTGCCTTATGAGAACGTAAAGCTCTACGGCTTTCTGATGGACCGGGAGATCGTGGAGAACCTGGACCAGTACTGCGACTACGTCCATCACTCCGGCGATGTGTGCGGCCAGGTACTGGCAAAAGTCGCCGCCGGGGAGGACCGGCTGACCGAGGAAAATTACCGGGAGACCCTGGCCAACTGGCAGACCTTTGTGGTAGACTATGACTATGAAAAATTCTGGGAAGAATCCTTCTGGATCGCGTGGAACGCCCAGCACCCCATCACTTGAGTGAGGTATCCGATATGACAAAGCAAAGCAACATCCGAAACTTTTCCATCATCGCTCACATTGACCTTGTCGCCGCAAGCTCCGTATCCCTCGCTTCTGCCTGACGGCAAAGCTCGCTCACTGCGCTGCTGCTCCTCTCCCCAAAAACTGCGGGCAGTTTTCGGGGACCCCAGATTTTGATTTGAAGTTACGGCGCTTCGCGCCGCCCCGCTGTGCGGGGCCCCGCGTGGACTTGCCTATGGAGGACATTGATCTATGACAAAGCAAAGCAACATCCGAAACTTTTCCATCATCGCCCACATTGACCACGGCAAGTCCACGCTGGCGGACCGGCTGCTGGAGAAGTGCGAGGCCGTCAGCCAACGGCAGATGGAGAGCCAGCTGCTGGACAACATGGACCTGGAGCGGGAGCGGGGCATCACCATCAAGGCCCGTGCCGTCCGTCTGAACTACAAGGCAAAGGACGGGGAGACCTATGAGCTGAACCTCATCGACACCCCGGGCCATGTGGACTTCAACTACGAGGTCTCCCGGTCCCTGGCGGCCTGCGAGGGGGCTGTGCTGGTGGTGGATTCCACCCAGGGCGTGGAGGCCCAGACCCTGGCCAACACGTATCTGGCCATGGAGCACGACCTGGAGATCCTGCCGGTGTTCAACAAGATCGACCTGCCCGCTGCCAACCCGGAAAAGGCCAAGCACGAGGTGGAGGACATCATCGGACTGCCCGCCATGGACGCGCCGGAGATCTCCGCCAAAATGGGCATCAACATCGACGCGGTGCTGGAGGACATCGTAGCCAACGTGCCCGCTCCCACCGGCGATGTAAATGCCCCCCTGAAGGCCCTGATCTTCGACAGCCAGTACGACAGCTACCGGGGCGTTATCGTCTATATGCGGCTGATGGAGGGTACCATCCGCACCGGCCAGCAGGTGAAACTGATGGCCTCCGGCGCCACCTACCAGGTGGTGGAGTGCGGCCACCTGCTGCCCCTGGGCCTGGAGCCCTGCGAGGCGCTGGAGGCCGGCGAGGTAGGCTACTTCACCGCCTCCATCAAGAACGTCCAGGACACCCGGGTGGGCGACACTGTCACTGACGCCGCCGTCCCCACCGCGGAGCCCCTGCCCGGCTACCGCCCGGTGCAGCCCATGGTCTACTGCGGCATCTACACCGAGGACGGCTCCAAGTACCCCGACCTGCGGGACGCCCTGGAGAAGCTCCGGCTGAACGACGCCTCCCTCAGCTTTGAGCCGGAGAGCTCCGTGGCCCTGGGCTTCGGCTTCCGCTGCGGCTTTTTGGGCATGCTCCACATGGAGGTCATCCAGGAGCGGCTGGAGCGGGAATTCGATCTGGACCTGGTGACCACCCTGCCCTCCGTCATCTACAACGTTTACAAGACCGACGGCACACTGGTGCGGGTGGACAACCCCCATAACTACCCGGACCCCGCCTCCATTGAGCGCGCCGAGGAGCCCTACGTCAAGGTCTCCATCATCTCCCCCAATGAGTATGTGGGCAACATCATGCCCCTGTGCCAGACCCGCCGGGGCGAGTTCAAGGATATGCAGTACCTGGACACCAATCTGGTGGAGCTCCATTACCAGATGCCTCTGAACGAGATCATCTACGATTTCTTCGACACGCTGAAGGCCAACACCAAGGGCTACGCCTCTCTGGACTACGAGCTGTCCGACTACCGGCCCAGCGAGCTGGTGAAGGTGGACCTGCTCTTGAACGGCGACAAGGTGGACGCCCTGAGCTTCATCGCCCACAGGGATAAGGCTTATCCCCGGGCCCGGAAGCTGTGTGAGAAGCTGAAGGAAAACATCCCCCGCCAGCTGTTCGAGGTCCCTATCCAGGCGGCCATCGGCGGCCGGGTCATTGCCCGGGAGACCGTCAAGGCGATGCGGAAGGACGTGCTGGCCAAGTGCTACGGCGGCGATGTCACCCGGAAGAAGAAGCTGCTGGAAAAGCAGAAAGAGGGCAAAAAACGGATGCGGAGCCTTGGCACGGTACAGGTCCCCACGGAGGCGTTCCTGGCGGTGCTCAAGCTGGACGAATAAGAAAGAAAATCTGGAGAAAGGGACACCTTTCTCCAGGTTTTTTACGTTTTACTGAAATTCTTCCTCATGCTCCCAGAAGAAGTCCCGGTAGACCCGCACGTTCTCCAGCTCTGTCCAGGGCCGGGGTTGGGGCGGCGTCTGGTCCAGGTCGTAGATTTTCGCCCCCTGCATGGACAGCAGGAAGGGCGAGTGGGTGGAGATGACCAGCTGGCAGCCGAAGAAGCGGACGGAGTCCTCCAGAAACCCCTTCAGCTTCAGCTGGAGGGCGGCGGACAGGCTGTTTTCCGGCTCGTCCAGGAGGTACAGGGCGTTTTCTCCAATGCATTCCGTGAAATATGCCAGAGCACTCTCTCCGTTGGACCGTTCCTCCACGTTCTTGATCAGGTGCTCCCGGAGAAAGCGGCACTGGGACATGGATTGGGCGTCGGCGTGGCGGCGCCATGCCTCATAGTCGTCCAGGGACTTTAAGGGATACCGCTCATGGCGGTCCGTTATGTACTGGTCCAGAAGCCGGACCCTGGCGGTGTCGATGCCCTCGTTGACGCATCGGATGTCCAGCAGGCGGTCGAACACATCGTCGCTGGTGATGATGCGGCTTCCCTGGGGGATGGGACGGTGATGACAGCGGTAGAGAGCAATGTAATCCTCAAAGAAGTCGCTGCGGTTGTACACCGCGCCCCGCCGGAGGCGGAGGGCCTCGGCCATGACGTTGAGAATGGTGGACTTCCCGCTGCCGTTGCCGCCGTAAAAGATGGTCACCGGTTTAAAGGTGAACTCCGGCAGTTGGCGATAGCGGAACACGTGGAAGGGGTATTTGGTGGTGTAGCAGGTCCGCTGGTTCCGGGGGTCCGCGGCATTGGAGAAAAAGGCCTCCTCATCTTCCCGGGCGGGCATGCGGAAGGTTTGCAGGTAGATCATGGGTGCCCCTCCTTACGCTTCCAGCGTTACCAGTACCACACCGTCCTCCCGGTCCAGCCAGCGCCAGCGGACCGCCCGCCCCCGGGGATCACCGGGGAGGGGGAGGCGGTAGTCACTTCCATTTTCCAGGGCTGCCAGCACCGTGTCCAGCCGGGCGGCCTTTCTTAGGGCGGTCCGCTGGTGGGAGGGGGCCTGGGCCTGGATGTATGCTGCCGCCAGGGCCCGATAAGTGGTGCGGTCGGGCAGGGGTGGCCGGTCACCATATAAACGGCAGAAGCCGGTGGCGGCATCCACCGTCAGCACGAACTCGCAATCCGCCGCCAGCAGGCTCAGAACCTGGGTCTGCCGGTGGGTGCCGTCCACGTTCGCCACCCGGAGAAAGACTTCCAGATGGCGGGTTTCGGGATTTTCCGCCAGCTCCAGCATGGACCGGACCCACAGTACCGCGCCGCCGTCCAGGGCCAGCCGGTGCTCCAGACCAAAGTGGGCGTTTCCCTGGCGGAAGGCGTCTGCCAGGGCCTCCGGGGTGAACTGCCGCTGGAACTGGTCCCGCTGATCCCCGTTGGGAATGCCGCTTCCCAGGTGGCGGAGGCAGGCCTCGGCGGTGTTGCCGAACAACACCTGGGTCAGGTGACGGTCCGGGCTTTTGATGTCCAGGATACGGTTCGCGGTCAGGTCCAGCCGGGCGGAGGCCAAAGCGGTCTTCGCGCCCTTGCGGTAGCGTGCAATCAGCTCCCGGAACCGCTCCTGGGCGGCCCTTTGCTGGGTAATGTCCTCCGCCTTGGCTACCAGGCGGTACACGTCTCCCCGCTCATCGAACAGGCTGGCCCAGGAGGCCCGGTACCACCGCCAGCCCTGGCCGTCGTAATCGCCCCGGTACTCCAGCGTTTCGGAGATGGGCCGGGCAGAGGCCCGTCGGAGAACGGCGGTAAGGAAATGGCGGTCATCAGGGTGGATAGTCCCGGCGGCTTTTATGTGCTCCAGATACCCGGGGATGTCCTGGGAAAAGCGGTGGCCGGCGGCGTCGTACCGCTCCACGTGAGCGGCACCTGAAGAGGGATCATAATCCAGAATAATAGTCCGGGAGTGGTCCAGCAGCAGGTCCCGGAGCTGGCCCTGGACCCGCGTCCTTGTCTCCAGTTTCTGCTCCCGGGTCCTGTCAATAAAGGATACGTAGAGGAGACCGCCGGTCTCACGGGGCAGCCAGACACCCTCCACCCCCAGCCACAGCAGGCTGCCGTCCCGGCTTTGGATCCGGCATAGCTGGGGAGCCAGGCACCCGGTGGAGCGGGCCTGGGCGGCGGCCGCCGCCAGGCGCTCCCGGTCCTCCGGCATTACTTGGCGGAAGAGGTCGTCGCTGACCTGCTCCCGGAGATCCGCTTCCGTGTATCCCAGCAGGTCGGCAAGGCCCTGGCTGAGGTACAGCGGCTCCGGCGGCTTTTCGCCGCCGGAGGTCTGGAACAGGGCGTAGCCGCCGGGCAGGCAGCGGAACAGCTGCTGAATCTGGGCCTGAGCGGTCTCCAGCCGGGAGTCAGCGGACCGGAGCTGCTCCAGGACCCGCCGCCGCTGGTCGATATCCAGCAGCATGGCGTAAAATGAGGTGACGCCTGTCCGGGAGGACACGATAGAGGCGCGCAGGTTCACCCACAGGGCGGCGCCGTCCTTGCGGCACAGACGGAATTCCCAGTCAATGCCCCGGCCGTCCCGGGCGGCGTCCAGCAGCTCCTGCAGCAGGCCGGGCCAGTCCGCGGGTTCCACCAGGACGGAGAAGTCTCCGGCGGCCAGGTCCAGCAGCTCCCGCCGGCTTCGGTGGGACAGGTCACACAGGTGCTGGTTGAAGGACAGGCAGCGGACGCCCTCCCGGCTCAGCTCCAGCACCGCCACCGCGCCGGGCAGGGTCTCCGCCAGCATTTCGCCGGGGTCCCGGGGGGCGCCGCGCCGGGACTCCAGGATGCAGGCTGCCATGCCGTACATGGGCTGGTAGCAGGTGACGGTCAGCTCCTGGCCCAGAGGCGTGGCATAGAGGAAGGAGGCGGCGGAGCCGGAGAAGGCCACCGTGTGCAGCGGGGCGAACTGGACCAGCCGCTCCGCCGGGAACAGGCGGGTGAACCGCTGGTTTCGGAGGCTCTCGGCCGAGCTGTTCAGCAGGGCGGCGGCAGGCGAGTTGAGATAGCGGAACACGATATCCACCATCTCCCCGGCGCCGTTGGTGATGACCTCCGTCAGCAGAAAGGGGATGCGGCTGTCCTGGAAGGGTTTTGTGAACTTGTCCAGATGCTTGGCCATGGCGGGACCTCCCCTTGGAATGATGACACCATTATAGACAAAACCCCAGCCTCTTGCAACCGGAACGCCAAAACCAGCAAAAAATGACGAAATAGGTCCACCTTTGCGAAAATGCACAAAAAGTATTACCTTTCCGGCCAAAAACTCTACCTGCAAAATGGGGCGGAAGGAATTGACTGTTGGGTGAAAAAACATCATAATGTCATAAAATACGGTAAAATCGACGGACTGCGGTCTGAAATGGGAGGAAACCATGAAAAAGGGATTTTTGGTGCTGCAGGACGGCCGGGTGTTCGAGGGCATCCAGTTCGGCGGCACGGGGGACACCGTAGGGGAACTGGTGTTCACCACCGGCATGTGCGGCTACATCGAAACACTGACCGACCCCAGCTACGCCGGTCAGATCGTGATGCAGACCTACCCCCTCATCGGCAATTACGGTATCATACGGGAGGACTTTGAGGGCGGCTGCCACGTGAAGGGCTACGTAGTCCGGGAGTGGTGCGACGCGCCCTCCAACTTCCGTACTGACTGCGACCTGGACACCTTCCTGAAAGAGCAGAACGTGCCGGGCCTGTACGGCGTGGACACCCGGGAGCTGACCCGCATCATCCGGGAACACGGTGTCATGAACGCCGCGATCTGCGATGAGGTGCCCGCCGACCTGACGCCGGTGGCCACTTACGCCGTCACCGGCGTGGTAGAGGCCGTCACCTGCAGGGAACCTGCCGTCTATCCGGCGGTGGGGGAGGAGCGGTTTAAGGTCGACCTCCTGGACTACGGCGCCAAAACCAACATCATCCGGGAGCTTCAGAAGCGGGGCTGCACCGTCACCGTTCGGCCCGCCGCCACCTCTGCCGAGGACATCCTGGCGTCGGCCCCGGACGGCGTCATGCTGTCCAACGGTCCCGGCGACCCGGCGGAGAACGTCTATCAGATCCAGCAGATCAAAAAGCTCCTGGGCAAGGTCCCCATGTTCGGCATCTGCCTGGGTCACCAGCTGACGGCCCTGGCGGTGGGCGGACAGACCTACAAGCTGAAATACGGCCACCGGGGCGTGAACCAGCCGGTCCGGGACGTGAATGGCGTCCGCACCTACATCACCAGCCAGAACCACGGCTACGCCGTGGACAGCGATTCCGTGAAGGTGGGAAAGATCTCCTTTGCCAACGCCAACGACGGCACCTGCGAGGGCATCGACTACCCCGACTTGAAGGCCTTTACTGTGCAGTTCCATCCCGAGGCCTGCACCGGGCCGAAGGACACGTCCTTCCTCTTCGACAGATTTGTGGAGCTCATGAAAGGTGGTGACCGGTAATGCCTCTGGATAAAAGCATCAAGAAAGTCCTGGTGATCGGCTCCGGCCCCATCGTCATCGGCCAGGCCGCCGAGTTCGACTACGCCGGCGCCCAGGCCTGCCGCGTCCTGAAGGAGGCGGGGGTCAATGTGGTGCTGTGCAACTCCAACCCCGCCACCATCATGACCGACCAGGCCATGGCGGACGAGATCTATCTGGAGCCCCTGACCGTTGACACCATCAAGCGCATCATTAAGAAAGAGAAGCCCGACTCCATCCTGGCGGGCCTGGGCGGCCAGACCGGCCTGACCCTGGCCATGCAGCTGGACAAGGAGGGCTTTTTGGAGGAACAGGGCGTCCGGCTGCTGGGTACCGACGCCAAGGCCATCTCCCGGGCCGAGGACCGGGAGCTCTTCAAGGAGGCCATGGCGGAGATCGGCCAGCCGGTCATCGCCTCCGACATCGCCGAGACCGTGGAGGACGCCCTGGCGGTGGCCGACCGCATCGGCTATCCCGTCATCGTCCGTCCCGCCTTCACCCTGGGCGGCGCCGGCGGCGGCGCGGCTCAGAACGAAGCGGAGCTGCGCGTCATTGCCCAGACGGGCCTGGACGCATCTCCCATCACCCAGGTGCTGATCGAAAAGGCCATCTTCGGCTGGAAAGAGATCGAGTTTGAGACCATGCGGGACAGCGTGGGCAACGTCATCGCTGTCTGCTCCATGGAGAACCTGGACCCGGTGGGTGTTCACACCGGCGACTCCATCGTGGTGGCTCCCACCCAGACCCTGGCGGACAAGGAGTTTCAGATGCTCCGCAAGGCCTCGCTGGACATCATCACCCACCTTGGCATCGTGGGCGGCTGCAACTGCCAGCTGGCATTGAACCCCGACAGCTTTGAGTACGCGGTCATCGAGGTCAACCCCCGTGTCAGCCGCTCCTCCGCCCTGGCCTCCAAGGCCACCGGCTACCCCATCGCCAAGATCACTACCAAGATCGCCCTGGGCTACACCCTGGACGAGATCAAAAACGACATCACCGGCAAGACCTGCGCCTGCTTCGAGCCCACCCTGGACTACATCGTGGTGAAGATGCCCAAGTGGCCCTTTGACAAGTTCGCCGACGCCTCCCGGAAGCTGGGCACTCAGATGAAAGCCACCGGCGAGGTCATGTCCATCGCCCCCAGCTTTGAGATGGCTCTGATGAAGGCCGTCCGGGGCGCCGAGGTGGGACTGGACAGCCTGAACCGGAAGGTGGACCCGGAGGACACCGCCTCTCTGGAGGAGCGGCTCCGCCGGGTGGACGACCACCGCGTCTTCACGGTGTTCGAGGCCCTGAAGGCCGGCGTCTCCATCGACGAGATCTTTGACATCACCAAGATCGACCGCTGGTTCCTGGCGAAGCTCAAGAAAATGGCCGACTTCGAGCTGGCTCTGGCCGCTGACGGCCTGACGGCGGAGCACTATGAGACCGGCAAGAAGATGGGCTATCCCGACACCGCCCTGCTGCGCCTCGCCAAGGCGGACAGCCTGCCCGTCCCCGCCAAGACCGCCGTCTATAAGATGGTGGATACCTGCGGCGCCGAGTTCGACGCCGAGACCCCCTATTTCTACTCCTCCTTCGACCAGTTCTGCGAGTCCCGGACCTTCCCCCGGTCCGGCAAGCCCGTCATCATGGTGCTGGGCTCCGGTCCCATCCGCATCGGCCAGGGCATCGAGTTCGACTACTCCTCCGTCCACTGCGTCTGGACGCTGAAGGAGCTGGGCTATGAGGTGGTCATCGTCAACAACAACCCGGAGACCGTCTCCACCGACTACGACACCGCCGACCGGCTGTACTTCGAGCCGCTGTACCCCGAGGACGTCATGCACATCATCGGCGTGGAGAAGCCCGTGGGCGTGGTGGTGGCCTTTGGCGGCCAGACGGCCATCAAGCTGACCCAGTACCTGGACAGCCACGGCATCCCCATCCTGGGCACCTCCGCCGAGTCCATTGACATGGCCGAGGACCGGGAGCGGTTTGACGAGCTGCTGGAGCGCTTCTCCATCAAGCGCCCCCAGGGCCGGGGTGTTCTTGGAATGCAGGAGGCCCTGGACGCCGCCCATGAGCTGGGCTATCCCGTGCTGCTGCGGCCCTCCTATGTCATCGGCGGCCAGAACATGGTCATCGCCCACAACGACGAGGACGTGCGGACCTACATGGAGGTCATCCTCTCCGGCAAGATCGAAAACCCCGTCCTGGTGGACCAGTACCTGATGGGCAAGGAGCTGGAGGTGGATGTCATCTCCGACGGTACCGACGTGCTGATCCCCGGCGTCATGCAGCACATCGAGCGCACCGGCGTCCACTCCGGCGACTCCATCGCTGTGTACCCGCCCTTCTCCATCGGCGACAAAATGCTGAAGGTCATCATCGACTGCTCCGAAAAGCTGGCCCTCTCCCTGGGCACCCGGGGCCTCATCAACATCCAGTACCTCATCTACCAGGGCGAGCTGTACGTCATCGAGGTCAATCCCCGGGCCAGCCGTACCGTGCCTTACATCTCCAAGGTCACCGGCGTGCCCATGGTGGATCTGGCCACCCGGGTCATGGTGGGCCAGCCCCTGAAGTCCCTGGGCTACGGCACCGGCCTTTACAAGCAGCCGCCCTATGTTGCCGTGAAAGTGCCTGTCTTCTCCTTTGAGAAGATCACCGACGCCAACGCCGCCCTGTCTCCCGAGATGAAGTCCACCGGCGAGGTGCTGGGCCTGGGCAAGAATATGCAGGAGGCGTTGTTCAAGGGCCTGGTCTCCGCCGGCTACAAGGTGGAAAAGCCCACCCGGGGCGGCGTGCTGATCTCCGTCAACCGCCGGGACCAGCCGGAGATCGTGGGTATCGCCCGGAAGCTGGACGACATGGGCTACAAGCTCTACGCCACCGACCGCACCGCCTTTGAGATCTCCCAGCTGGGCACCGACGTGGAAGTGGTGGGCAAGCTGGGCCAGGACAACCGGGTCTTCCAGCTGCTGGAGGCCGGCAAGATCGACTACGTCATCCTCACCGGCTCTACCGAGCCCAGCTATATCCGGGATTTCATCCACCTGAACCACCGCTGCGTCCAGCTGGGGATTCCCTGCCTGACCTCTTTGGATACCGCGGGTGCCCTGACGGACATCCTGGCTTCCCGGTATACCCAGGGCAACACGGAGCTCATCGATATCTGCCACCTACGGTCGGAGCGGCAGAAGCTGAAATTTGCCAAGATGCAGTCCTGCGGCAACGACTATATCTTCCTGGAGAACTTCGACGGCGCCATCACCTGCCCGGAGTCCCTGTGCATCGCCTTCTGCGACCGGCACTACGGCATCGGCGCCGACGGCATCGTCTTGATGGAGCGGTCCCGGAAGGCTGACGCCCGGATGCGGATGTTCAACGCTGACGGCAGTGAGGGCCAGATGGCCGGCAACGCCCTGCGGTGCATGGGCAAATACCTCTACGACTTTGGCCTGATCACCAAGGATGTCATGACCATCGAGACGGACAAGGGCGTCAAGACCGTTCAGGTCTATACCACCAACGGTAAAGTCACCTCCGCCTGCGTGGGCATGGGCTACGCCACTCTGGACACCACCGCCCTCCACCTGGCCCTGCCGGAGAAGGAGGTGGTGGACTATCCCGTCCAGATTGGCGGAAAAGAGTGGTCCATTACCTGCGTGGACATGGGCAACCCCCACTGCGTGGTGTTCTGTCCCCGGGTGGACGGCGTGGACGTGGAGCATGTAGGACCCCAGTTTGAGCACGCCTCCTGCTTCCCGGAACGCATCAATACCGAGTTCATCCGGGTGGTGAACCGGAACACCATCAAGATGCGGGTCTGGGAGCGGGGCAGCGGCGAGACTCTGGCCTGCGGCTCCGGCGCCTGCGCCGCCGTGGTAGCCGCCGTAGCCAACAACCTGTGCGAGAAGGGCCGGGACATCACCGTCAAGGCCCGGGGCGGTGATCTGGTGGTGAACTATACCGACGAGCAGGTCACCCTCACCGGCGACGCCAAGCTGGTCTACACCGGCGAAGCGGAATATTAAGCGTCAAAACACTCCGGCGGCATTGCTGCCGGAGTGTTCTTATAGCAGAAAATTCGCAAAATTTGCGGAAATGACTTTTCACGCGGATTTCCTTATGTTAAAATTTTTACAGGATTTTAACAGGCGGCCGCTTTGGGCCGCTACCGATGAAACAGGAGAGATCTATCATGGAGAACAAGAGCAAACCGATCCAGCGACCCAGGATAGGTATGCGGAACATCAAGACCGCCCTGGCGGCTACCTTGTGCGCTCTGGTCTATTATTTTTTTGACCGCAGCCCCGCCTTCGCCTGCATCGGTGCCATCTTCGGCATGGGCAGCGACTACGGCATGAGCAAGCTCCACGGCGGCAACCGCTTTTTCGGCACGCTGGTGGGAGGCTTTATCGGCATGGGCCTGTTCGCCTTTTACGTGTTCCTGTTCCCGGACGGAAGCAACCGCTGGTTTTTGATCCCGTTGACCTTCGTCGGCGTGGTGATCTTGATCGTGGTCTGCCAGTATATCTGGGTGGGCGGCGTGCAGCCCGGCGGCGTGGTACTGTGCATCATCCTGTTCAACACGCCTGTGGATACGTATATCTCCTATGCGCTGGGGCGGATTTTGGATACCGGCATCGGTGTGCTGGCGGCCTTGTTCGTGAACGGGATGCTGCCCGGCGGCTTCACCTTCGGCTTTATGCACCGCTTTTACCTGCGCGTGGGTATCAAGGACGATGTATGATGATATGAAAAAGATCTCCGGCCCCCTGGGGCCGGAGATCTTTTTATGATTTGAAAGCGCCTTATTTTTCCTCGTAAAGCTCGATGATGGCGTCATCCTGGATGACAAAGGCCAGCCGGACGGTATCGCTCAGCACCTCCGGCCCGAAGATGACCTGCTGGGCCTGGGCGATGTAGGGGCCCATGTCGTCCACCTTGTAGGCCACATGGGGCTGCTTGGAGAGGATCTCCGGGAAGCGGGTGCCCTCCTCGAATTTCAGGTATTCGATCTTATAATCGTAGGCGTCCACGCTTTCATTCACCCAGAACTTGCCCCACTCGTTGTAGACCATGTTGGGCTTCTTGTTGAGAACGGGGATGCCGATGTGCATGTATGCAGCTGCCATGAGGAAATCCTCCTGTCATTGTTGTTTGGAAGCCAGCTCCTGATAGAACTGATAAGCCTCCTTGTCGGTGAACTTCTCGTGCACGATCTTGGCCACCGCCTGGCACATGGCGGCGGGGTGCTCGCTCTGGAAGATGTTGCGGCCCATGTCCACGCCCCGGGCGCCGTCGGAGATGGCCCGGTAGGCCATGGTCAGGGCCTCGTCCTCCGGAAGCTTCTTGCCTCCGGCGATGACGATGGGCACGGGACAGGCGGCGACAACCTTCTCAAAGTCGTCGCAGTAGTAGGTCTTGACGAAGGAGGCACCCAGCTCCGCCAGGATGCGGGTAGCCAGCAGGAAATACTGGGTGGTGCGGGCCATCTCCTTGCCCACGGCGGTGACGCCCAGAACGGGGATGCCGTACCGCTCTCCGGCGTCCACCGCCCGGCAGAGGGTCTCCAGAGACTGGGCCTCACCGGCGCCGCCGATGAAGCACTGCATGGCCACGGCGGAGGCGTTCATGCGGATGGCGGCCTCTATGTCAGCGCCGATGCCGTTGCCGGTACTCATGTCGTCGATGAGGACGCTGGCGTCGTGAGTGGCCCGCAGGCAGATGGCATTATGAACCGTAGGGGGGATGCAGGAGCGGATGGCACCCCGGGTGCCCATCAGCACGTCGGCGTACTGGCACAGGGGGGCGATGGTCACGTCCATACGCTCCAGGCCCGCGGTAGAGCCCATGATGTAGCCGTGGTCAAAGGCCAGCATGACGGTGTTGCCGCTCTTGGGGTTGAACAGCCGGGAGAGACGGTTCTTGGTGCCCCAGTCGCCGTGGCCCAATCCCTTGGCGAAAAAGCCCTGCTCGGGGGCAGGCACGTCCAGGTGGTAGTCCTTTGCGGCCTTGTTTCCGATTGCGTCTGCCATAGCCGTTACTCCTTACTGTACGCGGGGGTGTGGCAGGGCGTGTTCCACAGGCGGAGCGTCTCGTCGTCCCACTTGGCGATGTTCATCTGGAAGCCGGCGGCCTCCTGTACGGTGAGGATCTCGCCCACCATGCTGGCCACGACCTCCACGCCCTTGGCCTTCAGGAACTCCACGGTGTCCTTGAACAGCACCAGCATCTCCATCATGGTGGTGGCACCGCAGCCGTTGATCATGACGAAGGCCTTGTCCCCCGCCTTCAGGTCCAGGTTCTTGCACAGGGCCTCCGCCACAGTGGCTACGGTCTCCTTGGAGGAAGCCATCGGCACCCGGACGCCGCCGCCCTCGCCGTGCTGGCCGGCGCCGATCTCCATGAGGTCGGTCTCGCCCAGGTCGCCGAAGGACATGCCGTTCTGGGGGTGGGTGGCGTCGGTGGACTTGACAGTGATGGAAGCCATGTTGTCGGCGTAGTGCTGGGCGATGTCGGCCACCTCGTCCAGGCTCTTGCCCTCCCGGGCGGCAGCGGCGGCGATGTGGTACAGGGCCACCGCGCCGGCCAGGCCACGCTTGTTGTCCTCGCCGTTGGGGTCGAACTGGATTTCCTCGCCGGTAACCACCTGGCGGACGTTGAGACCGGCCTTCTTGGCCAGCTTCATGGCCTGCTTGCCGGCCAGCTGGTCGCCGGCGTAGTTCAACGTCAGCAGCAGGACACCGTGGCCCTTGTCGGCCATCTTCATGGCGTCGAACACCAGCTGGCCGTTGGGAGCGGCGAAGATATCGCCCACCGCCTGGATATCCAACATGCCCTTGCCTACAAAGCCCGCCTGGGCGGGTTCATGACCGGAGCCGCCGTAGGTAACGATGGTGACGCGGTCGGCGGCGGCCAGGTCCTTGCTGATGACCAGGTGGCCATCCACGTCCAGGATGTCAGGATAAGCCAGGCCCAGACCGGTCAGCTCCTCATCGGTGACGGTCTCGGGGGCATTCATAAACTTCTTCATTTTCATACAGCATTCCTCCAGTCAAAATTTGAGTGTCCGCAAAACCCCACTGCTTCGGGGAAGAAAACAAGTGTTACGCCTGGGCCAGCCCCTGGAAGAAATAGGACATGGAGGTAGCCCCGGCATCAGGGGTGCCGATGGTCTTGGTGCCGTAGCTCTTGGCCCGGCCGAATTTGGATACGAAGTTTTTGGAGTTCTCCGCACCCTGAGCGGCGGCCTTGGCAGCGGCGGCGAACAGCTCGTCCGCGCTGTCGCCCTCATAGGCGGCGATGGCCTCGCTGGCGGGGATCAGAGCGTCCATCATGGTCTTGTCCCCCACCTTGGCGCCGGACATGTCGTCGATCTCCTCAAAGGCCCGGGCGAAGATGGCCTTAATGCCGTCGATGCCAATTTCCTCCCCCTCCGGGGCGTCCTCCTGCATGCCGTCCAGCCAAGTGTTCCACAGGGGAACGGCACTGCCGCCGTTCAGGGACATGACGGCCATGGCGGCGTCGTCCAGCATGGACTGGATGCCGCCGTCCGAATCATCCACCGCGGCGGAGATAGCTCCGGCGATCTTGGTCATGGTCAGGCCGTGATCCGCGTCACCAAATTTCGAGTCGATCTCAGTCAGTTCGGCCTCCGCGGCGGTGACGGCCGCGCAGGCGTGTTTCAGGCGTGCTGCGAATTCTGCTTTTGTCATGGTTTGCTGCCTCCTGTTTTTGACAGAATCAACAAATTTTGGGGTTGTAATTCATTCTAACATAGTCAGTCTGCGTTTTCAAGGCGGACAGCCAGTCTTTTCCGGATGGAAAAAGGACGCTCTGCGGAAATCCGCAGAGCGTCCTTACAGCTTGTCGAAAAACCACTGCTTAAAGCAACTGGGTTGCATTTTGCAGGGGGA
>CAMCDX010000003.1 GCA_945873695.1 uncultured Clostridia bacterium | reverse complement strand
GAGGTATTGTGAAGGCGTCGAAAAAGTCCGTCGGACTTTTTCGACAGCCTGAAAGAGGCCCTTTCAGGCCTCTTTTTCTGCTCAGATATTCTTTTTGATGGTGTTGATGGCTCCTTTTTCCAGGCGGGACACCTGAGCCTGGGAGATGCCCACCTCGGCGGAGACCTCCATCTGGGTCTTTCCCTCATAGAACCGCAGGGACAGGATGCGCCGCTCCCGGGGGTCCAGGTGTTTCATGGCCTCCTTCAGGGCGATGCGGTCCGTCCAGTCCTCGTCGGTGTTCTTCGTGTCCCGGACCTGGTCCATAACACAGATGGCGTCGCCGCCGTCGGAGTACACCGGTTCGTAGAGGGACACGGGATCCACGATGGCGTCCATGGCGAAGACCACCTCCTCCCGGGGGATCCCCAGCTCCTGAGCGATCTGCTCCACAGTGGGTTCCCGCTGGTTTTCCGTCAGGAAGCGGTCCCGGACCTGGAGGACCCGGTAGGCGGTGTCCCGCATGGAGCGGGAGACACGGATGGCGCTGTTGTCCCGCAGGTAGCGCCGGATCTCGCCGATGATCATGGGCACGCCGTAGGTGGAGAATCGGACGGGTTGGCTGATATCGAAGTTGTCGATGGCCTTGATGAGCCCCACGCAGCCCACCTGGAACAGGTCATCGGCGTTCTCGCCCCGGCCGGAGAAGCGCTGGATGACGGACAGTACCAGCCGCAGATTCCCCTCGATCAGCTGGCGGCGGGCCTCCTGGTCTCCCTCTTTGGTCCGGCGGAGCAGCTCCATGGTCTCGTCGTTTTTCAACACTTTCAGCTTCGCCGTGTTCACCCCGGCGATCTCGACCTTTCCCTGCATGAAAGACGCCTCCTGCTTCTTCTGCCTTTTGCTCGTGGAAAAAGTATGGCCGCAGGCGGTTTTTCCTATACTGGAAGGTTTTGTCGCTTTGTGGGCATGGGACGGCCATTCCGCCGCATACAGTGGGGAAGAGGTGAGATCATATGCAGTGCAGGATCCGGGACTTGAGATGCAAAGAGGTCATCAACATCTGCGACGGCTGCCGTCTGGGCTTCGTGGGGGATGTGGACGTGAAGGTGCCGGAGGGCCAGGTAGTGGCCATCGTGGTCTTTGGCCCCTGCCGTTTCTTCGGCCTGTTCGGCAGGGGGGAGGAGTTCTACATTCCCTGGGAGTGTATCCAGCGCATCGGGGACGACATCATCCTCATCGACAAGCCCTTCCAGCGGCGGGACCCCAATCTGGAGCGGAAACGGCGGCGGAGATTCTGAAGAAGGCCATCTGCCAGGGAAAACCCGCGTAAAATCCACATTTTTTTGGAAAAAATACTTGCATTCCGACAGGCCTTTGTGGTATTATATTTCAGCATTCCGCACGGTGCGTCGACTTCCCGTTCGTGCCCGGCATCCAAAAGCCGGGTCAGCGGGGGGGATGAAGCCGCCGGAGGTAAAAACGAAATTGATTTGGAGGAACACTACACTATGGCAAATTCTGACGTCGTATCCATGAAGGCCCTGCTGGAGGCGGGCGTCCACTTCGGTCACCAGACCCGCCGCTGGAACCCCAAGATGGCTCCCTATATCTACACCGAGCGCAACGGCATCTATATCGTGGACCTGCAGAAGACCGTCCGCAAGCTGGAGGAGGCTTACAGCTTCGTCCGTCAGCTGAGCGAGAGCGGCCAGTCCCTGCTGTTTGTCGGCACCAAGAAGCAGGCCCAGGAGGCCATCCGTGAGGAGGCTACCCGCTGCGGTCAGTACTATGTCAACGCCCGCTGGCTGGGCGGCATGATGACCAACTTCAAGACCATGCGCACCCGCGTGGACCGTCTGAACCAGCTGAAGGCCATGCAGACCGACGGTACCTTCGACATGCTGCCCAAGAAGGAAGTCATGAAGCACCTGGGCGAGATCGAGAAGCTGGAGAAGTATCTGGGCGGCGTGAAGGAAATGAAGAAGCTGCCCGGCGCCCTGTTCATCGTGGATACCCGCAAGGAGCGCAACGCTATCGCCGAGGCCCACAAGCTGGGCATTCCCGTGGTGGCCATCGCCGATACCAACTGCGATCCCGACGAGATCGACTACGTCATCCCCGGCAACGACGACGCCATCCGCGCCATCAAGCTGATCTCTTCCATCATGGCCAACGCCGTACTGGAGGGCAAGCAGGGTGAGCAGACCGCCGAGGCTGCCGCCGAGAAGGCCGAGGACGCCGAGTAATCAGGACGTTTGCAGCGCATTGCGCTGGTATCAAGATATTGGAGGAAATAAAAATGGCTTTTACCGCAGCTGATGTGAAGAACCTGCGCGAAATGACCGGCGTGGGCATGATGGATTGCAAGAAGGCTCTGGCCGCTTCCGATGGCGACATCGACAAGGCCATCGAGTTCCTGCGCGAGAAGGGCCTGGCCGCTTCCGCCAAGAAGGCCGGCCGCATCGCCGCCGAGGGCATGGCTTACGCCGCCGTTATCGACGGCATGGGCGTGGTGGTCGAGGTCAACGCCGAGACCGACTTCGTGGGCAAGAACGAGAAGTTCGTGGACTTCGTCAAGGGTGTGGCCGCCACTGTGGCCGCCAACAAGCCCGCCGACCTGGACGCCCTGATGGCCTGCAAGTACAACGGCACTGAGAACACCGTCACCGAGCAGCAGCAGGAGATGGTCCTGGTCATCGGCGAGAACATCAAGGTCCGCCGCTTCGCCTTCTTCACCGAGGGCGTCTCCGTTCCCTATATTCACGCCGGCGGCAAGATCGGCGTGCTGGTGAACCTGGCCGTGGAGGGCGGCATTGACGCCACCGAGATCGGCAAGGACGTCGCCATGCAGATCGCTGCTCTGAATCCCCGTTTCTGGGATAAGTCCCAGGTCACCCAGGAGGTCCTGGACGAGGAGAAGAAGATCATGATGGTCCAGATGGCCAACGATCCCAAGATGGCCTCCAAGCCCGAGGCTGTCCGCGAGAAGATCGTCATGGGCAAGCTGAACAAGTTCTACGCCGAGAACTGCCTGCTGCAGCAGGAGTTTGTGAAGGACAACACCCTGACCGTTGAGAAGTATATCGCCTCCGCCGCCAAGGCGCTGGGCGGCACCGTCACCTTCAAGGACGCTGTCCGCTTCGAGAAGGGCGAGGGCATTGAGAAGAAGCAGGAGAACTTCGCCGCGGAGATCGCCTCCATGGTGAAGGGCTGATCCCCAAGAACAGAAGAGGCAGACGCAAAAGCGTCTGCCTCTTTTTATTTCTTTTCGTATTCAAACAGCCGGTAGATCTTTTTCGCCGAGGCGCCAGTGAATACAGCCCGGAAGAAAGCCCGGTCAAAGCCCGCCAGCTGGTCCGTCATCCAGCCTGGCGTCAGCTCCCGCTCACCTATGAACACCAGGCCTGTGCCTGCTTCCAGCTCCTCCGGCCGGTCCACGCCGTACAGCTGAGTGACGCCCACCTCGTTGATGGGATTTTTGTATTTGGAGGCTCTGGCCGCGAAAACAGTGTAGCAGTCCATCAGGACGCTGACGCCCGAAAATCGCTCCGTCAGCGCCGCCAGCAGCGGTAGCAGCTCCTCCCGCCGGAAGTACATACTGACGCCCTCCAGGACGACCAGGGTGTTCCGTCCCAAAGGCATCTCATGAAGCCAGGGGCACTCCCGGGCGTCGGCGCCCAGCATGTGATAGTGGTCCGATTCGGCATAATACCGCCGCCGCTCCCGGATCACCTCGGGAAAATCCACGTCGTACCACAGATGGCCCCTTACCCCCAGACGGTGGACGCGGCTGTCCAGCCCGCAGCCGATCTGGATCACCAGAGTCTCCGGTGCTTCCTCCAGCCGCGCCACCAGCCACCGGTCAAACACGGCTGCCCGCATCCCCATGTAATAGGCCAGCCACTTCGATTTTGCCGTGCCTTTCAGAGGAAAGCCCTGTTGCTCCCAAATGGCCTCCGCCATCGGGTCATGGAGGAGAATGCCCCGCTTGCTCACAAAGGCTTTTCCACAGAGGGGAATATACAGCGTTTTGTTGATATTGTCCAGCGAGACCGCCTCCTTTCGGAAAACTGTACCATATCCGGCAGATGATTGCAACAGCGGGCAGAGCAGGAGGAATCGTTGGATTTTTCTTGTCTTCATCGGGGAAATCTGGTATAATAAAATGAAGTATTGACAATAGGAGCGGCCTATGACGCACTATCTGCAAAACCTGATTCAGTCCCTGGACTTTTCCTCCATGGGAGACGCGGCCCTGCGGGTGGCTGCCATCTTCCTGTGCCTGACCATCCATGAGACCTGCCACGGCCTGGCGGCGCTGGCCCTGGGGGACCCCACCGCCAAGAGTATGCACCGCCTGAGCCTGAATCCCCTGCGGCATATCGACTGGTTCGGCCTGCTGCTGATGTTCGTTGCCGGCTTCGGCTGGGCCAAGCCTGTGCCGGTGGCCCCCCGGTACTTTAAGAAGCCCAAGCAGGGCATGGCCGTCACCGCCTTGGCGGGACCGCTATCCAACTTCGCGTTGGCCCTTCTGGCCATGGGGATCAGTAAGGTGATATACCTTTACATGCCTTATACCGCAGTCTGGGATACGGTGTTTACCTTTTGCCTTTACACCCTGGCGCCCCTGTCCATCGGCCTGGGGCTGTTCAATCTCATCCCCATCCCGCCGCTGGACGGCAGCAAGGTCCTGGGTGCCTTTCTGCCCAATCGGGCCTACTTCACCCTGATGCGCTATGAACGGTACGGACTGGCGGTGCTGCTGGTGCTGTCCTTCCTGGGCGTGGGAGACGGCTTCATCAGCCGGGCCATCATGACCATGTACGCGGCCATGTTCAACCTGTTTTTCTGAGGTGTGCCATTGGAAAACCCTGTATTCAAACTGGAAAAAGTGGTCCGCTCCCGTTCAGAGGAGATGCAGGACTTTGAGGGCCCCCTGGACCTGATTTTGTTCCTGCTGGGCAAGAATAAAATGGAGATCCAGGACATCTCCATTTCCCTGATCTGCGATCAATACATCGCCTGGCTGGAGCAGCGGCAGAAGATGGACCTGGAGGTGGCCAGCGAGTTCGTCACCATGGCCTCCCACCTGGTGTATATCAAAACCCGGATGCTCCTCTCCATCGAGGACGAGGAGGCCCAGAGCGAGATGGACGCCCTGATCCAATCCCTGGAGGAGCGCCGCCGGAACGAGAACTATGTCCGGGTGAAGACTCTGGCAGGTAGGTTGGGCCCTATGGGGGAGTTCGGCCGGAACATTGTTACCCGGAATCCGGAGCCTATGGAGCGGGGTAAAATTTTCGAGTACTCCCAGGAGCCTGCCGACCTGGTATTGGCCATGGCGGAGATCCAGAACCGGGCGGAGCGGGCCCTGCCCCCGCCCAAGACCGCCTTCCAGGACATCGTCCAGCACGAGCCCTACCCAGTGGAGAGCAAGGCCAGGGATATCGTCCGCCGGCTGAAGGAGCACGGCATCACCCGGTTTTTACTGCTGTTCCGGGGCAGCCGCAGCCGCAGTGAGGTGGTGGCCACCTTTCTGGCGGTGCTGGAGCTGTGCCGGGCCCATGTGCTGCACCTGGCAGGCTCCGAGACGGACTGTACTGTCCGCCAGGAGGGCGAACTGCCGGAAAATTTGATGTTGTAAGGAGAAATCCGTTTTGGAAAGCATGGAGATGAAGGAGATCGAATCCGCCATTGAGGGCATCCTGTTCGCCTCGGGAGAGCCGGTCCACGTGGACCGCATCTGCGTGGCGCTGGAGATGGACCGCCCCACGGTGGAGCAGGTGCTTCAAAAGCTGATGGACTATTACGCCTATGAGCGACGGGGTATCCGACTGCTGCATATTGAGGACAGTTGGCAGTTGTGCTCCGCGCCGGATTACGCGGACGTTATCCGCAGGGCCTTTGAGATCCGCAAGCCTGCCAAGCTGAGCCAGCCGGCCCTGGAGGTACTGACCATCATCGCCTACTACCAGCCCACCACCCGGGCCTACGTGGACCAGATCCGGGGGGTGGACAGCTCCTATACCATAGGCCTGCTGCTGGACCGGAAGCTCATTGAGGAGTGCGGCCGTCTCCAGGTCCCGGGCCGGCCCCGCCTGTACCGCACCACCAAGCAGTTCCTGCGGGCCTTCCACCTGACCAGCTTGGAGGACCTGCCGGAGATGCCGGACCTGGGCGGCGAGGGCCAGATGCGCCTGAACGAGAACGGAGAGATCATCGATCCGGCGGAGGGCGCGGAGATCACCGATGCGGACACGCCGGAGACCGCCGCCTTCCAGGAGCCGGAGGAGACGGAAGACTGACCCCATAACAGGGGCGAAAGGGAGGTGACGGCGTTGGTCCTGCTGTGGATACTGGGCATTCTGGCGGCGTTGATCGTCCTGCTTTGCCTGACGCGGGTGGGTGTCCACGCCGTGTTCCGGGGCGGCCAGACCCTGGTGCGGGTCCGGGTGGGTCCCTTCCGCTTCCAGGTGTATCCAGTCAAGGAGAAAAAGCCCAAGGAGGAGAAGCCCAAGAAGGAGAAGAAGGAGAAAGCGCCGAAAGAGAAGCAATCCAAGGACGAAAGGGCGAAGCCAAAGATCACCCTGGCGGATATCAAGGACGCTGTTCGGACGCTGTGGCCGCCCTTGAAAAGGGCGCTGGGCCGCACCCGCCGGGGCATCCGGGTGGCTCCCCTGGACCTGTCGGTGACGGTGGGAGGCCAGGCGGACCCGGCCGCTGCCGCAGAGCGGTACGGCGACCTCCACGCCGCCGTCTGGACTGTGATGCCGGCCCTGGAGCAGGTGCTGGACATCCGAAATCCCCGTATTCATGTGGGCATTGACTTTGACGCGCCGGGGACGGAGGTCTCCGGGGAGGCGGGGATCTCCATCCGCATCGGAACACTGCTGGGAGTTGGACTGGGTGTGGGGATCCCGGCGCTGAAGTGGTTCCTGGCCTTCCGAAAAAAACAGAAGAAACAGCAGCCGCCGGCCTCGGAGCAGAAGGAGCCGGAGCAGGCTGAACAAACCGCCGCGTAAGAAAGGACGAGCGATATGGAAAACAATATGGATAAGAAGCATCCTCTCAACGACATGATGCGCTCCGCCATGGAGAAGGTCCATGAGATGGTGGATACCAACACCATCGTGGGCCAGCCCATCACCACCCCTGACGGTGTGACGCTGATCCCTATTTCCAAGGTCAGCTTTGGCTTCGGCAGCGGCGGCGGGGACTACGGCAAGACCGCCAGGGAGAACTTCGGCGGCGGCAGCGCCGCCGGCGTGAAGATCGACCCGGTGGCCTTCCTGGTCATCAAGGACGGAGCCACCCGGGTGCTGCCGGTGGCGGTACCGCCGGTGAACACTGTGGACCGCATCGTGGAGATGGCACCGGATATTCTGGACAAGGTGGAAAAATTTTTCGACAAGAAGCAGGAAAAAGAAAGCCTGTGACCGGGGTATACTACCATCATCCCAACGGTGAGGTGATGGTTGTTGCGCCCTTTTCAAAAGATGCTGGGAATACTGCTGGCGGCAGCGTTCCTGTTCAGCTGTTTTCCTTGTCAGGCTAAGGCGGTCAGTACCTCCGCCGCATCCGCCATCCTGGTGGACGTGGACAGCGGCCGGGTGCTGTATGAGCAGAACGCCGACGCCAGGATGCTGATTGCCTCTACCACCAAGATCCTGACGGCCCTGGTGGCCATCGAGGAGGGAGACCTGTCTGACACAGTAAAGGTCAGCCGGGAGGCGGCGTACACCGAGGGCTCCTCCATGTATTTGCAGGAGGGGGAGGAACTGACGCTGGAGGCGCTGCTGTACGGGCTGCTGCTGTGCTCCGGCAACGACGCCGCCGTGGCTATTGCGGATCATGTAGGCGGCAGCCAGGAGGGGTTCGTCAAGCTGATGAACGGGAAGGCGAAGGAGCTGGGCATGACCAATTCCTCCTTCGCCAATTCCAACGGCCTGGACGCGGAGGGGCACTACTCCACCGCCCGGGACATGGCGAAGCTGGCCTGTGCGGCGGTGGAGAACGAGACGCTGATGCGCATTGCCTCCACCCGGCAGGTCACCATCGGCAGCCGGACCATGACCAACCACAATAAACTGCTCCGCTATATGGACGGCTGCATCGGATTGAAGACCGGCTACACAAAGGCCGCCGGCCGGACTCTGGTGAGCTGCGCGGAGCGGAACGGACAGCGGCTGGTGGCGGTGACCCTCCAGGACGGCAACGACTGGGCGGACCACCAGGCGCTGTATGACTACGGCTTTTCGGCCTATCCCGCCCGGAGGTCGGCGGTGATCGGCCAGACCTTCTGCCGGGCGAAAGTGTCCGGCGGTGTGGCCCGGGACGTGCCTCTGGCGGCGGCGGACAGCTTCTCCTGGCCTCTGGCGGAAGGGGAGAATCTGACATGGGACCTGACGCTCAGTGAGCCGCTGACGGCGCCCATCATCGCCGGAACCCTAGTTGGACAGGCGGTGTTCCGGGTAAACGGCAGGGAAGTGGGCCGGGTGGACCTGCTGTGCGGAGCGGACGTGCTGCCCCGGCTGGAGCCGGCTATGGGCCTTTTGAAGCTGCCCGAGTGAGGAGAGACATGGAAGAACGACTGCAAAAGCTGCTGTCCGCCGCGGGGATCTGCTCCCGGCGGGCGGCGGAGACGTACATCACAGCCGGCCGGGTGACGGTGAACGGCGTCCCGGCGGAGCTGGGGCAGCGGGCAGACCCCGACCGGGACGACATCCGGGTGGACGGCAGACCCCTGGCGGAGCGGGAGGAACTGGTCTATCTGCTGCTGAACAAGCCCCGGGGTTATGTGACTACCCTCTCTGACGAGAAAGGGCGGAAGACGGTGGCGGACCTGGTATCGGACTGCGGCGCCCGGGTGTACCCCGTGGGCCGGCTGGACCTGGACTCCGAGGGGCTGCTCATCATGACCAACGACGGAGCGCTGACGCAGCATCTGCTGCACCCCAGCGGTGAGGTGAACAAGACTTACCTGGTGTCGGTCTATGGCCCCGTGGCCGGGGCGGCGGAGCGGCTGTCCGCCGTCACGGAACTGGGCGGCGAGCCTATCCGCCCCGCCTTGGTAGAGGTACTGCGGCGAACGGGACAGACGGCGGAACTGTCCGTCACCATCCATGAGGGGAAGAACCGCCAGGTCCGGCGGATGTGCCAGGCCTGCGGCCTGACGGTGAAGCGCCTGCGCCGGGTGCGGGAGCACACGCTGGAGCTGGGAGACCTGCCCGCCGGGAAATGGCGGCGCCTGACGGCGGAGGAAGTGGCTGTCCTGCGGAAAGCGTAAAGCCTGAGAGACACGGGATACCCTGTGTCTCTTTTTGCAGCTTCTGAAAGGAAACTTGCAAAAAACAGTTTGAAAGATGACGGAAGTGTGGTACAATATTTAAATGTGAGATTTTCCCGGGAGGGCAGTTCCTCCCGAAAGGCGAACGGAGGGGACCACCGTGGCGAAAAGCATTTTACATACAATTGAAAGCGGCATGAGCGGCTTTTCCAAGGGACAGAAGCGCATCGCCGGCTACATCCTGGAGAACTATGACAAGGCGGCCTTCATGACTGCCAGCAAGCTGGGCAAACTGGTGGGAGTCAGCGAATCCACCGTGGTCCGCTTCGCCTCAGAGCTGGGCTATGACGGCTATCCCAGCATGCAGCGGGCTTTACAGGAGATGATCCGCAGCCGCCTGACCTCCACCCAGCGCATCCAGGCGGCGGGGGAGCTGTTCGATCGGCAGGACGTGCTCTCCGCCGTGGTCCAGTCCGACATGGACAAGCTGCGGATGATGATGGCGGAGGCGGACCGAAATGTGTTCGGCGACGTGGTGGACCGCATCATGAGCGCCCATCACATCTATATTCTGGGCGCCCGTTCCTCCTCCTTTGTGGCCGGCTATCTGAATTTCTACCTGCACCTGCTGTTTGAGAACGTGACCCTGGTCCAGTCCACTGCCGCCGGCGAGATCTTTGAGCAGCTGTTCCACATTGGCCCGGGGGACGTGCTCATCGCCATCACCTTTCCCCGGTACTCCAAGGTGACCATGAGCACCGTGAAGTTCGCCCAGGATCGGGGTGCCACCATCATCGGCATCACCGACAACGAGATCTCCCCCCTGTACCAAATGTCCGACGCGGCCCTGCTGGCCCCCTGCGAGATGATCTCCTTCGTGGACTCTATGGTGGCGCCGCTGTCTCTCATCAATGCCCTGCTCATCGCCATCGGTGCCAGAATGGGCACCGATATGTCCACTACCTTCGGTGAGCTGGAGGATATCTGGAACACCTACGGCGTGTTCGGAAGGATGGATGATGAATAAGAAGATCACTGTGGTGGGCGGCGGTGCCGCCGGCATGATGGCCGCCATCCGTGCCGCGGAGCTGGGCGCCTCCGTTACCCTGCTGGAGCCCAACGAGCGGCTGGGAAAAAAGCTGAACATCACCGGCAAGGGCCGGTGCAATGTCACCAATAACGCCGGGCTGGAGGAGCTGCTGGCCAACGTGCCGAAGAACGGCAAGTTCCTGTACAGCGCTTTCTCCCGGTTCGACGGCCGGGACGCCATGGCCTTTTTTGAGAAGCTGGGCGTACCCCTGAAGACAGAGCGGGGGAACCGGGTGTTTCCCGTCAGCGACAGCGCCTTTGACATCAGCGCCGCCCTGGAGCGGCGGCTGAAGGCCCTGCGGGTCTCCATTGTCCGGGACCGGGCAGTGGAGCTGGATATCGCCGGCGGCGTTGTCACCGGCGTCAAGGGAGAGAAAGGGGAGTACCCTGCCGGCGCGGTCATCCTGGCCACCGGCGGCGTCAGCTATCCCGCCACCGGCTCCACCGGCGAGGGCCATCGGATGGCGGCGGAGGCCGGCCACACCGTGACGCCCTTGCAGGGCTCTCTGGTGCCCCTGAAGGAGCAGGGGCACGACTGCGCCCGGATGCAGGGCCTGAGCCTGCGGAACGTGCGGCTGACGGTCTTTGAGAACGAGAAGAAGATCTATACGGATTTCGGCGAGATGCTGTTTACCCA
The DNA here is from genome assembly GCA_945873695.1 of uncultured Clostridia bacterium. Classification (GTDB taxonomy): domain Bacteria; phylum Bacillota; class Clostridia; order Oscillospirales; family Oscillospiraceae; genus Oscillibacter. Next base: position 32,252 of record CAMCDX010000003.1, on the reverse strand, counting down.
CTTTGGCGTCAGCGGGCCGCTGGTGCTGTCCGCCTCTGCCCATATGCGGCGGTTTGACAAAAAGAAGTACCGGCTGGAGATCGACCTGAAGCCAGCTCTGGACGAACCCACGCTGGACAAGCGGCTGCTGTCGGACTTTGAAAAGCACGCCAACAGCGATTTTTGCAACGCCCTGGATGAACTGCTGCCTCAGAAGCTGATCCCCGCTGTCGTGGAGCGGTCCGGCATCGATCCCCGCCGCAAAGTCCACGACATCACCCGGGAGCAGCGGCGGGACCTGCTGCTCCAGCTGAAGCACTTCTCTGTGGAGATTGCAGGGCTCCGGCCCGTCACCGACGCTATCGTCACCTCCGGCGGCGTAAAGGTGGGGGAGATCGACCCAAAGACTATGGAATCAAAGCGCGTGAGGGGCTTGTACTTCGCGGGAGAACTCATCGACGTGGACGCCTATACCGGCGGATTCAATTTACAGATCGCCTGGGCCACCGGCCGTGCCGCCGGAGAGGCCGCGGCGGAACAAGGAGAAACAGCATGACAAAGCACATCAGCGTCGCCATTGACGGCCCCTCCGGCGCGGGCAAGAGCACCCTGGCCAAGAGCCTGGCGGCGGAACTGCAATTTTTATATGTGGATACCGGCGCCATCTACCGCACCATCGGCTATTACGCCTGGACCCACCACATTGACCCCAAGGACGCTGCCGCCGTGAAGGCGGCTCTGCCGGAGATCCAGGTGGAACTGCGGTATGACGGCGAGGGCCTCCAGCGGATGTACCTGAACGGGGAGGACGTGACGGCGGAGATCCGCCTGCCGCAAATTTCAGCTTACGCCTCCGCTGTGTCCGCCCACCCGGCGGTGCGGGCCTTTCTGCTGGACATGCAGCGCGCCTTCGCCCGCACGTCCAGCGTCATCATGGACGGCCGGGACATCGGCACCGTGGTACTGCCGGACGCGGACGTGAAGATTTACCTGACCGCCTCGCCGGAGGCCCGGGCGGAGCGCCGCTGCCGGGAGCTGGAGCAGCGGGGGACGCCGGAGCCCTTTGTGAAGGTGCTGGCGGATATCGAGAAGCGGGACTGGGACGACTCCCACCGAGCCGCTGCCCCTCTGCGGCAGGCGGAGGACGCCGTCCTGTTGGATACCACCGGGCTGGACTTTGACCAGAGCAGAGCGGCCCTGCTGGACATCATCCGGGAGAGAGCGTGCCTATGAGACCGTTTAACCGTCTGTTTGTATGCATTTACTATGTGGTGGGCCTGGTAGCGGATATCCTCCATCCTGTCTCCGTGGAGGGGCTGGAGAAGCTGCCGGAGAGCGGCGCGCTGCTGTGCCCCAACCACGCCAGCAACTGGGACCCTATTTTGGTGGCTCTGAAGCTGCCTGTCAATTACCGGCTCCACATCATGGCCAAGGAGGAACTGTTTCGGTTCAAGCTCCTGGCCTGGCTGCTGAGGAAGGTGGGCGCCTTCCCGGTGAGCAGGGGCAACAACGACATCCAGTCCGTCAAAACGGCCATCCAGGCCATCAAGGGCGGCGATAATCTGCTGATCTTCCCGGAGGGCACCGTCATCCGAAACGGGATCGGCTGCGCCGACGGCCTGCCGGCCCACGCCAAAAGCGGCGCGGCCATGATCGGCGTCCGCACCGGCGCGAAGCTGGTGCCGGTGTTCGTGGACGGGGAGAAGAAGCTGTTCCACCGGACCCGCATCATTTTCGGCGACCCCTATGAGCCGGTCTACACCGGACGCCACGGCACCTCTGAGGAGATGCAGAAGATCGCCGACGACATCCTGGCCGCCGCCTATGCCCTGGGCGGACAGGCCGTGGGAGGGAAGCCCCTGTGCGAAACGTGATTCTGGCTGAGAGCGCCGGCTTTTGCTACGGCGTGGAGCGGGCGGTGGAGCTGGCGAAAAAGACCGCCGGGGAGACCGGCGGCTGCTGGATGCTGGGGGACCTGATCCACAACGCCCATGTGGTGGAGGATCTGGCCCGCCGGGGCGTCCGCAAGACCGAAGATCCCGCCGCCCTGGGACCGGGGAATACGGTGGTCATCCGTTCCCACGGGGAGTTGAAAGCCGTGCTGGATGACCTGGAGAGCCGGGGCGTCCGCTGTGTCAACGCTACCTGTCCCAACGTCTGCCGCATCCAGAAGCTGGTGGCGCAGGCGGAGGCGGAGGGGCGGCAGCCCATCATCATCGGCGAACCCCACCACCCGGAGGTCATGGGCCTTGCCAGCTGGTGCCGTCACCCCCTGGTGTTCGACGGCCCGGAAGCAGTAAAGATGTGGCTTGACGCCGATCCGAAAAACCGGGAAACCCCTGTAACGGTGGTGGCTCAGACCACATGCATCCGAGAACTTTTTGAAACTTCTTGGAATTTTCTAAAAAAAGAGTGTACAAACGCAAAAATATTTGATACAATATGCAATGCTACGCATAAACGTCAGACCGAGGCGGCGGAGATTGCCGGCAAAGTGGACGTGATGGTCGTGGTGGGAGACCGTAAAAGCGCCAACACCAAACATTTGACGGAAATTTGCATGAAGAGATGCCCTCGGGTCCTCCAGGTGGAGAACGCGGACGAGCTCTCGCCGGATTTCTTCCATGGTTGTACTGTTGCGGGCCTTACGGCCGGTGCCTCCACGCCTGCGGGCATCATTAAGGAGGTATATGCAACGATGAGCGAAGAAATCAAAGCGGCCGAGGGCAAAGAGGAGTCCTTCGAGGAATTACTGAATCAGTCTTTCAAAACTTTAAATACAGGAGAGAAGGTCACGGGCATCGTCACGGCCATCACCCCCACCGAGGTCCAGGTGGACGTGGGCGCCAAGCAGTCCGCTTACATCAAGCTGAGCGAGCTGAGCGACGATCCCACTGTCAAGCCTGAGGATATCGTCAAGATCGGTGACGAGATCGAGACCTACATCGTCCGTGTCAATGACGTGGAGGGCTACGCCGAGCTGAGCAAGAAGCGTCTGGACGCCGTCAAGGTTTGGGAGAACATTGAGCAGGCTGTCGAGGACAAGACCGTCCTGGAAGGCACTGTCACCGAGGAGAACAAGGGCGGCATCGTGGTCTCCGTCAAGGGCGTGCGGGTGTTCGTTCCCGCCTCCCAGAGCGGCCAGCCCCGCGGCGCTGACCTGAGCTCCATGATCAAGCAGAAGGTCCAGCTACGCATCACTGAGGTCAACCGCGCCCGCCGCCGTGTGGTGGGTTCCATCCGCTCCGTGACCGACGAGGCCCGCAAGGCCGCCCAGGAGGCCGTCTGGAGCAGCATTGAGGTGGGCAAGCACTACACCGGCACCGTGAAGTCCATGACTTCCTACGGCGTGTTCGTGGACATCGGCGGCGTGGATGGTATGGTACATATCTCCGAGCTGAGCTGGAGCCGCATCAAGACTCCCTCCGAGGTCTGCAAGGTGGGCGACACCCTGGATGTGTACGTCATCTCCTTTGATCCTGAGAAGCACAAGATCTCCCTGGGCGTGAAGGACCACAATGTGGAGCCCTGGCAGGTCTTCATGGACAAGTACAGCGTGGGTGATGTGGCCTCTGTCCGCATCGTCAAGCTGATGACCTTCGGCGCCTTTGCCGAGGTCGTGCCCGGCGTGGACGGCCTGATCCACATTTCCCAGATCGCCGACCGCCGCATTGACAAGCCCGAGGATGTCCTGTCCGAGGGTCAGATCGTGGATGCCAAGATCACTGCCGTGGACGAGGAAAAGAAGAAGATCTCCCTGTCCATCCGCGCTCTGCTGGCTCCCGCCGCTGAGGAGCCTGCCGAGGATGAGGCTCCCGTGGAGGAGTAAGTTCCAAAACAAAAGAGGCAGACCCCGAGGTCTGCCTCTTTTTCTTGAAATTTCTTGTGATTTTTTTCACGTTTCTGATTGCATTGACACATGCCATATGGTATAATTTCGGCAACATGATGTATGACTACATACGACTTCATCATACAACAAATCAGGTATAGGAGGAACGAATATGAGCTATCTGGAAGAATATCAGCAGAAGCTGACCACGGCCGAGGAGGCTGTTAAGGTCGTGAAGTCCGGCGACTGGGTGGACTATTCCTGGGCCAACAGTCATCCCGTTGTCCTGGATAAAGCTCTGGCTGCCCGCAAGGACGAGCTGACCGATGTGAAGGTCCGCGGTGGTATCTCCATGTGGATGCCGGAAATCTGCAAGGCGGAGGACGCCGGAGATCACTTCACCTGGCATTCCTGGCACTGCAGCGGCATCGACCGCAAGATCATCGGAAAAGGCATGGGCTATTTCATGCCTATGCGCTATTCCGAGCTGCCCCGCTTCTATCGGGAGCACCTGGATTCGGTGGACGTGGTGATGCTGCAGACCACTCCTATGGATACCTTCGGTAATTTCAACTTCGGCCTGAACTGCTCTCATCTGGCTGACGTCCTGGCCCGCGCCAAGTGCATCATCGTGGAAGTCAACAAGAACATGCCCTGGGTCAACGGCCTCACCGGCACGGAGATCAACATCAAGGACGTGGACATGGTGGTGGAAGGCGACAATCCGCCGCTGGTGGAAATGGGTGCCGGCGGTCCTCTCACCGATGTGGACATCGCCGTGGCCAACCTGGTGGTGCCTCAGATCCCCAACGGCGCCTGCCTGCAACTGGGTATCGGCGGAATGCCCAACGCCATCGGCTCGATGATCGCCCAGTCCGATCTGAAGGACCTGTCCGTCCACACGGAGATGTATGTGGACGCATTCGTGGACATGGCCGCCGCCGGCAAGATCACCGGCCGCCGCAAGGCACTGGACCGGGGCCGCCAGGTCTTTGCCTTTGCCGCCGGCACCAAAAAGCTCTATGACTACGTCAACAAGAACCCGGAGGTCATGGCGGCTCCCGTGGATTACACCAATGACGTCCACGTCATCAGCCAGATCGACAACTTCATCTCCATCAACAACGCCGTGGACATGGACCTGTTCGGCCAGATCAACGCCGAGTCCGCCGGCATCAAGCATATTTCCGGCACCGGCGGCCAGCTGGACTTCGCCATGGGCGCTTATCAGTCCAAGGGCGGCAAGAGCTTCATCTGCATGTCCTCCACGATGACCGACAAGCAGGGCAATCTGAAGAGCCGCATCCTGCCCACCCTGACGCCCGGCTCCATCGCCACCGATCCCCGTTCCTGCGTTCACTATGTGGTCACGGAGTACGGCATGGTGAATATGAAGGGCCTGTCCACTTGGGAGCGGGCCGAGGCCATCATCGGCATCGCCCATCCCCAGTTCCGGGATGAGCTGATCGCCGAGGCGGAGAAGATGCACATCTGGCGTCGTTCCAACAAGAGATAACTCGTTTTGAGACAAAAAAGCGGGCGGCAGAGGATTGCTGCCCGCTTTTTTACGGAATTTTGTTTCGAAAATAGCGAAAATCTCTTGCCAACGCCGGGAAAGGCCTGTATAATTAATACAGATTTGCATTATTAGAAAAACGAGAATCGAGACCGCGGGGGAACCAGGCACCGCACGGACCGGAAAGGGAAGGGGCTTGCCATGTTCAGCATCGGGGATCAGGTCGTGCATCCCATGCACGGCGCCGGCGTCATCGACGCCATCGTCCATGAAAAGGTCGCGGGGAGCGCCCAGGACTACTATGTGTTTAAAATGCCCATGGGCGGGCTGATCCTGAAGATTCCTGTGGCCAACAGCGCCGCTATCGGCATCCGTTCGGTCATCGGGCCGGAGGAGGCCGAGCGGCTGATGGAGTCCATCCCGGAGATGGTGGTAGAGCAGAACGCCAATTGGAACAAGCGGTACCGTGAGAATCTGGAGCGGCTGAAGAGCGGGGACCTGTACGAAGTGGCACGGGTCATCAAGTCCCTGATGCACCGGGACCGCCAGCGCGGGCTGTCCACCGGAGAGCGGAAGATGCTCCACAACGCCCGCCAGGTGCTGCTCAGCGAGATCGTCCTGTCCCAGGGGAAGGACTTCCGGGCTGTGGAGACCCGGGTGGACCGGGCCATGATGCAATTTCCCGCGAAATGACCGCGTTTTGGACAGAAAGGGTCCTGACATGATTCCATTTTTGAAAAAACTGAAGGAAGCCCGCCGGCCCCGGTGCGCGGCGCTGGTGGCTGCTGCCGGCAGCTCCAGCCGTATGGGCGGCGGTGTGAACAAGCTGCTGCTGCCGCTGGACGGCGTGCCGGTGCTGGCGCGGACACTGGAGTCTCTGCAGCTGGCGGAGGGCGTGGACGAGATTATCGTGGCCGCCCGGGAGGAGGACCTGGTGGAGATCTCCCAGCTGTGCCGCATCTACGGCATCACCAAATGCGTGAAGGTGGTCCGGGGCGGCGAGAGCCGGGCCCACTCCGTGTTGCTGGCGGCACTGGAGGTTTCGCCGGATACGGAACTGCTGGCGGTCCAGGATGGAGCCCGGCCTCTGGTAACGCCGGAGCTTATCGACAAGGTCATCCACGCCGCGGCCAACTGCGGCGGGGCGGCTCCCGCCGTGGCGGTGAAGGACACGGTAAAATCCGTAAAGCCTGACGGCGCCGTGGAGCGGACCCTGGAGCGGAATGCCCTGCGGGCGGTCCAGACCCCCCAGGTGTTCCAGGCGGACCTGCTGAAGGCCGCCCTTCAGGCGGCGCTGGAACAGAACGTTCCCGTCACCGACGACTGTTCCGCCGTGGAGCGGCTGGGAAAGACAGTGTACCTCATCGACGGCGATGAGAGAAATATCAAGATCACGACCCCCACGGACATGATCCTGGCGGAGGCGCTGTTACAGGCGAGGGAGGAAGGACGATGACGGACCTGCGCATCGGACATGGCTACGACGTCCACCGGCTGACGGAGGGCCGGAAGCTGATCCTGGGCGGGGTAGAGGTGCCCTGGGACCGGGGGCTCCTGGGTCACTCCGACGCCGACGTGCTGACCCACGCCATCATGGACGCCCTCACCGGCGCCGCCCGGCTGGGGGACATCGGCAAGCTGTTCCCGGACACGGACCCGGCCTACGAGGGCATCTCCAGTCTGAAGCTGCTGGCTGAGGTCGGCCGGCTGCTGGGGGAGAAGGGATACCAGGTGGTGAACATCGACGCCACTCTCATCGCCCAGGCCCCCAAGGTGGGACTCTACCGCCAGCGGATGGCGGAGAACATCGCCGCCGCTCTGGCCATGGACAGCGAGCGGGTGAACGTGAAGGCCACCACGGAGGAACGTCTGGGTTTCACCGGGGACGGCTCCGGCATGGCGGCCCACGCGGTGGCGCTGCTGGAAAAGACAAACGAATAATGGACTTGCGGGCTTCCTCTGCGGGGAAGCCCGCTTTTCTCTGCCAGCACCGCACGCCTTCTGGGCAAGCGGCATACACTGTGCAGAGAGGAGGAGTGTCTGTGGAGCACTATTTGATCGTCGCCCGCTCTGTCACCTATGCGCAGCGCATGCAGATGGCGCTGACCCGGGCGGGCATCCGCTGTCAGATCTTCCGGGCACCCAGGGATTTGACGGATATGGGCTGCGCCTACACGGTGCAGATCCAGGCGACGGACCTGACCGCCGCGCTGCGGGTACTGCGCGAAGCGTCCCTGGACCCCGTTCAGATATTTTTGGAGCAAAAGGGATTTTACCGGGAGGTGAAAACATGATCTATCTGGACAGCGCCGCTACCACCTTCCAGAAACCGAAGACCGTTCCCTCTGCTATGACGGCCGCCATGAGGACCATGGGCTCTCCCGGCCGGGGCGGCTATCCGGCGGCCATGGCCGCGGCGGAGACGGCCTTCACCTGCCGCTCCGCTCTGGCGGAGCTGTACCATGCCGACAGCCCGGAACAGGTGGTGTTCACCATGAACGCCACCCACGGGCTGAATATCGCCATCAAAACCCTGGTGCCCCGGGGCGGCCAGACAGTGATCTCCGGCTACGAGCACAACGCCGTTACCCGGCCCCTGCGGGCCCTGGAGGCGGAGACGGCGGTGGCCGCCGGTCCCCTGTTTCGTCCGGCGGATACGGCGGAGGCTTTTAAACAGCTCATTGGGCCGAAAACCGACGCCGTCATCTGCTGTCACGTGTCCAACGTGTTCGGCTTCGTCCTGCCGGTGGAGGAGGTTGCGGAGCTGTGCCGCCGCCAGGGAGTGCCTCTTATCATCGACGCCTCCCAGTCGGCCGGCGTTCTGCCTCTGGACCTGAAGGCTCTGGGAGCGGCTTTTATCGCCATGCCCGGCCACAAGGGGCTCTACGGTCCCCAGGGCACCGGCGTGCTGCTGTGCGGTGCCGACACCAAAGCCGCCACGCTGCTGGAGGGCGGCACCGGAAGCGCGTCCATCCAGCAGGAGATGCCGGAGTTCCTGCCGGACCGGCTGGAGGCAGGGACCCACAACATGCCCGGCATCGCCGGACTTCTGGAAGGCGTCCGTTACGTCCGAAAGCGGGGCGAGGGCGCCATCTGCCGGAAGGAGCGGCAGTTAGCCCAGCTGGCCCAGGAGGGGCTGCGTGCCCTGCCCGGCGTCCGTGTTTTCGGTCAGCCGGACCTGTTGGCCCAGGCCGGAGTGGTGTCCTTCACCGCAGAGGGCCGGGACGTGGAGTCCATCGGCGCCGGCCTGGCGGAACGGGGCATTGCCGTTCGGACGGGGCTCCACTGCGCCCCCACCGCCCACCGGACCGCCGGCACCCTGGACTCCGGCACCGTCCGTGTCAGTCTGTCCGACTTCAATACCCAGGAGGAGATCCGGGCTTTCTTGACGGCCGTGAAGGCGATCCTAACCTGATTTTCTGAACAGACCGTGAATTTTCCCCCTGTTTGCCTTGCAATCTACAAGGTTATTTTATATAATCTATAGTATTCATGGCCTGAAAGGGATGATGAAGTCGATATGGAATTGAAATTCGCGGAGCTGCCGGCGGTCATCCTCCGGTATCTGCTGACGATCCAGGTCACGGACCTGCTGGACATCGCCATCATGGTCTTCGTGCTCTACAAGATCCTGGTCCTGGTCCAGAGCACCAAGGCCGCCAGCCTGCTGAAGGGTCTGTTCGTATTTTTCGCGGCGCTGCTGCTGAGCTACCTGTTCCAGCTGCACGGTATCTATTATATCATGAGCACTATGGCCAACATGGGCATTCTGGCGCTGATCATCCTGTTCCAGCCGGAGATCCGCCGGGTATTGGAGCAGATGGGCAGCCGCCGCTTCATCGCCTTTTTCGCCCACTCGGAGGCCGGGAACGTCATGGAGGCCACCATCGGCCAGACGGTGCTGGCCTGTTCCGAGATGTCCCAGTCCCGCACCGGCGCCCTGATCGTGTTTGAGCGGGAGATTCTGCTGGACGACATGGTCCGCAGCGGCACGGTGCTGGACGCCTCTGTCTCCAGCGAGCTTTTGAAAAACATCTTCTTCGTGAAGGCTCCCATGCACGACGGCGCCGTCATCGTCCGCCACGGACGGGTCCTGGGCGCCGGGTGCATGCTGCCTCTCAGCAAAAACGTGAACCTCTCCCGGGACTTGGGGATGCGCCACCGGGCCGGCATCGGGATGAGCGAAAACTCCGATGCCGTGGTGGTCATCGTGTCCGAGGAGACCGGCTCCATCTCCGTGGCCATTGGCGGCATGCTGAAGCGCCACCTGAAACCGGAGACGCTGGAAAACCTCCTGCGCAACGAACTGCTGCCCCAGGAGGACAGCGGAGCGGACAAGCAGAAGTTCCCCCTCCTGAGCCTCCTGCGCACCAAGAAGATGGGAGGTACGGATGATGAAGAGTAAGATGAGCAAGCGCAAGAGTCTGTACATGGCACTTTCCATCCTGGTAGCAGTGGTCATCTGGATCTATGTGGACGTATCCAATGACCGGGTAGTCACCAAGGAGTTCAAGGACATCCCCATTGAATTTACCTATGAGGACACGGTCCTGGCGGATCGGGGCCTCATGCGTCTGGAGGAGGGGACGGACACCAGCCTCAGCGTTACGTTGGAGGGCACCCGATGGAACATCGCCAAGCTGGACCCCTCGGACCTCAAGGTCCGGGTGGACCTGTCCACCGTCACTACCACAGGCGTTCAGAACCTGACGAACTACAAGCTGGTCTTCCCCCGGGGCGTCTCCACCAGTGATTACAAACAGGTGGATGCCAGCGCCTACATGGTGCGGGTCAACATCGGCGAGCTGAACAGCAAGGAAGTGGAGATCCGGACGGAGTACGTGGGCAGCGTGGCGGAGGGTTATACCGCCGGCGAGCTGGTGCTTTCCCCGGCCGTCATCGAGATCCGGGGCCAGGCGGAGTCCATCGAGCCGGTGAGCTACGCCATGGTCACCATTAATCTGGATAACGCGGAGTCCACCGTTTCCCAGTCCCTGAACTACCAGTTCTATGACAAGAACGGCAACGTCATCGAGGACAGCGCCATCCACGCCTCCGTGGAGCAGGTCCAGGCCACCCTGCCGGTGAACATGACCAAGGAGCTGCCCCTGACCATCAGCTTTATCGAATCCCCCGGCGCCAGTGAAGACAATGTCAGCTGGGAGATCCAGCCCAAGAGTATCCGGGTCTACGGCGACGCCGACCGCCTGCGGGCCATCGACAGCATCTCCCTGGGCGAGTTCAATCTGGCGAACCTGCGGAGCTCCAGTGAGTACAACTACTCCATCCCCATCCCTGAGGGCTGTGAGAACCTCAGCGGCGTCACCTGGGCCAGCCTGAAGGCCTCCTTCAAGGATATGACCAGCGCCAGCCTGATTGCCAGCCAGTTCGTGTGCGAGAACGTGCCGGAGGGCAAGAACGCCGAGGTGCTGACCGAAGAGCTGGAGGTCGTCATTTTCGGCACCGCCGATGATGTGGCTGCTGTCTCGGGTGCGGACATCCTGGTGGTGGCGGACCTGACGGATTACAGCGCTGCCGCCGGCGGCTACACGGTGCCTGCCAGGGTGCTGGTGGAGACCAGCGGAGATATCGGCGTCTCCGGCACTTACCAGGTCCGGGTGAACATCCGGGAGCTGACGGAAGAGAATGAACCCAATCACACAGGAGAGTGACCATGACCCAGATCGCGACTGTTGAACGAATCATTGACAACCATCATGCGGAGATCTCCGTGCCCCGGAAGTCCGCCTGCGGACACGACTGTGAGGAGTGCGCCGGCTGCGGTGTCTCCGGCGCGGCGGTCCACGCCACGGCGGACAACCCCATCGGCGCCCAGCCGGGACAGAAGGTGGTGGTGGAGAGCAGCACCCAGAAGATGCTGCGCATTGTGGCCCTGGTGTATCTGACGCCGGTGGTGCTGTTCCTGGCCGGATATCTGGCCACCCTTTCCATGGAGAGTGAGGCGCTGCGGTATCTGACGGCTGCCGCCGGATTCGTGGTGGGCATCCTGGCGGCGGTGGCCTATGACCGCAAGCTGCGCAGGCAGGGCGGCCTTCGCTTCACCATCGTCCGCTTGTTCTGAGCGGATGTTTGGCTATGTGCTGCCGCCCCTGGGGGAATTGCCTCAGGAGGAGGCGGAGCGGTTCCGGCGGGCCTACTGTGGACTGTGCCACACTCTGGGACGTCGTTACGGCCCGGCGGCCCGATTCATTTTGAACTATGACTTCACCTTTCTGGCGATCCTGCTGTCGGAGGGCGGTCCCCGGGCCGTGGACAGCCGGCGGTGTTTCGCCAGCCCTCTGAAAAAGCGGGAGTTCCTGGAGCCGGACAGCGCTATGGAGCTGGCCGCCGACGAGAGCGTGATCCTGGCCTACTGGCAGCTGCGGGACGGCGTGGCGGACCACGACTGGCTCCATGGCCTCAAGTACCGGAGCCTGTCCGCTGTGCTGGAACCCGCCTACCGAAAGGCGGCGGCGGCCCGGCACGGCTTCGACCGGCGGACCCGGGAACAGCTGGCGCTGCTGGGAGCGCTGGAGCTTGAGAAGTGTCCCTCCATGGACCGGGCGGCGGACGCCTTCGCGGCGCTGTTGGGCGCTGCGGCGGAGGAACTGGAGGACCCCGTCCGGCGGCGAGTGCTGGGACAGCTTTTATACCACCTGGGCCGGTGGGTCTATCTGGTGGACGCGGCGGACGACTTGAAAAAGGACGCGGAGAGCGGAAACTACAACCCCGTGGCCCTGCGGTTTGGTCTCGAGGACGGCGCCTGGACGGCGGAGAGCCGCCATGAATTCGCACAGACCCTGGACCACTCTATCCACATGTGCGCCACGGCCTTCGAGCTGTGGGATTTCGGGGAATGGCAGCCGCTGCTGGAGCGCACGCTATACACAGGACTGTTTCACGTTGGGAAAGCGGTGCTGGACGGGACCTTCCGCCGGCGCCGGCACGCGTGGGATGAGAGAAAGAAAGACAAGGATTGAGGAAGCCACATGAACGATCCCTATCAAATTTTGGGCGTGTCGGAAAACGCCTCCGACGAAGAAATCAAAAAGGCATACCGGGAGCTGGCCCGGAAATACCATCCGGACAACTACCATGACAACCCCCTGGCGGACCTGGCCCAGGAGAAGATGAAGGAGATCAACGCCGCCTACGAGCAGATCACCAAGGAGCGCAGCGGCGGCGGCCATCAGCAGGCGGGCACCGGCGGCGCTTACGGCTACGGCGGCACGTCCTACCGGCAGTACGGCGGCCAGTCTACCAGTTCCGTGCTCCAGCAGGTCCGGGTGGCCATCAGCAGCGGCGACCTGACCCGTGCGGAGGCGCTGCTGGCCAATTACAGCGACCATAACGCCGAGTGGAATTTCCTCCGGGGCGCCGTGTGCTACCGCCGGGGCTGGATGGACGAGGCGAAACGCTATTACCAGACCGCCTGTCAGATGGACCCCGGCAACGCCGAGTACCGGCAGGCCCTGGATTTCATGGAAAACGGCAGCCAAACGGCTTATCGTCCGGGAGGAAGCCCCTTCGGCACGGAGATGTGCGGTGGCAATCCCTGCCTGGCGCTGTGTTGCCTCTACACGCTGTGCAACGGCGGCGGATACTGGCTCTGCTGTTAAAGAGAGAGGGAGTAGGAACATGATCAAGAGCATGACCGGCTATGGCCGGGCAAGGCAGGAGCTCCACAAGCGGGACATCACCGTGGAGGTCCGGTCCGTCAACAACCGCTATCTGGACTGCACCGTAAAGATGCCCCGGATGTACGCTTTTGCCGAGGATGCGGTGAAGCAGTGCGTCCAGAAGGCCGTCTCCCGGGGCAAGGTGGATGTGTTCATCACGGTGGACGCCTCCGCCGCTGACGTGGCCAAGGTCTCTGTCAACCGGGAGCTGGCCGCCAGCTATGTGGCGGCGCTGAATGAACTGGCGGAGGTCTGCGGCACAGCATCCCAGGTGACGCCGGAGACGCTGTCCCGGTTCCCGGACGTTCTCACCGTCACCAAGGCGGACGAGGACCTGGAGACTGTCAGCGCCGACCTGTGCGCGGTGCTGGAAGAGGCCCTGGCGGCCTATAACGCTATGCGGGCTGTGGAGGGCGAAAAGCTGGCAGAGGACATCGGCAGCCGGCTGGATACCATCCTCAGCTGCACCGCCCAGGTGGAGGAGCGCTCCCCGGAGACGGTGGCGGAGTACCGCCAAAAGCTGACCGCCCGGATGCAGGAGGTGCTGCAAAGCACCACCATCGACCCCCAGCGTATCCTGACCGAGGCTGCCATCTACGCCGACAAGGTTGCTGTGGACGAGGAGACCGTCCGCCTGCGGAGCCACGTGGCCCAGCTGCGGACCATGCTGGAATCCGACCAGCCCATGGGACGGAAAATGGACTTCCTCATCCAGGAGGTCAACCGGGAATCCAACACCATCGGCTCCAAGTGCAATGATGTGACCATCGCTCAGGTGGTGGTCAATCTGAAGGCCGAGGTGGAGAAGATGCGGGAACAGGTCCAGAACATCGAGTGAGGGCGGTACTATGAAGCTCATCAACATCGGGTTCGGCAACCTGGTCTCCGCCGAGCGGGTGGTGGCTATTGTCAGCCCCGACTCCGCCCCCATCAAGCGGATGGTCCAGGAGACGAGAGAGCGGGGCATGCTGATCGACGCCACCTATGGCCGGAAGACCGCCTCCATCTTCATCATGGACAGCGACCATGTGGTGCTGTCCGCCCTGCCGCCGGAAAAATTCGGCGCCAGGAGCCAGACAGAGAAAGAAGAGGAACAGTAAGCCATGAAAAAAGGGAAGACCTTTATCATCTCCGGCCCCTCCGGCGTGGGCAAAAGCACGGTGCTCAGCGCCCTGATGGAGAAGCGGCCGAATGTGTATTTCTCCGTTTCCGCCACTACCAGGGACCCCCGTCCCGGTGAGCTGGACGGTATCCACTACCATTTTATGGATGTGGAGTCCTTCCGCAAGTGGATCGCCATGGACCAGTTCCTGGAGTATGCGGAGTATGTGGGAAACTTCTATGGCACTCCCAAGCGTTTTGTGGATGAAGCCATGGACCAGGGCAAGGACGTGATTCTGGACATCGAGGTCCAGGGTGCCATCCAGGTCACCAGCAAGCGGCCGGACACCGTCCGCATCTTCATCGCTCCTCCCAGCTGGGCAGAGCTGGAGCGCCGGCTCACCGAGCGGGGCACCGACTCCCAGGAGAAGATCCAGAAGCGGCTTCTCCGGGCCAAGGTGGAGTTCCAGACCGCCCACACCTATGATTACTTCGTCATCAATGACACCGTAGAGAACGCTGTGGAGGAGCTGAACGCCATCATGACGGCGGAGCACTGCAAGCCCAAGGAGCGTATGGAGATTATCAACGGCCGGTAAGCCATCTGATTCTGTTAAATTTTTCGCCGAAAGGCAGATAGGAAGTAGATATTATGTCAATGCTGTATCCCGCTATGAATAAACTGACCAGTTACGTCCCCAACCGCTACATGCTGGTGAACGTGGTGGCCCGCCGGGCCCGCCAGATCGCCGAGACCGCTGAGGAGACCGGCGAGCACCTGGACGAAAAGCCGGTGACCCTGGCGATCCACGAGGTGGCCGACGGCAAACTGGATGCCAGCCGCATGGACCTGACCATCGAGGAAGACTGATCATCCCACACGCGGACAAAGGAGGGGCGAGGCATGGAGACCGCTGAGATCGTCAAAATCGCGGTCAGCGCCGCGCCCTATTCCATTGACAAGCCATACGACTATCTGGTGCCGCCGGAGCTGGCGGAGCAGGCCGTCCCCGGCGTCCGGGTGACGGTGCCCTTTGGCCGGGGAAATCGGGTCAGCGAGGGCATCGTCCTGGCCAGGACCCGGGGCGAAAAGCTGCCGGGACTGAAGCCACTGGACAGCCTGCTGGACAGTGCCCCGGTGCTGGACGAGGACGGCATCGCCCTGGCGCTCTGGATGCGGCAGCGGTACTTCTGCACGCTGTACGAGGCCGTGAAGACCATCCTGCCCACCGGGCTGTGGTACCGCCTACTGGAGACCTGGCGTCTGGTGGAGGGGATGGACAAGGAGAAGGCCTATCAGATCGCCGAGAAGCTCAAACGCGCTCCGGCGGTGCTGGACGTGCTGTTTGCCCACGGAGGCTCTGCTGATCTGGAGACACTGAAAGACGCCTGCGGAGAAGAGGTCGGCGCCACCCTGAAGGCTTTGCGAAAGGTGGGCGTCGTTGTTTGTGAGACCACCGGCAAGCGGAAGATCGGTGATAAGAAGCGCCGGATGGCGGCGCTGGCGGTGCCTCCCGAGGACGCTCTGGCCCTCACGGAAGCCCGACGCCGGTCGTCTCCCGCCCGGTACGAGGTGGTGCGGCTGCTGGCCGCCACCGGCCGGGCCTCCACGGCGGATATCTGCTACTTCACCGGCGCTTCCACCCGGACTCTCCGGGCTATGGAGCAGGCAGGGCTGTTGGTCTTTTCCGCCGAGGAGGAGCTGCGGCTGTCGCCGCTCTCCGACATTGAACCGGGACCGCCCATCGTGCTCAGTGAGGAGCAGCAGGCAGCCTTTGACCGGATTATGGCCTTGACGGAGACCGAGAAGCCGGAGGCGGTCCTTTTGGAGGGTGTCACCGGCAGCGGCAAGACCCAGGTCTATCTTCGCCTCGTTCAGGAAATACTGAACAGGGGAAAGACCGCCATGGTGCTGGTGCCTGAGATCATACTGACGCCTCAGATGATGCGGAAATTCTCCTCCTATTTCGGAAACGACGTGGTGATGCTCCACAGCTCCCTCCGCATGACAGAGCGGTATGACCAGTGGAAACGCATCCGCCGGGGGGAGGTACGGGTGGTGCTGGGCACCCGGTCCGCCATCTTTGCCCCCTTGAAAAACCTGGGCCTCATCATCCTGGACGAGGAGCAGGAATCCAGCTATCAGTCGGAAAATCCGCCCCGGTATCACACCCGGGACATCGCCAAATACCTCTGCGGCCGGGAGAAGGCTACACTAGTCCTGGGTTCCGCCACTCCCTCTGTGGAGACGGCCTGGGCGGCGGAGCAGGGGACGTATCACCACGCACTGCTCCGTCAGCGATACAACGCCCACGCCTTACCCCGGGTGGTCATCGCCGACCTGCGGCAGGAGATTCGGGCGGGCAACCCAGGGCTGATCGGCGAAGACCTCCGGCGGCAGCTGGAGCTGAACCTCAGCCGTGGGGAACAGAGCATCCTGTTTCTCAACCGCCGGGGCAGCAGCCGTATGCTGCTGTGCGGAGAGTGCGGCCACGTGCCGGAGTGCCCCCGGTGCAGCGTGGCCATGACGTACCACTCCGCCAATGGGCGGCTGATGTGCCACTACTGCGGCCATTCCGAGCGGGCCATTGACGATTGCCCCATCTGCGGCGGCATCATGAAGCACGTGGGCACCGGCACCCAGAAGGTGGAGGAGGAACTGCGGCAGCTGTTTCCGGAGACCGGTATCCTGCGGATGGACGCCGACACTGCCGCCTCCGGCCACGAGCCCATCCTGCGCCGCTTCGAGCAGGAGCGTGTCCCCATCCTCCTGGGCACCCAGATGGTGGCCAAGGGGCTGGATTTTGAGAACGTGACCCTGGTGGGCGTCCTGGCGGCGGACCTTTCTTTGTACGTGGACAATTACCGGGCCGCCGAGCGGACCTTCAGCCTGCTGACTCAGGTGGTGGGCCGGGCGGGCCGGGGCACCAAAGAGGGCCGGGCCGTCATCCAGACCTACACGCCGGAAAACGACGTCATCCAGTGCGCCGCCCGGCAGGACTACCGCGGCTTTTACGAAGGCGAGATCCGGATGCGCCGTCTGCGGCGGTATCCGCCCTTCGCGGATCTGTTTACTCTCACCGTCTCCGGACTAGAGGAGGGGGACGTGCTGCGGTCCGCTGCCCGGGTCCGGGAGCTGCTGCGACAGCTCTTCGCGGACCAGCCGGACACGGAAGTGCTGGGCCCCGCTCCGGCGCCTGTACTGAAGCTGAACAACCGCTACCGCTACCGGCTGACCCTGGTAGGGAAGAATGATAAGACCACCCGGGAAAAGCTCAGCTGGCTGCTGAAAGAATTTGCCAACGACCGCGCCAACCGCGGATCGAATCTGTTTGTGGACTGCAACACCATGGAGTGACGCGGTCCGGGGAGGAATTTACAATGGCTTTACGAAAGATCGTGGAAATAGGCGAGGACTGCCTGACGAAGGTCTGCCGCCCGGTGACCCAGTTCAACAGGCGACTCCATGTGCTGCTGGACGACATGGCGGAGACGCTGGCGGAGGCCAACGGCGCCGGTCTGGCGGCTCCCCAGGTGGGCGTCCTGCGCCGGGTGTGCCTGGTGATGGACGAGGAGACCGAGGAGTATATCGAGCTTATCAACCCGGAGATCATTGCCGTCAAGGGCGAGCAGACCGGGCTGGAGGGCTGCCTCAGCGTGCCCAATAAGTGGGGCATCGTCACCCGCCCAGCCTGGGTGAAAGTCCGGGCCCAGGACCGGGACGGCAACTGGTTCGAGGCGGAGGGCGAGGGCCTGACCGCCCGCTGCTTCTGCCACGAGATCGAGCATCTGGACGGTCACCTGTACGTGGAGCACATCGACCATTTCCTCTCCGAAGAAGAGCTGCGGGACTACCTGGAGCGGGAAGAGGCCGAGGCGGCTGGAGAGGAGTGAGTCCATGCGCATCCTGTTTATGGGCACCCCGGACTTCGCGGTAGCGTCTCTGAAGCGGCTGGTGGAGGACGGCCACCAGCTCTGCGGTGTCTTCACCCAGCCCGACAAGCCCAAGAACCGGGGCCACAAGCTGACGCCCTCCCCGGTGAAGGAATACGCCCTGTCCCAGGGCCTGGAGGTCTATCAGCCTTTGAAAATGCGGGACGGCGAGGCCTTTTCCATCGTGGAGAAGCTGGCGCCGGAGCTGATCGTAGTGGCGGCCTACGGCAAGATTCTGCCGGAGGATATTTTGAATTATCCGAAGTACGGTTCCATCAACGTCCACTCGTCTCTGCTGCCCAAATACCGGGGCGCGGCTCCCATCAACTGGGCCATCCTGGACGGGGAGGAGGAGACCGGCGTCTCCATCATGTATATGGCCAAGGAGCTGGACGCCGGCGACGTGATCCTGCAGAAGACCACGCCCATCGGCCCCCGGGAGGACGCCCTGGCCCTGACCATGCGGTTGGCGGAGCTGGGTGCTGAGGCCCTGTCCGAGACGGTGACGGCCCTGCAAAACGGCAGCGCTGCCCGGATTCCCCAGGACGAGAGCATGATGACTTACGCCTCCATGCTGACCAAAGAAATGTCCCCCGTGGACTGGACCCGATCCGCCCACGCCATCTCCTGCCAGATCCGGGGACTGATCCCCTGGCCCTGCGCCACCACCACTGTGGTCTCCGATGAGCCCATGAAACTCTATGCGGCTGAGGAGACCGGGGCGGACACCTCCGCCCAGCCCGGCACCATCGTGGCAGCGGGGAAGGCGGGCATTGATATCGCCTGCGGTGATGGCAAGGTATTGCGCCTTACAGAGATTCAGGCCCAAGGCGGAAAGCGGATGACCGCTGCCGCCTATCTGCTGGGCCACCCCATCCAGCTCTGAGGTAAAAGTTTCGCCCGCCTTTTCAAAGGCCGTGGGTCCAGGGCAGAGCTCTGGCAGGCTTGGGCGTAGCCCAATTTTCAAATGCATCAAGAGAGGTTTTATCATGCCTTATTATTACGGCTACGGTGATTTTCTGGCCAACAACATCTACTGTGTCCTGCTGATCCCGGTGCTCCTGCTGTCCCTGTGGGCTCAGTTCCAGGTCAGCGGCAATTTTCGGCGTTACAGCGCCCAACGCAGCCGCCGGGGCCTCACCGGCGCCCAGGCGGCGGAGGCGGTCCTCCGGGCCCACGGCGTCTACGATGTGAACATCCGGCCCTGCCGGGGCAGCCTGACGGACCACTACGATCCCCGGGACAACACCATCTATCTGTCCCAGGACGTGTACGCCGCTCCTACCATCGCGGCGGTGGGCGTGGCTTGCCACGAGGCGGGGCACGCCGTCCAGTACGCCGTGGGCTACGGCCCGGTGCGGCTGCGGCAGGCCATCATCCCCGTCACCCAGTTGGGGAGCAAGTTCTCCTTCATCCTGCTGCTGGCGGGCATGTTCCTGTACAGCCAGACCCTGTTCCTGGCGGGCATCCTGCTGTTCTCCCTGACCACTGTGTTCCAGCTGGTGACGCTGCCGGTGGAGTTCAACGCCTCTCACCGGGCCATCGAGACCATTGAGTCCCAGTACCTGCTGGAGGATGACGAAGTCTACGGGGCCAAAAAGGTCCTGCGGGCCGCGGCGATGACCTACGTGGCGGCGCTGCTGATGTCCGCTTTGCAGCTGCTGCGGTTCGTGCTGATCTTCCTGGGCCGGAACGGCAATCGCCGGGGAGGTGGCCGGGAATGAACCACTCCGCCCGTGAAACCGCCCTGCGGGTGCTGGTCAGCTGCCGGAACAACGGTGCTTGGGCGGACGCCGCCCTGAAAGCCCAGCTGAGCCGAGACGGCCTGGACCGGGCCGACGCGGCGCTGTGCAGCCGCATCGTCTACGGCGTTCTTCAGAACCAGTTGCTGCTGGATCACTATATCGGTGCCTACTGCACCCAGCGGCCGGACCATTTGCAGCCGCCGCTGCTGGACATTCTGCGCCTCGGCGCTTATCAAATTCTGTTCCTGGACAAGGTCCCGGACAGCGCCGCCGTCAACACCTCCGTGGAACTGGCGAAGCTGTCAAAGCGGGGGCAGGCCGCCGGCCTGGTCAACGCCGTGCTCCGCAAGATCTCCCAGAATAAACAGGACCTGCCCACCATCCCGGACCGGGACCCGGTGCGGTATCTCTCCGTCCGATACAGCCATCCCCGGTGGCTGGTGAAGCGGCTTGCGGCCCTGCTGGGCCGGGAGGAGACGGAGGCCCTGCTGGCTGCCAACAACCGTGTGGCGCCTCTGACGGTCCAGGTGAATCCCATCAAGACCTCCGCGGAGGCCCTGGCCGCCGAATTGGAGGCGGCGGGCGTCTCTGCAAAGCCCCACACCTGGGTGCCCGACTGCCTGGAACTGTCCGGCACCGGCGACCTGACGGCCCTGCCCGCTTTTCGGGAGGGAAAGTTCCTGGTCCAGGACCCGGCCGCCCGGCTGGTGTCCATGATTGCCGGAGTGACGCCGGGGCAGAAGGTGCTGGACGTCTGTGCCGCCCCCGGCGGCAAGTCCTTCTCCTGTGCTTTCGCCATGGAAAACCAGGGCACCATCCTGGCCTGCGACCTCCATGAGAACAAGCTGAAGCGGATCCGGGAGGGCGCGGAGCGGCTGGGCCTTGGCTGTGTGGATACCACTGCCGCCGATGGCCGGATCTTCCGGCCTGAATGGGAAAACAGCTTCGATACCGTGCTGGTGGACGCCCCCTGCTCCGGCCTTGGCATCATCCGCAAGAAGCCGGACGCCCGGTACAAGAAGGTGGACGACCTGTTTGCCCTGCCGGTGATCCAGAACGATATCCTGTCCAACGCCGCCCGGTACGTCCGCCCCGGCGGAGTGCTGGTGTACTCCACCTGCACCATCCTGCCGGAGGAGAACGAGCAGGTCACCGACGGCTTCCTGGCGGACCACCCGGAGTTTGTCCGAACGCCCTTCACCCTGCCGGAGCCGGCGGGAGAGACGGACGGGCAACTGACCCTGTGGCCCCAGCGCCACGGTACCGACGGTTTTTATATCTGCCGCATGGAGCGGCGCGCATGAAAGGGACCCTATGACTGATTTGAAATCCATGTCCCTCCGGGAGATGACGGAGGCCCTGGAAGCTCTGGGCCAGCCGGCCTTCCGGGGCAAGCAGGTGTTCACATGGCTCCACAAGGGAGCCACGTCCTTTGACGACATGACCAACCTGCCCAAGGCCCTGCGGGACAAGCTGAAAACCGAATACTACATCACCGCCCCCCAGGTGGCCCGAAAGCAGGTCTCCCGGCAGGACGGCACGGTCAAGTACCTGTGGGAGCTGAGAGACGGCAACTGCATCGAGACCGTCCTCATGCGCTATCACCACGGCAACACGGTGTGCATCTCCTCCCAGGTGGGTTGCCGGATGGGCTGCGCCTTCTGCGCTTCTACAATTGCTGGCAAGGTGCGGGACTTAACACCCTCTGAGATGCTGGACCAGGTGCTGTTCACGCAGCTGGACTCCGGCCTGGAGATCAGCAACATCGTCCTCATGGGCATTGGAGAGCCCATGGACAACCTGGACACGGTGCTGAAGTTCCTGGAGCTGGTGAACCACCCGGACGGGATGAATATCGGGATGCGACACATCTCCCTCTCGACCTGCGGCGTCATCCCCGGCATCCGGCGGCTGGCGGACCTGGGACTGCAATTGACGCTGTCCGTGTCCCTTCACGCGCCGGACAGCGAGACCCGATCCAGGATCATGCCGGTGAACCGGGCCTACGACGTGGAGGACCTGTTTGCCGCCTGTCACGACTACTTCAAAAAGACCGGCCGCCGCATCTCCTTTGAGTACGCCATGATCGACGGCGTCAACGACCACGACTGGCAGGCGGACCTGATCGCCAAAAAGCTGAAGGGAATGCCGGGCCACGTGAACCTCATCCCGCTGAATGACGTGGTGGAGAGCCCCTTCAAGCCCTCCAAGCGCATCGCGGCGTTCCAGAAACGGCTGGAATCCCACGGCCTCACCGCCACCGTGCGGCGGAGCCTGGGTGGAGATATCGACGCCTCCTGCGGCCAGCTCCGCCGGAAGGCCATGGAAGAAGCACGGAAAGGGGAGTGTTCCCAATGATCCCAATGAAGACCTGGGCCGTCACGGACATCGGCCTTGTTCGAAAAGAGAACCAGGACGATTTCGGCGTTTCCCAGCATGAGGCCACCGGCCAGACGGTCTGCGTAGTCTGCGACGGCATGGGCGGCGCTGCCGGCGGGCAGGTAGCCAGCCACATTGCCGTCACTACCTTCCTGGAGCAGATCCAGCGTCTGCTGACCCGGGACATGACCACGGAGCAGCTGCGGGAGGTGTCCGCCTACGCGGTGTCCATGGCCAACAAGGCCATCCGGGAGGCTGCCCGGGAGTCGGTGGACTGCCGGAACATGGGCACCACCCTGGTGTCTGCCGTCAGTTATGAGGGCGGCGCCGTCATCACCAACGTTGGCGACAGCCGGGCCTATCATATCAGCCCGGACGGCATCACCCGGGTCACCAAGGACCACTCCCTGGTGGAGAGCATGGTGGACCGGGGAGACATTACCGCCGAGGAGGCCCGCCGCCATCCCAACCGCAATCTCATTACCCGGGCCCTGGGCCCGGACATCTCCGCCCTGTGCGACGGCTACATCTGCCCCATGGAACCCGGCGACTACCTGCTGCTGTGTACCGACGGCCTGGTAAACACCGTCACAGACCAGGAGATGCTGTTTGAAGTCCTCCACGGCGCCGGACCGGACACCTGTCTGGACCGGCTGCTGGACATCGCCAAACGCAACGGCGCGCCGGACAACGTCACCATTGTCCTGATGCAGAAGCAAAGAGAGGGGGGAGAGGCATGACAGATCCCTATATTGGAAAAATGCTGGACAACCGCTATGAGATCCTGGAGCGCATCGGCATGGGCGGCATGGCGGTAGTCTACAAGGCCAAATGCCACCGGCTGAACCGTCTGGTGGCCATCAAGATCTTAAAAGCGGACCTGGCCCAGGACGAGGATTTCCGCCGCCGCTTCAACGCGGAGTCCCAGGCTGTCGCCCAGCTGTCTCACCCCAACATCGTGTCGGTGTATGACGTGTCCCGTGGCGGCGATACCGAGTATATCGTCATGGAGCTGATCGACGGCATCACGCTGAAGCAGTACATGGAGAAGCGTGGCCAACTGAACTGGCGGGAGTCCCTGCACTTTATCACCCAGATCATGCGGGGTCTGAGCCACGCCCACAGCCGGGGCATCGTCCACCGGGATATCAAGCCCCAGAACGTGATGGTACTCCGGGACGGCAGCGTGAAGGTGGCTGACTTCGGCATCGCGTGCCTGGAAAACTCCGCCCAGACCCTGACCCAGGAGGCTCTGGGCTCCGTCCACTACATCTCGCCGGAGCAGGCGAGAGGGGACCGCACCGACGCCCGCAGCGACATTTACTCCGCCGGCGTGGTGTTGTATGAGATGCTCACCGGCCGCCTGCCATTTGAGGGGGATAGTGCCGTGTCCGTGGCCATCCAACACCTGAGTTCTATCCCCCTGGCTCCCAGGGAGATTCGCCCGGACATTCCGGAGCAGCTGGAGCTGATTTGCATGAAGGCCATGGCCCCGGAGCTGGACAAGCGCTATCCCTCCGCCGACGCCATGATCGCCGATCTGGAGGCTTTTCGGAAGAACCCGGAGGTGGCCCTGGACATCGACCTCATCGACCTGCGTCCGGAGGAGACCGACGAACCCACACGCCCAATCCCGGTGTCCGGGAACGGTACCGTGGGCCGGGCCGTCCGGGAGCGGGAACGAGATCCGGTGCGGGAGCGCCGCCGGGACTATGACGACGACTACGAACCTCCCAGGAAAGAGAACAAGGGAAAGACCGCCCTCATCGCCGCGGCCGCGGCGTTGGCCGTGGTGGTGGCCGTGTTCCTGTTCAAGTCCATCTTCGCTTCCTTTGATAAACCCTCGGAAACCTACGAGGTTCCCAGTGTCCTGGGCCTCACCGTGGAGGAAGCCAAGGAGCTGGATACGGTAAAGGACATTTTCAAGATCACCGTAGAGGGCTCCGATTTCAGCGATGAATACAAGAAGGATGAGATCATGGCCCAGTCTCCGGAAAAGGGTGAGCTGCGGAAAGGCGGCAGCCTGGAGATCAAGGTCACGGTCAGTCTGGGCGAGGACACCGGCGTGATGCCGGATATCACCGGCACCTACACCGTTGCCAGTGCCAAGACCGAGATGAAGGCCCTGATTGAGCGGTACAACCTGACGCTGGCGCCGGAGGATGACCGTCAGTTCAGCGATGAGGTGGCGGCGGACTATATCATCTCCACAGACCCGGAGGCGGGAGAACCCCTGAAGAAGGGCGACACCATCCGTATCGTGGTCAGTAAAGGTCCCCAGCCCGTCAAGGTACCTCCCTTCACCAACATTCACATTGATCAGGTGACCAGTCAGTTAGACGCCATGGGACTGGAGATGGGCTCTGTGGATGAAGTGGACAGCAGTCAGCCCAAGGGCTACGTGGTAGAGCAGGACCCGGAGGCCAACAGTCAGGTGCCGGAGGGCACGAAGATCAACTTTAAGATCAGCAACGGCTCTCAAAGCGGCGGTTCCTCCGGTTCCGGCAGCAATGAGGAGGTCATCACCATTCCTCTGCCTACGGACCGGGATACCGTCCATCTCCAGCTGTTCCAGGATGGCAATATGATCTTTGACGACGTACTGGACTGCTCCCAGGGGAATTATGTGCGGACGATCACCGGCACCGGTACCGTCATTCTGGACATTTATCTGGACGGGGAGCACACCACCCAGGAAGTGACCTTTGACAGCTATGAGTGAGGGACGCATCCAAAAGGCCCTCAGTGGCTTTTACTATGTGGATACCGGCAGTGAGATTTTGACCTGCCGGGCCCGGGGCAAGTTCCGCAAGGATGGCCTGTCCCCACTGGTAGGGGACAGGGTGGAGGTCCGGGAGTTGGGGAACGGTGAGGGCTTCGTGGAGGCCATCCTGCCCCGGAAGAACGCTTTCGCCCGGCCCGCCGTGGCCAATATCGACCAGCTGGTGGTCATCGCCTCCGGGGCCATTCCCCGGACGGACCCCTATCTCATCGACCGGGTGGCGGCCATCGCCGCCCTGAAGGGCTGTGAGGTCATCGTCCTGCTGAACAAGTGCGACCTGGACAGCGCCGACGAGCTTTACAGCATTTACCATGCCGCCGGGTTCCCCACCCTCCGGGTCAGCGCTGAGACAGGAGAGGGTATCGAGGAACTGAAGCCTCTGATTAGTGGAAAGCTATCCGCCTTTACAGGTAACTCCGGCGTGGGAAAATCCAGCATCCTCAACGCCCTGGACCCGGAGTTTCAGATCAAGGTGGGCGCCGTCAGCGACGCCCTGGGCCGTGGCCGCCACACCACCCGGCACGTGGAGCTGTACCACCTGGACTGCGGAGCGGACGTGGTGGATTCCCCAGGCTTCAGCTCCTTTGAGACCGACGAGCTGAACCTGGCGCTGAAGCACCGCCTGCCGGAGACCTTCCGGGAGTTTGCTCCCTACCTGGACCAGTGCCGGTTCGTGGGGTGCGGTCATACCAAGGAGAAGGGCTGCGCCGTACTGGAGGCCGTCCGCCGGGGCGACATCCAGAAGAGCCGCCACGACAGCTACCTGCGGCTGTACGAGGAGCTGAAGCCCCTTCAGGATTGGCAGGAGAAAAAGAAATAAGCACCAGCCGCAGGGCCGAAAGGTCCGGCGGCTTTTTCGCACCCCGGACAGCCCTGTCGTATATGCTGGTAGTGAGAAAGGGGCGTGGGTCGGATGTTTCATCGCGGAGGAGGCTGTTGGATCCTGGGCGTCTGCGCTGTGGCGCTGGGGGCTGGTATCCTGATCGCGGCGATCTTCCCGGTGGGAGCGCTGCTGTTTTTGGTGGCCTTCCTGTTGATCGCGTGCGGCTGCGCCTGCTGTCGGCGGTGAAAGGAGGCGGTCTCATGAACATCGTGGTATGGCGATCTCCCAGATTCCTGCGGGGCATTCTGCGGCGGCTGTTCAGAATCCCCCATACATAATCGCTCCCGGCATCGCATACAGTGGCATCAGAGCAGAAATGCCGGGAAAGGATGGGCAAAACATGGAACTGGAATTGAAAACGGCCAGCTTCGATGGCTACGACACCGGAGCGGAGACCACATTGACCCAGGAGGAGACGGCGGAGACCATCGTGCCGGACTACTGTCCGGATATCGCCCGTATCATCACCACCGAGGGGATGGTCTGCCTCCACAGCCGGGAGCTGCGGGAGGGACGGGCGGAGCTGTCCGGCACTGTCCGGGTGTCGGTGCTGTACACCCCGGAAGGAGAGGGCGGCGTCCGCACCCTGGAATTCGCCATTCCCTTCACCGTGGAGAGCGATGGGCGGAGCATGGGCGACTGCGCCGCTCTGACGGCGGAGACCTGTGCCGAGCTGTTGGAGACCCGGATGCTGAATCCCCGGAAGGTCTTCACCCACTGCAAGCTGGTGACCCGGCTCACCGGGTACCGGCGGCTGCCGCTCCAGGTCTGCACCGATGTGGAGGGGGAGGACCGGCTCCGCATCCAGAAGCGGCGGGAGCAGCAGCACGCGGTCCTGCTGACCCACATTACTGAAAAGGACTTTACCTTTACGGAGGATCTGAAATTCTCCCCGGGCCGGGAGGGAGCCGCCGAGTTGCTGACCAGCCGGGTGACGGCCTCCGTGACGGAGGCGAAGGTGGTGGGCAGCAAGCTGGTGTTCAAGGGCGTGTTCACAGTGGGGCTGCTATACCGTACGGCGGACGGTCGCTGCTGTTCCACCTCCGGGGAGCTGCCCTTCTCCCAGATCATGGAGACAGAAGGGGCTGCCGAGGGGGTCGGAGCCTCGGTGCGGCTGCAGCTCACCGGGTCCGACTTCCAGATCGACGGCGATGACCCGGAGGGCCGCCAGATCGCGGTGACGATCTACTGTCACGCCACGGCCATGCTGCGGCAGGAACAGGAGCTGACGCTGCTCCAGGACCTGTACTCCACAGCCTACGACGTGACCTACGAGGCATCGCCCCTGGCCCTCACCGGCTTCTGGGAACCCATGACCCGGCGGCAGACGGTGCGGGAGGTGCTGGAGATCGGCGTGGTGGCGGAGTCCATCCTCAGCCAGTCGGTGTCCTGCGCCCCGGTGTCCGTCAGCCGGGAGGGAGAGATGACAGTGCTGCGGACCGGCGCCTCCGTCCGGGTGCTGTATCTGGACGAGGGGGGCGTGCCCCTGGTGGCCGAGCGGTGCGTGGAGGTCCGGACCCAGCTGGAGCTGCCGGAGGACTGCCGGGTGACGGCCTGGGCCGTCTGTCCCGAGGAGGTCCAGGCCGCCCTGGGGGACCGGGGCATCGAGGTCCGATTCCCGGTGGACTTCCGGGTGGAGGCTGCCAGCCGGGTGAAGCGGGTGTGCATCACCTCCGCCAAGCTGGACCCGGATAGCCCCAAGGAGCAAGCCGGCGCCCCCAGTCTGGTGCTGCGCTGCATGGGCCGGCAGGAGAGCGCCTGGGACCTGGCGAAGCAGTACAACACCACCATTCCCGCCATCCTGGCGGCCAATCAGCTGGAAGAGGAAGGAGACATCCCCCGGGACCATCTGCTGCTGATCCCCCGGAAGCGGGCCTGAGGGGCTTCTCACCATTGCCCGGAAAGGCGCCGAAAGTTGCACGTTTTTGTATGCCGTTCTGAAAATTTCACGTCCCGGCCGGTTCGGAGACTGCACTGAGGAGGATTCTGGTTGAAGAGCAGGATTCTTCGGTTAAGGTAAAGGTAATGGTTA
Source organism: uncultured Clostridia bacterium (assembly GCA_945873695.1). Classification (GTDB taxonomy): domain Bacteria; phylum Bacillota; class Clostridia; order Oscillospirales; family Oscillospiraceae; genus Oscillibacter. The sequence goes on along the minus strand of CAMCDX010000003.1, from coordinate 4,391 downwards.
TGGTAATGGTTATGGTCACAGGTTCTTGGTCAGGATTCAGGTCATGGACCTGCGGTCAGGATTCTGATCAAAGGTAAAAAAGCTGCCGCGGGATTTTGCGCCCGCGGCAGCTTTCCTTTTCTGCTTTTTTATAAGAAAAAGGACCAAAAAGAATTTTACAACAATATGCTCAGTTTTCCGCGTACCGGGAGAGGAACTGCTTCGTCCGCTCCTCCCGGGGATGGTCGATGACCTGGTGGGGGTCGCCCTGCTCCACGATGACGCCGCCGTCCATAAAGATCACCTGGTCCGCCACATCCCTGGCAAAGGCCATCTCATGGGTGACGATGATCATGGTGGTCTTTTTCTCCGCCAGAGAGCGGATGACCTTCAGCACCTCGCCGGTCAACTCCGGGTCCAGGGCGGAGGTGGGCTCATCAAAGCAGAGAATATCCGGCTGCAGAGCCAGGGCCCGGGCGATGGCCACCCGCTGCTGCTGTCCGCCGGACAACTGGTGGGGATAGTGGTCCGCCCGGTCCGCCAGACCCATCTGGGCCAGCAGCTCACGGCCGGCCGTCTCGATCTCCGCCTTCGTCTCGCCGCCGCCCTGCTCCTTGGACAGCAGCTCCCGGGCAAGCGTCACATTCTGGAGGGCTGTGTACTGGGGGAAGAGGTTGAAGTTCTGGAACACCAGACCGAAGTGGAGCCGCTTTTGGCGGATCTCCGCCTCACTTTTGGTCGTGGAGTCGGCGGCGTCGAAGATAGGTGTGCCGTTGACGGAGATGGTGCCCCGGTCCGGCGTCTCCAGGAAATTCAGGCACCGCAGCAGGGTGGTCTTGCCGCTGCCGGAGGAGCCGATGATGGAGAGCGCCTGTCCCTTTTCCAGGGAGAAGCTGATATCCGTCAGGACCTGCGTGGCGCCGAAATGCTTTTCAATGTGACTGACTTCCAAAATAGACATATCCGCACCCTCCCTTTAACGGAAATAGCTCAGCTTACGCTCCAGCCGGTTGAACAGGATCGTCAGGATACCCACAAAGAGCAGGTAATACACCGCCGTGTAGAACAGCGGCCAGGTGATGCCGTCGGATTTCATAAAGGCCTCGCCGGCCTTGATGAGCTCGGTGATGGCGATGATTCGGGCCAGAGAGGTGTCCTTCACCAGGGTGATGATCTCATTGGACATGGGGGGAACCACACGTTTGACCATCTGCAGCAGCGTGATCTTGAAAAAGATCTGCCGCCGGGTCATGCCCAGGACCTCACCGGCCTCCCGCTGGCCCACGGGGACGCCCTCGATGCCGCCCCGGTAAATGACAGAGAAGTAGCAGGCGTAATTGATGACGAAGGCCAGCGTGCAGGCGAACATCCGGCCGCTGCTGAAGGCCCAGATGTTGTTGTCAAACCACAGGCCGGGGCCGTAGAAGATGATGATGAGCTGGAGCATCAGCGGTGTGCCCCGGATGATCCAGACCACCACGTTGGTGATCCAGCTGATGGGCCGCCAGCCGGCCAGCCAGCTGGTCACGGAACCGGGATGTTCCTGGCCATAGAGCAGAAAGCGGAAGGGCTGCCATTTGTTCATGGAGCCAAAGGCGATAACCAGGCCCAGGGGCAGGGCGAATAAAAGCGTCAGGAAAAAGAGCTGCGTAGCGGCGCCAAGACCCTTGAGCAGCGACAGGGTTACGGTCCAAAACATAGGTGAGTCTCCTCCAGAATCGTTTTCAAAAGCCGCCCAAAGGCAGAGAGCGGACCGCTCTCTGCCTTTGGGGAATCGTATAGCAGGGGGAAGGGGGTTACTTGGTCACGACCACCTGAGCGTTGTTGCAGTAAGCGTTGGAGCACTCCATGGCCTCCAGGACGGCGTCAGTCAGAGTCATGCCGTTCCACACCACGTCGATGTTCTTGGAGTCCAGCTCCATAATCTTGCTGTCCCAGTCGATGACGATGAACTCGATCTCCACGCCCAGGGAGTCAGCCACCTTCTTGGCCATGTCGGCGTCGAAGCCGATCCACTCACCGCTGGCATCCTGATAGTCCATCGGCGCGAAATCGGTGATACCCACGATCAGCGTGCCCTTGTCCTGGATGTAGGCCACATCGCTGTCAGCCTCAGAGGCAGTGAACTCGGAAGCGGGCTGCTCCAGCAGAGCCTCCTGAACGCCGTAGGTGGTAGCGATCTCCTCCAGAGAGCCGTCGGTATAGGCCTCACCGAAGACCATGTTGATGTAAGAGGCCAGATCGGAACCCTTGCGGCAGCCGACGCCGTACAGCTCCTCGGTCAGCTTCTGGTCCGTGACCTTCAGATTGGGATAGCTGGTGCCTTCGCCCACCATGGCGCCGGCCATCAGGGAGTCGATGATGGCCGCATCAGAGGTACCGGCCTGGACTTCCATCAGCGCGTCGGCCTGAGCGGCGACGGAGTTGATCTCGTAACCGTTCTCCTGGGCCACCGCCTCGCCGGCGCTGCCGGCCTCCACGGCGTAGACCACGGTTTTGGCGGGCTCCTCCGCGGGAGCGGGATCCTTACTGGCGGCGGGGGCCTCAGCCTTTTCACCGCAGGCGGCCAGGGCCAGCACCATGGCCAGCGTCAGCAGCAGAGCAAACATCTTCTTCATGTTTTTCATCATTTCATCCTCCAAATCAGAGCGGAAGTCCCGCTCCTTTTAGTTCGTTACCAGTTTACCATGCTAAATTAATACTGTAAAGGTGGGAAACGGCCAAATTCCGGAGAAAGGAAAGATCGGATTTTGTGGGTTTTGCCCAAAGAAAGACGGGCCGTTCATACTTTGCGGTGCCCGGACATAGAGTGGAACAAGAATCATGGAGGGAAAAAGGACGGGATGATATGAATACCAGTATCTATCAGAATATCGCGACCCGCACCGCCGGGGACATCTATATCGGTGTGGTAGGGCCGGTGCGGACCGGCAAGTCCACCTTCATCAAACGGTTTATGGAGACCCAGGTGATCCCCAACATTGAGAACGTCTATCGGAAAGAGCGGGCCCGGGATGAGCTGCCCCAGAGCGGCTCCGGCCGGACCATTATGACGGCGGAGCCCAAATTCGTCCCCGAGGAGGCGGCCCAGATCCAGCTGGAGGGCGGCGCCGCTTTCTCCGTGCGGCTCATCGACTGTGTGGGCTATATGGTGAAGGGGGCCATCGGCCAATACGAGGATGACGCCCCCCGGATGGTCACCACCCCCTGGTTTGACCATGAGATCCCCATGACTGAGGCGGCGGAGGTAGGCACCCGGAAGGTCATCGCCGAGCACTCCACCATCGGCATCGTCATCACCACTGACGGAAGCGTCGCCGATATCCCCCGGGAGGACTACCTGGAGGCGGAGGAGCGGGTCATCCGGGAGCTTCAGGAGCTGGGAAAGCCCTTCATCGTCCTGCTGAATTCGGCGGATCCGAAAAGTGACCGGGCGGAAGCCATCGCCAGGGACATTGCCTCCCGGTACGAGGTGAACTGCATGGCGGTGAACTGTCTGGAGCTGGGGGAAGAGGATGTGGCCTCCATTTTGAAGGCCGTCCTCTATGAGTTCCCCATGCAGGAGCTGGATCTGTTCCTGCCTCCCTGGGTGGACGCTCTGCCGGACCAGCACCCCATCAAAGCCGGCCTGTTTGACGCCATCCGCCAGGGCACCGCCCAGCTTCACCACATCCGGGAGATTGAAGGGGTCATCGCCGCCCTGGGAGGCTGCCAGGATATCAGCGAGGCGAAGATCACCGCCATCGATCTGGGCACCGGTGTGGCTTCCGCCCGGCTGACCCTGCCCCGGGAGCTGTTCTACCGAACACTGTCGGAGCAGTCCGGCTTCGAGGTGGCGGACGACGGCGACCTGATGAGTCTGTTGACAAAACTGGCGGCAGTAAAGGCGGAGTACGACAAAGTGGCCGGAGCCCTGAAGGACGTCCGGGAGACGGGCTATGGCATCGTGGTACCCGGTATCGATGAGCTGAAGCTGGAGGAGCCGGAGATCATGAAGCAGGGTGGCCGGTACGGCGTCCGCCTGAAGGCCAGCGCGCCCAGCATCCACATGATCCGGGCGGATATCGAGACCGCCGTCTCGCCCATCGTGGGCAACGAGAAGCAGTCCGAGGACATGGTGAACTACCTGCTCCAGGAGTTCGAGGGGGACACCAGCAAGATCTGGCAGTCCAACATCTTCGGCCGCAGCTTCCATGAGTTGGTCAGCGACGACCTTCAGACCAAGCTGAAGCGAATGCCGGAGGACGCCCGGAAAAAGCTTCAGGAGACCCTGACACGCATCATCAACGAGGGCAGCGGCGGCCTCATCTGCATTATCTTATAAGTGTAAAATCGGGAAGCACCGGATATCCGGTGCTTCCTCAGGCTGTCGAAAAAGTCCGACGGACTTTTTCGACGCCTTCACAATACCT
>CAMCDX010000002.1 GCA_945873695.1 uncultured Clostridia bacterium | reverse complement strand
CCTGCAAAATGCAACCCAGTTGCTTTAAGCAGTGGTTTTTCGACAGGCTGAAATGAGAGGACTTGCGTCCTCTCATTTTTTTCTTGCTTTTTCCCCAGGTCTCTGGTATACTCCCAACTTGACAGGTGCCATCTCCCTGTCCAAGCGCCCGGTTTCGGGCGTTCGTTCGGCAGCCCTCGCTGACCGTTCTCTAAACAAAAAAATGGAGGTCGCCCGCGCCTTTCGCGGGCAGTTCGCTGCGCGTTTTGGACCTCCACCCTATCTGAAGGAGGTCTTTTTTCATGCCCAAATCCCGATTCACCACCCGCCAGCTGGCCACCGCCGGCATCATCGCCGCCGTCTACGCAGGATTGACCCTGCTGCTGCCCATCCCCCAGTACGGCGGCGTGCAGCTCCGTGTGGCCGAAGCCATGACGCTGCTGCCCTTCCTGTTCCCCGAGGCCATCCCCGGCCTGGCGGTGGGCTGCTTCCTGGCCAACCTGCTGGGTTCCCCCTACGTGCTGGACTGGATCTTCGGTACCCTGGCCACCCTGCTGGCGGCCATCTGGACGTCCAAGATGAAGAACCGCTGGCTGGCGGCCCTGCCGCCGGTGGTGTGCAACGCTGTCATCGTGGGCGCCGAGATCGCCTACTTCGCCACCCTGGACGGCGCCGCCTTCTGGCCCGCCTACGCCTTGAACGCCTTCACCGTGGGACTGGGCGAGGCCATCGCCTGCTTCCTGCTGGGCACTCTGTTGCTCCGGGCCATGGACAAGGTCCCCGGTCTTCCCCGCCGGGCCGCCTGAAACGCAAAAGAAAAAGTGCTGGAAAGCTTCCCGCTTTCCAGCACTTTTTTGCGGTCTTCGTTCTCAGCCGTCTTACAGGGGCTTGAACTCCTCCTTGCCCACGCCGCAGATGGGGCACACCCAGTCCTCGGGCAGGTCCTCCCACTTGGTGCCGGGGGCCACGCCGTTGTCGGGGTCGCCGACGGCCTCGTCATAGATATATCCGCAGGGCTCGCACTCGTACTTTTTCATATCGTCAGCCTCCCATAATTGTTTTGGATGACTTGATGATACCAGCGGAAGCCCCTGACATCTATGGCATATGCAACAATGTTACGCTTACCGCAGCTTTTTCCGGATCCTCTCCTTGACCTCCGGCGACAGGGCCTTGGACACGGCCCGCACCGGCAGCGGCGGCAGGCGGAAGAACTCCTTCCGCACCTGCTCAAAGGGCTCCAGGGCGTAGGCGGCGAAGAAGGCGGTCCGGTCCGGGGGCTGGCCGATGGGAGAGGCCAGCCGGGGATTGCCGGCGATGGCCCGCTCCGCCGGAAAGGCCTGGCGGCGCAGGGGCAGCTGGTCGAACAGGTGGCTGCCGTGGGGGGTGTTCACCAGCAGCAGGCTGATGCCCTTCTCCTGCTGCTCCGGCAGCTCGTCGGGCTTCAGGCCCCAGAAATCCCCCAGGGTGAAATCGCCCACCCGGGTCATGGAGGTATAGGCGCAGTGGTAGCAGCTGGGCCGGAGGAACAGCGCCCGGCCGAAGGCCCGGCCGTACTCGGTGGCAAACAGCGGCGCGGAATCCACGGTGCCGTCGTCAAACACGGTGGTGAAGTGGCTGTCCTGCCAGCCGGTGACCTTGTTCCGAAACCGCACCGCCTGGAGGCTCTTGCCCTTCCGCCGCTCAATGGAGCGGGCCATGTCCTCCCACACGCCGGGAGAGGGCACGCCGTGGCACACCAGGTCGCAAGTGGTGAGATTTTCCGGCCGGCAGCCCAGGTAGCGGTACAGCCCGTCCACCTGGCAGGGGGTGCCGGTAAACAGCACCTGCCGGGTCTCCAGGGCCTTTTTCACCTCCCGGTAGGTCTGGCCCAGGTCGCTCTGGACGTACTTGGCGCCCCGCAGCCGCCACAGGTCCTCCTTTCGGAAGCAGGACGTGTGCCGCAGGTGCTGCTTGTCGTCGAAGGCAGCGCCGTACACCACGCCGCCGCTCTCCAGGATATACTCCGCCAGGACGGAGAACACACCGCCGGAGGTGGAATCCTTCCGGATGTCATCCTCCCGGCTCCAGGCGGCGAACACCGCCGGCAGGGAGCCGGGCTGCCGGGCCTCCAAAGCCGGGCAGACGGCGGTGCAATGGCCGCAGCGGACGCAGGCCGTCAGGTCGATGGTGGGATAGGCGAAGCCCTCCTTGTCCCGCTCCATGGTGATGGCATCCTTGAGGCAGCCGCTGGCGCAGGCGCCGCAGCCGGTGCAGCGGCCGTGGTCCGCCAGGTGAGGCTTATCCTCCGCCGGGGCGGGAACCTCCTCCGCATAGGGCTGGTCGTTCAACGCCGCCCTCAGGTAATCCAGGGAGCTCTGCCGGGCCGCGGAGAGCTTTTCCTCCACCGCCCTCCAGTCGATGGCATCCTCCAGTCCGGCGGTGTCGCCCTTGCCGATGATCCGCTCCGTCAGGCCCAGCCGGCTCAGCAGGCTGAAGGTCCGGGAGCTCTCCGGCGCCGCCAGCTCGCTGGGGGCCACGGCGGTGAAGAAGGGCTTCTGGAACTGGAGGGAGAACACGGTACCGTGGAAGGAATTGGTGCAGACATAGGACGCCCCCCGGAACAGGCCCAGGAACTCCGCCGGGCCGGCGTCCAGGACGCACCGGGCCTTGGGGTGGACCTTCTGCCGGGTGCCGCACAGCTGCACCACCGGCAACCCGGTGGTCTCCGCCAGGCGGCGGATATAGGGCTCCAGAGCGCCGGGCTTGCTGACGCAGTAGCAGAGGATATAGCCCCTGTCCTCGCCGGGCTCATGGGCGATGGCGCTCCACTTCTCCCGGTCTAACAGCAGCGTGGGGTCCAGCACCACCGGCACATTCCGGCCGGCGACGTCCTCCACGATCTTCTGGCCCTGCCGCTCCCGGACGGACAGATGCGAGAACTGCTCCAAGTAGCCCCGCAGTTCTTCCTCCATTCCCTCCGGCACCCGGGGGACGCCGAAGGAGGGAGCGTAGGCGATCTTCCGCCGTTGGGAGAAGGCCCCGAAGAACACCGGGTCGAACCGGCCGTCGGGAAAGATCTTGGGATTCCAGATCTGGTCGCTGCCGGAGAGGATCAGGTCGTAGGGCAGCTCCGCGTCCCGCAGTTCCTCCAGGCTCCCGAACCGGTGGCCGGAGATCTTCAGGTATTGTTTGGCAAAGCCCTCGAACCGCTCATAGCGGGTCCGCAGCGGCTTGTAGTGCAGGGCGGTGTGGACGTCGGCAGCGGTGCTCCCCAGGCCGGTGGGCTTGCGGAACAGGTCGTTGTCCTGGTTCACGTAGTAGTCGATGATCTCGCACTCACTGCCCAGGGCCTCCACCGCCCGCTCCGTGGCATAGGCCTGGAGCAGGGCGCCGTAGTGATGAATATGATAAAAGGTGACAAGTCCTGTCTTCAACTGAGAGACTTCCTTTCTGTTATGGCAGGTCCGGGTCCGGCGGGATGATGTTCACAGGGCTGAGGAGGTCGTCCTCCGCCACCCACTCCTGGACATCCACCACGTCGAACTCCGTCTTCGTCCGGCGGATGACCACCCGGCTCAAGCCGGAGTTAATGACCATCCGGCGGCACATGGGGCAGGAGGTGGCGTCGCTCAGCAGCTCCCCCGTCCGGGCGTCCCGGCCCACCAGGTAGATGGTACCGCCCACCATGTCCCGCCGGGAGGCGGAGATGATGGCGTTGGCCTCGGCGTGGACGCTGCGGCACAGCTCGTACCGCTCGCCCCGGGGCACCTTCATGGCCTCCCGGGAGCAGTAGCCCATATCCACGCAGTTGGCCCGGCCCCGGGGGGCGCCGTTGTAGCCGGTGGAGATGATCTCGTCATTTTTCACGATGATGGCACCGTAGACGCGGCGCAGGCAGGTGGCCCGCTCCAGCACGGTCTCCGCGATGTCCAGGTAGTAATTTTCCTTACTGATCCGGTCCATAGGAAGCCCTCCGATATCTCTATAATGTACGATTTTAACACGGGCCGCCGGGAATGGCAAGGGGCGGAGCGCCGCCGGACCAGCGGATTGAGCCGGAAAATGCCCCCAGAAACAGCGCAATGCCCGCCGGAGAACCTCACCGGCGGGCATCAGATGGGCATTCAGTTCTTTTTGGCCGGCAGCTTCCGCTTCCAGATAGAGGGAGCGAACAGCAGCAGCATGGGGAAAATCTCCAGCCGGCCCACCAGCATGTTGAAGGACAGCAGCAGCTTGGAAAAGTCCGAAAAGGCGGCGAAGTTGCCCATGGGGCCCACCATTTCCAGACCGGGACCGATGTTGTTGATGCAGGCGGTGAGGGCGGTGAAGGTGGTGATGAGGTCGAACCCCTCCAGGGACAGCAGCAGGAGAGACACCGTGAACACCAGCAGGTACACCGTGATGAACAGGTGAACACTGCGGATATGCTTGTCAGACAGGGGCTTGCCCTCCATTCGAACAGTGACGATGGCGTTGGGATGGAGCATCTTCCGCATGTCCCCCAGAGAGGTCTTCACCAGAATGATGATCCGGGCCACCTTAATGCCGCCGCCGGTGGAACCGGCGCAGGCGCCGATGAACATCAGCGTTACCAGGATCGCCTTGGAAAAGGAGGGCCAGGTGTTGAAGTCCGCTGTGGCGAAGCCGGTGGTGGTGATGATGGATGCCACCTGGAAAAAGGCGTACCGCAGGCTGGAGGCGAAGGAGCCGTACAGGTGGAGGATATCCACAGTGATGGCGACCACCGCCGCCGCCACGATGCCCAGATAGGCCCGCAGCTCCTCGGACCGGAACACGTCCCGGAACCGGCGGATCAGCAGGAAGAAGTACAGGTTGAAATTGACGCCGAACAGCAGCATGAAGACGCCGATGACGATATCAAAATAGGCGCTGTCATAGGCTCCCACGCTGAGGTTCCGGCAGCTGAAGCCGCCGGTGCCGGCGGTGCCGAAGGCGTGGATGCAGGCGTCGTACAGCGGCATCCCGCCTGCCAGCAGGAGTACGATCTCAATGACCGTCAGCGCCAGATAGATGCCGTAGAGGATCTTGGCGGTGTCGCCCATGCGGCTCACCAGCTTGCCCACCGTGGGGCCGGGCACCTCCGCCCGCAGCAGGTGCATGCCGTGGCCGTCGGTCATGGGCAGGATGGCCATGACAAACACCAGCACGCCCATGCCGCCTACCCAGTGAGTAAAGCTGCGCCAGAACAGGATGCCCCGGCCCAAAGGCTCGATCTCCGTCAGGATGCTGGCACCGGTGGTGGTGAAGCCGGAGACGGTCTCAAAAAAGGCGTCCACAAAGCGGGGAATGTCCCCGGAGAGGACAAAGGGCATGGCCCCGAACAGGGACATGAGGAGCCACGCCAGCGCCACCACCGCCAGACCGTCCCGGGCGTACAGGGAGGTACGGGCGGGTTTGCGGGCGCTGAGCAGCAGACCGCACACCGCCACCAGCAGCATGGGGATCAGGAACGGGGCGGCCGCTTCTCCGTACAGCAGCGCCACCGCCATGGGCAGCACCAGCAGGACCGCCTCCGTCAGCAGGATGCGGCCGATGACAAAACCGATCATATGATGATTCACGTCGCCGCCGCCTTTACTCCAGAATGTCCCGCAGGTCCTGCAGCGTCGTGTCCGTGGTCACCACGATCACATCGTCGTGGAGCCGCAGCGCGTCGCCGCCGGTGGGGATAACGATCTCGCCGTTCTGCCGGACGATGCCCGCCAGCAGGATGCCGCCCCGGAGCTTCAGGTCCTTCAGCGGCACGCCAATGAAGGGCATCTCCTCGGTAACGCTGAATTCCAGAGCCTCCACCTTCTCGTCCACGATGCGGTGAAGGGTCTTCACCTGGGAAGCGGAGGCGTTCTGCATGGCCTTGACGTACTGTAAGATCAGCTCGGCCGTCACGGAGCCGGCGGACACCACACTGTCGATCATATGCTCGTCGGAGACCAGATCCACCAGGGCCCGGCGGTTGATCTTCGCCACCACCTTGCAGTTCCCGGCCTGCTTGGCGGCGCACATGGACATGAGGATGTTGGCCTCGTCGATGCCGGTGATAGCAACGAAAGCGTCTGTCTGCTCGATGCCCTCCTCGTGGAGCAGTTCGCTGTCGGTACCGTCGCCCTGGATAACCAGGGCCTTGGGCAGCCGCTCACCCATCTGGACGCAGCGCTGCTCCTTCTGGTCGATGATCTTCACGCTCATCCCCATCTCGATCAGCTCGGAAGCCAGGTAGTAGCACATTTTGCTGGCGCCCACGATCATGACGGAGGAGGCCCTGTTGCGGAACACCCCCAGGTGGCGGAAGAATTGTTCCAGCTGGTGGGGGGAGGAGGTCACGTAGATCTTGTCCCGGGCCTGGAGCACGAAGTCGCCGGAGGGGATGATGGTCTCCCCCCTCCGGGAGACGGCGCAGATCAGCACCCGGACACGGATATTCCGGTACAGGTCCGACAGCTGCATCCCATGGAGGGCGGAATCCTCCGGCAGGCGGTACTCCACCAGCTCCAGCCGGCCCTTGGAGAAGGACTCCAGCTTCATGGCGGCGGGGAACCGCAGCACCCGGGCGATCTCCCGGGCAGCCGCCTTCTCCGGGTTGATGGACATGGACAGGCCCAGATCCTCCCGCATGAACCGCAGCTGGGTCTCGTACTCCGGGTTTCGGATACGGGCAATGGTGTGCTGCACACCCAGCTTTTTGGCCACCAGGCAGGCCAGGATATTGATCTCGTCGCTGGAGGTGGTGGCAATCAGCAGGTGGGCCTTGTCCACCTCCGCCTCCTTCTGCACGTCGTAGCTGGCGCCGTTGCCGCACACGCCCATGACGTCGTAGATATTGATGATATTATCGATACGCTGCGGATTCTCGTCAATGACCGTGACCTGGTTCTCCACAGACAGGTGCTGCGTCAGAGCCATGCCCACCTTGCCGGTACCCACGATGATGATCCTCATGTCGTCCCCCTTGTCTTGTGAGCCCCGCCCCCGGAGGCGGGCGGGGCCGGATACGAACACATTCAGAAAAAATTGGCGTAGTTCAATTTGCGTAAAGAGCGTATAAGAGAATTATATCGGAAAGCAGGTGAAAAAGGAATACCTTTCTGATGCACTTTTGCAAAAATTTATGGAAATGGTCCCTCTGCCTCCAAAATTCCCCTTGACAAACCGGGACCGCCTGCGTACAATATGCTTAAATTATTTTAGTTAAATAATTTTAATTAAAATAATTGATATTTTGACATACAAGGAGTACGAACATGGAATTCGAGAAAGTACGTGACATCATCGTGGAGACCCTGGGCTGCGAGGCGGAGCAGGTGACCCCGGAGGCCTCCCTCACCGACGACCTGGGCGCTGACTCCCTGGCTTCCGTGGAGCTGGTGATGGCTCTGGAGGAGGCCGCCGGCATCTCCATCGACGACGCCGATGTGGCCGGTCTGAAGACCGTGGGCGATATCATGAACTATCTGGCCGCTCACAAGAACTGAGTGTCGACCCGCCGGAGAGCCGCTCTCCGGCGGGAGAACTTTTGTTGAGAAAGGAATCCCCATGACCAATCAAGAGATCTACGACCTGATGGACCGCTTCCAGCGCAGCAGCATCCACTCCCTGAAGCTGTCCACCCAGGATGTTACCATAGAACTGGCCAAGGCCCCCGTGGCGGCCGCTCCTGTCCAGGCAATGCCTGCGGCGTTCGCTCCCACTGTTTCCGTCCCCGGGGCGGCGGTTTCCGCCCAGCCGGAGCTGCCCGCCATCTCCGCGCCGCTGGTGGGCACCTACTACGCCGCCTCCGCTCCCGACCAGGCCCCCTTCGTCGCTGTGGGCGACAAGGTGAAAAAGGGCCAGACCGTGTGCCTCATCGAGGCCATGAAGATGATGAGCGAGGTGCCGGCCCCCTGTGACTGCGTCATTGAGGAGGCGCTGAAGGCCAACGGCGACCTGGTGGCCTTCGGTGAGGCCCTCTTCCGCTACAAGCCATGCTGAAGCGGGTATTGATCGCCAACCGGGGTGAGATCGCGCTGCGGGTGCTGCGGGCCTGCCGGGAGCTGGAGATCGAGACGGTGGCCGTCTACTCCGAGGCCGACGCCGAGGCCCTCCACGTCCAGCTGGCCACCCAGGCGGTGTGCATCGGCCCCGCCAAAGCCGCCGACAGCTACCTGAACCGGGACGCCCTGCTGACGGTGGCCAAGGCCACCGGCTGCGACGGCCTCCACCCCGGCTATGGCTTTTTATCGGAGAACGCTGACTTTGCCGACGCCTGCGCCGCGGAGGGCATCACCTTCATCGGTCCCTCCGGCGACACCATCCGCAAGGCCGGGTCCAAATCCGCCGCCCGGGGATTGATGAAGGCGGCCGGGGTTCCGGTGACCCCCGGCTCCGACGGCCCCGTCTCTTCGGTAGAGGAGGCCCTGGCGGCGGCGGAGCGGGTGGGCTACCCTGTGCTGCTGAAGGCCAGCGCCGGAGGCGGCGGCCGGGGCATCCGCCGGTGCGACAGTGCCGAGGTGCTGCCCGCCGCCTACGCCGAGGCAAAGGCCGAGGCCCAGGCCTGCTTCGGCAGCGACGAGATGTATCTCGAAAAGCTGGTGCTTCGGCCCCGGCACATCGAATTCCAGGTGCTGGCGGACCGCCAGGGCCACGTCATCCACCTGGGTGACCGGGACTGCTCCGTCCAGCGGCGGAATCAGAAGCTCATCGAGGAAGCCCCCGCCCGGTGCCTGACACCGGCCCTGCGGGAGGCCATGGGCCAGGCCGCCGTCCGGGCGGTGAAGGCCGTGGGCTATGAGAACGCCGGCACCGTGGAGTTCCTGCTGGACCCGGACGGGGAGCATTTCTACTTCATGGAGATGAACACCCGCATCCAGGTGGAGCACGGCGTCACGGAGCTGATCACCGGCGTGGACCTGGTGCGCCAGCAGCTGCGGATCGCTTCCGGGCTGTCCCTGGACATCACCCAGGAGGACGTGCGCCTGGAAGGCCACGCCATCGAGTGCCGCGTCAACGCCGAGGACCCGGCCCAGAACTTCCGCCCCTGCCCCGGCAAGGTGGAGTTCGTCCACTTCCCCGGCGGCGCCGGGGTCCGGGTGGACTCCTGCCTGTACAACGGATGCCAGCTGTCCCCCTATTATGACTCCATGGCCGCCAAGGTCCTGGTCCACGCCCCCACCCGGCTGGAGGCCATCCGCAAGATGCGCCGCTGCCTGGAGGAGTTTGCCCTGGAGGGCTTCCCCACCAACGCGGAGCTCTCCTACCAGATTTTGTACCATCCCATCTTCGTCCGGGGCGCCTGCACCACGGCCTTCCTGGACGAGCACCTGCCGGACCTGCTGGACTTCAGCCGCCGGGTCCGAGAAAGCGAGGGTGACGCATGAACGATATCTTTGCCAAACGCCGGGCCCGGCTGCTGGCCATGAAGGCCATCCGGGACAACTACATTCCCGGCGACAAGCTGGTCTCCTGCCCCCACTGCGGCCAGGAGAGTGAGCGGAAAGCGGTGGCGGAGGGGCTGTCCGTCTGTCCCAAGTGCGGCTATCACTGGCCCCTAGGCGCCTACTACCGCCTTAGCACGATCCTGGACCCCGGTTCCTTCCGGGAGCTCCACCCCCGGCTGCCCGCCGGAGACCCCCTGTCCTTTCCCGGCTACCGGACGAAGCTGGAGAGCAGCCAGCGGAAGACCGGCCTCACCGAGGCCGCCGTCACCGCCACCGGCGCCATCGGCGGCCGCCGCTGCGTGGTGGGCGTGCTGGACAGCCGCTTTCTCATGGGCTCCATGAGCGCCGCCGTGGGTGAGAAAATTACCCTGGCCATTGAATTTGCCACGAAAAACAAGCTGCCCCTCATCCTCTTTGCCGCCAGCGGCGGCGCCCGGATGCAGGAGGGCATTCTGTCCCTGATGCAGATGGCCAAGACCAGCGCCGCCCTGGCCCGGTTCTCTGAGAAGGGGCTGCTGTATATCTCCGTTCTCACGGACCCCACCACCGGCGGCGTCACCGCCAGCTTCGCCTCCCTGGGAGACATCATCCTGGCGGAGCCGGGAGCGCTCATTGGCTTTGCCGGTCCCCGGGTCATTCAGCAGACCATCGGTGAGACGCTGCCCGAGGGCTTCCAGCGCTCGGAGTTCCAGATGGAGCACGGCTTCGTGGACGCGGTAGTGCCCCGCACCGAGATGCGGGATACCCTGGCCCGGCTGCTGCGGCTCCACGAGAAAGGAGGCCGCCAATGAGCGAACTGACCGCCGCCCAGCGGGTGGCCATTGCTCGCCACCCCCAGCGGCCCAATATTACCGACTATATCGACGCCCTGTTCACCGACTTTTTTGAGCAGAAGGGCGACCGCCTGTGCGGAGAGGACGGCGCTGTCTTAGGCGGCGTGGCCTTGTACCACGGCCGTCCCGTCACCGTCATCGGCACCCGAAAGGGCAAGACGCTGGAAGAGAATCTGAATTGCAACTTTGGGATGCCCAACCCGGAGGGCTACCGCAAGGCCCTGCGGCTGATGCGCCAGGCGGAGAAGTTCCGCCGCCCCATCTTCACCTTCATCGACACCTCCGGCGCCTATCCCGGCCTGGAGGCCGAGGAACGGGGCCAGGGCGAGGCCATCGCCCGGAACCTGATGGAGATGAGCCAGCTGACCGTGCCGGTCATCGCCGTCATCACCGGCGAGGGCAACAGCGGCGGCGCCCTGGCTCTGGGCGTTGGAGACCGGGTGCTGATGCTGGAAAACGCCGTATACGCCATTTTGTCCCCGGAGGGCTTCGCCACCATTTTGTGGAAGGACGCCAGCCGCCACGAGGAGGCCTGCGATCTGATGAAGCTGACGGCCCCGGACCTGCTGCGTCTTGGCGTCATTGACGACATCATCCCCGAGCCCGAGGGCGGCGCCCATCTGGCGCCGGCCATTGCCCTGCGGCAGGTGGACCGTGCCATCAGCCGCCATCTGGCAGAGCTGGACAGTGAGAGCGGCAAGAGCCTTGTCGCCGCCCGTTATCAGAAATTCAGGAAAATGGGAGCGGCTGCTCCCGAGAAGGAGAACCCATGAACGGAATCAAAATCAGGGGCACTGGCCGCTGTGTCCCGAAAAAGGTGGTCACCAACCAGGACCTGGCGAACATCGTGGAGACCAGCGACGAGTGGATCACCACCCGCACCGGCATCCAGCACCGGCACCACTGCGTCACGGAGAGCCACGCGGACCTGTGCCTGTGGGCCGCCAGAAGCGCCCTGGAAAAAGCGGGTGTCACGCCGGACCAGATCGGTGCCGTCATCGTGGCCACCGTCACGCCGGGCACCGCCTGCCCCTCCGCCGCCTGCTTACTGCAGCGGGACCTGGGGCTGCCCGCGGATATCCCCTGCTTTGACCTGAACGCCGCCTGCACCGGTTTCCTTTTCGCCCTCCACACCATGGAGTGCCTGCTGAACGCCTCCCCCCGGAAATTCGGCCTGGTGGTGGGCGCCGAGCAGCTGAGCCGGGTCATCAACTGGGAGGACCGCAATACCTGCATCCTCTTCGGCGACGGCGCCGGAGCGGCGGTGGTGGAATGCCGGGAGGGCTGGCCCTCTATCAGCGCTGTGCTGGGCGCCAAGGGAGACGACGAGCTGCTGCGGCTGCCGGGCCTGGAGGCCGGTGAGCGGAGCTTCATCGCTATGGATGGCAAAAAGGTCTTCAAGTTCGCCGTGGAGGCAGTCCCCGCCTGTATCGACGCGGTGCTGGAGAAGGCGGGCAAGACCGTGGAGGATGTGGACTTCTTCGTGTTCCACCAGGCCAACGCCCGCATCATCGACCTGGCGGTGCGAAAATACCACGTCCCGCCCGAGAAATATTACAAGAACATCAGCGAATACGGCAACACCGCCGCCGCCAGCGTGCCGCTGGTCCTCAGCGAGCTGCAGGACCAGGGCCGCATCGGTCCCGGCAGCCGGATGCTGGTGGTGGCCTTCGGCGGCGGCCTCACCTGGGGCGGCGCGCTGATGGAATTCGCGTGAGGGAATAGCATGAAAAAACTGAACGAGATCCTGGGAACCGAGTTCCCCTTCATCCAGGGCGGCATGGCCAACATCGCCACCGGCGAGTTCGCCGCCGCATGCTCCAACGCCGGCGCCCTGGGCATGATCGCCACCGGCGGCTGGGACGGCGACCGTCTCCGCCGGGAGATCCGCCGGGCCAAGGAGCTGACCGACAAGCCCTTCGGCGTCAATTTGATGCTGATGAGCCCCTACGCCGACGACATCGCCCGCATCATCCTGGAGGAGGGCGTGAAGGTGGTCACCACCGGCGCAGGCAACCCCGGCAAGTACATCCCCGCCTGGAAAGAGGCGGGCATCCAGGTGATGCCCGTGGTGGCTGCCGCCGTGCTTGCCAAGCGGCTGGTGCGCATCGGCGCCGACGCCATTATCGCCGAGGGCACGGAGTCCGGCGGCCATGTGGGCGAAATGACCACCATGGCCCTGGTGCCCCAGGTCATCGACGCGGTGGACGTGCCCGTCATCGCCGCCGGCGGCATCGCCAGCGGCCGCCAGGTAGCCGCGGCCTTCGCCCTGGGCGCCTGCGGCATCCAGATGGGCACCTGCCTGCTGGCAAGCGAGGAGTGCCCCATCCACGACAACTACAAGCAGGCCATCCTGAAGGCCAAGGACAGCGACACCGTGGTCACCGGCCGCTCCGTGGGCGGCCCCGTCCGCTGCCTGAAGAACAAGATGACCCGGCAGTACCTGACCCTGGAGAAGCAGGGCGCCTCCCTGGAGGAACTGGAAAAGGTCACCCTGGGCGGCCTGCGCCGGGCCGTGCTGGAGGGCGACATGGAGTACGGCAGCGTCATGAGCGGCCAGGTGGCCGGTATGGTCCACGAGATCAAGCCCCTGCGGCAGATCTTCCAGGAGCTGTACGAGGGCGGCCGTGCCGTGCTGGAGGCGACGAACCTGGAATGGCAGTGACGATCCGGGGGAAGCTCCTCCCCCTCCCCATTCTCCAGGGTGGCATGGGCGTCGGCATCAGCCTGGACCGCCTGGCAGGGGCCGTGGCCGCCTGCGGCGGCATGGGCACCATCTCCACGGCGGTGGGCGGCTTCCTGGAGCCGGACTTTGCCCGGGACCCCCGGGGCGCCAACCTCCGTGCCCTGGAGCGCCAGGTGAAACAGGCCAAGGCGGCAGCCAAGGGCGCCGGTCTCGTAGCCATCAACGCCATGGTGGCCACCACCCAGTACGCCGACAGCGTCCGCACCGCCCTCCGGGCCGGCGTGGACGCCGTGGTCTGCGGCGCCGGGTTGCCCCGCGACCTGCCGGGCATTGCCGCGGAGGTCCCCGGGAGCGACGCCGCCCTGGCTCCCATCGTCAGCGGTGGCCGGGCGGCAGCCTTAATCTGCAAGCTGTGGGACCGCCGCTACGGCCGGGTTCCCGATTTCGTGGTGCTGGAGGGTCCCCTGGCGGGCGGCCACCTGGGCTTTTCCAGGGAGGAGGCCCGGGAGGCCCAGGCGGGACACCCCAAGCCCCTCAGCAACCTCCTGCGGGAGGTGCTGGAGGCCGTGGCACCCTTCCAAGAGAAATACGGCCATGACATCCCCGTCTTTGTGGCGGGCGGTGTGAAGGACGGCGCCGAGATGCGCCAATACACGGACCAGGGCGCCGCCGGCGCCCAGTTCGCCACCCGGTTCATTGCCACGGAGGAATGCGACGCCTGCGACGGCTACAAGCAGCGGCTGTTGGAGGCCCGCCCCGAGGACATCACCATCGTCCAAAGCCCCGTGGGGATGCCCGGACGGGCTCTGCGGAGCCCCCTCATCCGGCGGGTGGAGGCGGGAGCGCAACCCAAACCAGAGCGCTGCATCAAGTGCCTGGTGCCCTGCGATTACAAGACCACCCCCTACTGCATCTCCCGGGCCCTCATCGACGCCCGGAACGGCGACTGGGAAAATGGTCTGTTCTTCTGCGGTACCAATGCCGGTGAAGTCAGCCGCCTTTCCACCGTCCGGGAACAGATGGACCAAATCATGGATGAATGGAGAAACGCACGATGAAGCTTGGTTTTCTTTACGCCGGACAGGGCAACCAGCACCCGGGGATGGGTGCGGACCTGTATGAGGCGTTCCCCGCCTTCCGGGCTGTTCTGGACAGCGCCGAGGTGGACTTTGACCTGAAGGAAGTCTCCTTTCGAGACAGCCAGGGCGTCCTGAACCAGACCCGGTACACCCAGCCCTGCATGGTGGCCTTCGCCGCCGGTCTCACGGCGGTGCTGAAGGAGCAGGGCGTGGTCCCCGCCGCGGCCGCCGGACTGTCCCTGGGCGAGTACTCCGCCCTCCACGCCGCCGGCGTCTTCGACGCCGCCACCGCTGTGAAGCTGGTGGCCTTCCGTGGCAAGGCCATGGAGGAGGCAGCCGCCGGCCGCCCCTCCGCCATGATGGCGGTGCTGAGCCTGGACCGGGCGCCGCTCCAGGCCGCCTGCGCGCAGGCATCGGAGCTCGGCTGCGTGGTCATTGCCAACTACAACTGCCCCGGCCAGCTGGTCATCGGCGGCGAGAAGGCCGCCGTGGAGAAGGCCGCCGCCCTGGCGAAGGAGGCCGGTGCCCGGCGGTGCCTGCCCCTGAAGGTCAGCGGACCCTTCCACACGCCCCTGATGGCTCCCGCCGGGGACGCCCTGGCAAAGCATTTCCAGTCCGTGGACTTCGCCCAGCCCCAGATCCCCGTGATCTTCAACTGCCTGGGGGATGTGAAGGATGACTCCGTCACCATCCAGGAGCTGCTGGTGAAGCAGGTCCAGAGCAGTGTCTATATGGAGGACAGCATCCGGAAGATGGCCAGCCTGGGCCTGGACGCCCTGGTGGAGATCGGTCCCGGCAAGGCCCTCAGCGGCTTTGTGAAGAAGACCGTGGCGGATGTGGAGAACCTGGTACAGATAGTGAAGGAGAACGACAGATGAACTTTTCTGGAAAAACCGCCATCGTCACCGGCGGCAGCCGGGGCATCGGCCGGGCCGTGTGTCTGGAGCTGGCCAAAGGCGGCGCCAACGTGGTGCTGTGCTACGCCGGCAACGAAAGTGCCGCCAACGACGCCGTGGCCGCCTGCGAGGCCCTGGGAGCCAAGGCCCTGGCCGTCCGCTGCGACGTGGCGGACGCCGGCGAGGTAAAGGCCCTGGTGGACACCGCCGTCAAAGCCTTCGGCCGGGTGGATATTCTGGTGAACAACGCCGGCATCACCCGGGACGGCCTGCTGCTGACCATGAGGGAAGAGGACTTCGACGCGGTGGTGGCTACCAACCTGCGGGGCACCTTTCTGTGCATGAAAGCGGTGGCCCGGCCCATGATGCGCCAGCGGTACGGCCGCATCGTGAACCTCAGCAGCGTGGTGGGTCTCCGGGGCAACGCTGGGCAGGTAAACTACGCCGCCAGCAAGGCCGGTGTGGTGGGTATGACCAAGTCTCTCGCCAAGGAACTGGCCTCCCGGAATGTCACTGTCAACGCCGTGGCCCCCGGCTTCATCGAGACCGACATGACCGCCGCCATGCCGGAGTCCGCCAAGACCGCCACCCTGGCCTCCATCCCCATGCAGCGCCTGGGTGCCGCCGAGGACGTGGCCCGGGCCGTGGCCTTCCTGGTCAGCGACGAGGCTGCCTACATCACCGGCCAGGTGCTTGCCATCGACGGCGGCATGAGCATGTGAAGCACTCTAAGGGGGACTGCGTCCCCCTTAGACGCTCCGCCGGACCTTTGGTCCGGCTCCGCTGAACCCCCTCACATCCGCACAGCGGATGTGTCGCCCCTGCGGGCAGAGGAGTTTCGCGGGAAATGAATTTCCGCGAAACGTGTTTCCCGCTTTTACTTTTACATTTGCAGGAGGTACCACTATGGACCGACGCAGAGTCGTCATCACCGGTCTGGGGGCCGTCACCCCCATCGGCCTTACCGTGGACGAGAGCTGGCAGGCCGTGAAAAACGGTGTCTGCGGCATCGCCCCCATCACCCAGTTCGATCCCACCGGCATGAAAGTCCAGCTGGCCGCCGAGGTCAAGGGCTTCGACCCGGTGAACTACATGACCAAATCGGAATCCAAACACATGGCCCGCTTTACCCAGTTCGCCGTGGCCTGCGCCAAGGAGGCCCTGACCGGTTCGGCCTTCGACGTCCAGCAGGCGGATCTGGACCGCTGCGGCGTCATCATCTCCAGCGGCATCGGCGGCCTGTCCGTCACAGAAAGCGAGCACGACAAGGGCAAGGAGAAGGGCTGGGACCGGGTGTCCCCCTTCTACATCCCCATGGGCATCTGCAACATGGCCGCCGGGCAGGTGGCCATCACCAGCGGCTTCCGGGGGATGTGCACCTGCCCCGTCACCGCCTGCGCCGGCGGCACCAACGCCGTGGGAGACGCCTTCCACTATATCCGGGACGGCTACGCCGACGCCATGCTCTGCGGCGGCACCGAGGCCGCCGTTACCCCTTTGGCCATCGGCGGCTTCTCCTCCATGAAAGCCCTGAGCCAAAGCACGGACCCCGGCCGGGCCTCCATCCCCTTCGACAAGGAGCGCAGCGGCTTTGTCCTGGGCGAGGGCGCCGGGATGCTGCTGCTGGAGGAGCTGGACCACGCCCTGAAGCGGGGCGCCCCTATTCTGGCCGAGATCGTGGGCTACGGCGTCACCTGCGACGCCCACCACATGACCGCCCCCCTGCCTGACGGCGCCGGCGGCGCCAAGGCCATGGCCATGGCCCTGCGGGACGGCGGCGTAAAGCCGGAGGAGGTGGGCTACATCAATGCCCACGGCACCTCCACCCACCTGAATGACGCCGGTGAGACCGCCGCCGTCAAGACGGTATTCGGTGACCACGCCTATCAGCTTGCCATGAGCTCCACCAAGTCCATGACCGGCCACATGCTGGGCGCCGCCGGCGCCGTGGAGGCCATCTTCACCGCCCTCAGCCTGCGGGACGGCTTCCTGCCCGCCACCATCCACTACCAGGTCCCCGACGAGGAATGCGACCTGGACGTGGTCCCCAACCAGGGCCGCGCCGCCGATGTCCGGTACGCCATGAGCAACTCCCTGGGCTTCGGCGGCCACAACGGCAGCCTGCTGCTGAAGAAATGGGAGGTGTGACCATGCAGCTCAATTCCAACCAGATCGCCGAGATTCTGCCCCACCGCTACCCCTTCGCCCTGGTGGACCGGATCACCGATTACGAGCCCGGCCAATGGGCCAAGGGCATCAAGTGTGTCAGCGTCAATGAGCAGCTTTTCTGCGGCCACTTCCCCCAGGAGCACGTCATGCCCGGCGTGCTGATCCTGGAGGCCATGGCCCAGGTGGGCGCCATCGCCATCCTCTCCCTGCCGGAGAACAAGGGCAAGATCGCCCTGTTCGGCGGCGTGAAGAACGCCCGCTTCAAGCGCATGGTCACTCCCGGCGACGTGCTGGAGATGGAGTGCGTGCTGACGAAGCGCCGGGGCCCGGTGGGTATCGGACAATGCGGGGCCACCGTCAATGGCGAAGTGGCCTGCACGGCGGAGCTCACCTTTGCCATCCATGCGGGATAACGGTTGCCTTTTTCCCACGGACTTGCTATACTGGATGGCAGAGAAATTTGAACCGCGGGAAGGGGTGATTACCACGCTGGAACAGGCATTCAACGAGGTATATA
Source organism: uncultured Clostridia bacterium (assembly GCA_945873695.1). Classification (GTDB taxonomy): domain Bacteria; phylum Bacillota; class Clostridia; order Oscillospirales; family Oscillospiraceae; genus Oscillibacter. The sequence continues at coordinate 72,895 of CAMCDX010000002.1, read as the reverse complement.
CCAAATTCAAGCTGCATTTTTACCAGGAGATCTTCAGCCGCTTCCAGGACCGGGAGGCCAGCCTCACCACCGTGGAGACCTTCTGCATGGAGAGTATCATGGCTCTGGGCAGCCCCACGGTGAACGAGTTCGCCACCTTCATGCGCATCTCGCCGCCCAACGCCGCCTATAAGGTCAACAGCCTGGTGAAAAAGGGCTACATCCGAAAGGTCCAGTCCCTGGACGACCGCCGGGAGTACCACTTGGAGGTCACCCAGAAGTATATCGACTACTACAATATCTCCGCCTCCTACACCACAGAGGTTGTGGCCCGGGCCAACCGGCGGTTCACGCCGGAGGACTGCGCCAAGCTGGAGGAGATGCTCACCATCGTCAGCCGGGAGCTGATGCCGGAGGTCTCCATCCCAAACCAGACCAATTGAAAAAGACACAGGCTTTTCAGCCTGTGTCTTTTTTTGTCTAAAACAGTCCCTCCGGGATGCGGATGTCCTCTCTGGGCACCTTCTCCCAGTCGAAGTCCGCCAGCAGCTGCGCCCCGGTCTTGGGCTCCGCCGAAGAGTTGAAGCCTGCCAGATACGCCAGCCTGCCCAGCACCTCCGCCGCCGTCAGACGGTCCCGCAGGACCTCCAGCCCCGCGTCGGCGTCCCGTTTGCTCAGCCGCCGCCCGTCGGGGGCCAGCAGCAGGGGGAAGTGGATGAACTTCGGCGGCGTCAGCCCCAGCAGATGATAAAGATACAGCTGCCTGGGTGTGGAGTCCAGCAGGTCAGCGCCCCGGACCACCTCGGTGACGCCCATGGCGGCGTCGTCCACCACCACCGCCAGCTGGTAGGCGAACATCCCGTCGGACCGCCGCAGCAGGAAGTCGCCGCAGTCCCGGGCCAGGTCCTCGCTGTACGGTCCCATGTGGCCGTCGGTAAAACCCCAGGTCTCCCCCGGCACCCGCAGCCGCAGGGCTGGTGCCCGGCGCTTCGCCTTTTTGGCGATCTCCGCCGCCGTCAGATGGCGGCAGGTGCCGGCGTAGACCACCTGGCCGTCCTCCCGGTGAGGCGCCGAGGCGGCATGGAGCTCCGCCCGGGTGCAGAAGCAGGGGTACACCAGCCCCTTTTCCTCCAGCTTTTCCAGGGCCGCCTGGTACAGCTCTGTCCGCTCACTCTGGTAGTAGGACTCCTCCGGGCCGCCCACAACGGGGCCCTGGTCCCAGTCCAGCCCCAGCCACCACAGGTCCTCCTCCATCTGGTCCGCGTACCGCCGGGGGCACCGGGCGCTGTCCAGGTCCTCGATCCGCAGCACCACTTCCCCGCCCTGCTGGCGGACGCTGAGCCAGGCCAGGAGGCAGCAGAGGATGTTGCCCAGATGGATGCGCCCGCTGGGCGAGGGCGCGAAACGGCCGACCATAGGCAGCCTCCTTTCGTTTTTCCCCCATTATACCCTCGCCCACGCTCTGCCGCAAGTCCCCGGAGGCGGAAGGGCACAGGCCGTCTCACGGCGGCGAAATTTTTTTCTCTTTGGATGCCCGGGCACGTACAACTTTTGCCCTACGCTACGAAGTAGTGTAGGGCAAGCCCCGGGAGACAAGCCAACACGTCCCGGAGGGCCGCTCCGCGCTCTCCCCCCACAGGCCCGGTCCCGGCCAGACCGGGCCATCTGAAAGGAAAAGAGGAACTCACTTTGCAGCAAACGACCAATTATCAACTGAACCAGTGGGACGCGGAGGACCGCATCCTGCGGGCAGATTTCAACAGCGACAACGCGAAAACGGACGCCGCCCTGGCGGCGATCCAGGCTCTCGTGCCCAGGATCGCCGTGGGCAGCTATATGGGTACCGGCACCAAAGGCAGCGACAATCCCAATACCCTGACCTTCGACTTTCCGCCCAAACTGGTGATCGTCGCCATTGACAATACCAATTCACTGGAAGCCGGTACACTATTCATCCGGGGGCAAACCAAATCCCCCGGCTTCGGTTCTTTTACCAGCAGCGGAAGCTTTCTGGACTTAACAATCTCCTGGGATGGCAACAGTTTGTCCTGGTATACCAGCGCTTCATCGGCGGCCGACCAAATGAATATCGGCGGCAGTACCTATTGCTACTTCGCCATCGGATAAACCCACACAGAAAAAGCCCCGCTCCGAAACGGAGCGGGGCTTTTTTGCGTTACAGAAAGGTCAGGACCTAATGGTTATTAGGCCAGCTTCTCGATGTAGAAGCAGGTGACCTCGTCGTCGTCGTTGGTGACATAAGTCACGTCGACGTTGCTGTAATTGCGGTTGATGGAGCCGGTGGCGATGTCGCCGTCGGTGTCGATGACGAACACGGTCACATCATTGGTGTAGGCCAGAGCGGCGACCTTCACGGTCTTGCCATCCACGGTCTTCTCCAGGGTGACAACATCGTCAGCGGCCTTCTTGAAGTTGACGGCGGACTCGGTCACGCTGTCAACGTCCTTGGCCTGCAGCTTGGTGTAGACCTCGTCGTCGTTGATGCTGGCGCTGTCATACAGGCCGTTCAGCTTATCGGCGCCCTCCATGTCGGCGTCGACCATGATCTCCACGATCTTGCCGCCCACGATGGCGTTGTAGGTGTAGTAGTCACCCAGATCCTTGTCGCTGATCCGCTTGGAGACAGACTCGCCGGCAACGTAGATCAGGTCGTCGCTGTCGTTCTTGGCCTCGCCGTCAATGGTGAACACGTACTCGGCGGTGCCGTCGATCACGGCGTAAGCCTTAACGCTCTCCATGGTGGAGACCTTCTTGTAGCCAGCATAGACAGTAGCGTCATCGAAAGCCTTATCATCCAGCTTGATGTTCACGAAGACAGTCTTGCTGTTGACGGTAGCAACGGACTTGGCAGTCTCGGCATTCTTAATGGAGGTCTTGCCCTTGGTGATGTCGACCTTGCCCAAATCGGCACCCTTAACGCTGGTCAGAGTGTAGGTGTCCTTCTTCTCGTCATACTTGAAGGCGTACAGACCCATACCAACTTCCTTCTCCTCACCGTCGACCTTCTTGGTCACGATGGTCTCGGAAGTGCCGTCGGTGAAGACAGCCTCGGCGTAGTAAGTAGCCTTGCCGAACTTATCCTCATCTTTGCCGCCACGGACCACAAACAGGTACTGGCCCTCAGCGGCCTCATCCTCCACATAGTGGATCACATAGCCGTTGCACAGATAGAAGGTGCCCTCGTCCTTAACGTTGAACTTGGCGCCGCTGTACTCGGCAGCAAGCTCATACTTCACGCCGTCGATCTTGACCCAGTCAGCGCTGACGGAGGTGACTTCGCCCTCAACGGTCTCGGCCAGAGCAACAGTCAGGATCTCGACGTCATCATCATTCTTGTCGCCCTTGGGGGTCACCAGAACGATATCGCCCTCTTCGGCATCGGCATAGATGGCCTCGAAGCCCTCGGTATCCTTGTCAATGGTGGTATCGGTATTGGAGTCAGCGCCGTCCATGTAAACGGTCAGCTCCAGAGCGCTCTCGTCCTTGCGCTTGGTGTCCTTGTCGTCTTCCACAACGCTGGTGATCTCAGCGGCATAGGTGTAGACCATGACGATGGTATCGATGACGTCCTTGCTGTTGGCGAACAGCTCGACCTGGACGCCCTTGCCGCCCAGCTTGTCGGTCTTTTCGATCAGCTCGGCAACCGTGGCGCCATCAAGGACCTGCTTGGGGCTACCATTGGAGTAAATGGTCAGGACCTTTTTAGCATCCTTGTCGGTGTTGAACTCATAGCCGGCATCATCGACGTCATCGTTAACGTCAGTGTACTTGACATCCTCGGTGTAGGTCAGGACGGGCTCCTTGGCATAGGTGCCGATCTCGTCGCCGTCATAGCTCCAGACGGTGGCGGGGCGGCCGAAGTCGTCATGCTCGTCCTCGTCCACATCCAGCTTGGAGAAGTACTTCTCAGCGAACTGGGTGGCGTCGTCGTCCTTCCAAATCTTGTTGCTGTTCTTGTCGTTCACGACAGTAGCAGTGGACTTGTTGGAGATGACGATATCGCCGATGCTGATGGTGGAGTTGTCCTTGTACTCGACCATGTCAGCCTGCAGAGCGTTGAAGGCATACAGGCAGGCCTCTTCACGGGTGACAGCCTTGGTGCCGACGAACTCGTCGTTGCCGTCATCCAGGCCGATGTTCAGAGCGCGCTTGGCAACAGCGATGGACCAGTTGGGGCCGGTGTAGACCTCAATGTCGGCATCATAGCCCAGAGCGCCCAGCAGCATCTTCATGAAGGCATAGCCGGTCAGGGTGCCAGCGGGACGGAAGGTACCGTCGGCATAACCGGAGATGATGCCCTGCTGCTGGCAGTAGGAGATGTAGCCAGCGAAGACATGGTTGGCGGGGACGTCGCTGTAAGGAGCGGAATCAGCGCTCAGAGCAGCGGCGGTGGTGGGACCCAGGATCATGTTGCAGATGATCTTGGCGGCGGCACCACGGGTCAGGGTGGCGGTGGGATTGAAGGAGCCGTCGGTGTAACCATCGACGACGCCCACGGCGGACATCACGGCGACGGCGTCATCATACTCGATGTCGCTGGCGTCGGTGAAGTCCTTGGCGCCGGCGCTGACGGTGACCAGAGACATGGCCATCACCAGAGCCAGAACCAGAGAAAGGAACTTCTTCATTTGGGTTTCCTCCTTTTAAATTTACCGTTCGGCCCCGTCAGCCGCCCCCCAATGAATCAGAGCGTCCCCAGGCGGGGGCGCGTCCTTCACGGGTTTGGCTTTTGGGTCTTCCCGGCATTTGAGTTTGAACATCCGAGGCCATCCCCATCCACACGGCACACATACCGTGGCTAGCCGGTCCGTATCTATGCCGGGCTGCCTGGGAAATCTCCTCTTTTGTTCATGATGCATTTTAGCAAATCAAAAATCCGATTGCAATATTCCGTGATGATTTGTAACATAGTCGTAACAATCAATAAAGGCATGTTCCGGCAGTGTCGATTAAAACAGTTATTTTTTCAGGCAGTAAACAATTATTTAATATATAGTTGTAATAAAGAAAAAAGACCGTCTCCCCGGTGGGGAGACGGTCTTTTCAGGAAATCAGGCGGTCCAGAGGGAGACATTCAGGAAGCTGAACCAGCCGCGGGGGTCCCGGCAGACACCGGTATAGGTGTCCCGCAGCTTCCAGGCGGTGATCCGGGTGTACAGGGGGATCAGGGGCATGTCCGCCAGGAGAAGTTCCTCGGCGTCGTGGAGACAGCCCATGCGGGCAGTGCCGTCGTCAGCTCCGGCGATGATGGAGATCAGAGTGTCGTAGGCGCTGTTTTCGTAGTGGATGATGTTTTCGGGGCTGCCGCTCTCCCACAGGGAGAGGAAGCACTCCGCGTCGGCAGCCACGCCGGCCAGATCCATCGCCGCCAGGGTGAAGGTACCGCTTTGGAGGGCATCCCGCAGTTCCACGGGCGTCACGGCCCGAAGGGACAGCTCCACACCCAGCACCCGCCGCCACTGGTACGCCAGAGCCTGGGCCACAGCAGCGGCGCTGTCCTTATCCACGTAGATATATTCCAGCGGCCCCAGGTCAGCGCCGCTCTCATAGCCCGCCTGGTCCAGCAGGTCCCTGGCCTGACCGCAGCGAATGTCGTACTGCTCCGGGTCGTTGTCCAGCAGAGCGCCGTCATCCCGGAAATCCTCTTCCCCGTCCGGCGTGCCGGGAGGGACCAGGCCCTCCGCCGGGCGGGCGGTCACGCCAGCCGCCCCAGCCAGAGCGTTTCGGTCCACCGCCAGTCCCAAGGACTGACGGACCAGGGGATCGGCGAACTGACCGGCGGCGCAGTTGAAGAGGACCGTGTAGGTCCCGAGCTCCGTTCCGGGAGCCCAGGTCTCGTCCTCCGCCGCCAGAGCGACCTGCTCATCCGGCAGAGAGCCCACGAAGTCCACGGCTTTCTCCTCATACAACGCCCAGGCCTCCTCGTCGGTCCCGGCATAGCGGAAGGTCAGCTCGGTGGGACCTACCCGGCCGCCGGTATAGCTCTCCCGGGCGGTGACAGTGAGTGACTCCGCCGTGGCGGAGGTCACCTGATAGGGGCCGTTGACCACCAGCTTTTCCAGATCGGACCACCAGGGAGTCGGAGGCTCGGTCTCCCGGACCTCTTCTTCCCTCTGGTCCGCCTCCTGCTCTGCCGGGGCGTTGGCGGCCTCCCATGTTTCGATGACGTCCCGGCGTACCGGCATGGTGGCCGGGGAGGTGCAGACCTGGGTCAAAAACCAGTCATAGTGGCCGTTCAGCACCACCTCCAGGGTGGTGTCGTTTTTGGCGGTGACCTGAAGGGCCGTCACGTCGCCGGTGGCGCGGACGGTCTCGTAGCCCGACACCATGGACAAAATGGAGGCGTAGGGCGAACCGTTGGCCGGGTCCGCCAGCCGCTGCCAGGCATACACAAAGTCGCCGGCCTTCACAGCCCGGCCGTCCGACCACTTAGCCCCCCGGAACTTGAAGGTGTAAGTCACAGTACCGTCGTGGTTTTCCTCCTGGTCCACGCTTTTGGCCACGCCGTTGGTGACGGTGATCTCGCCGGAGACATCCGTCGTCACCCGCATCAGATTCTCATACAGGTGCTCCAGGACGGTCTGGTCCGACGATGACACGGCGTAGATGGGGTCCAGATTCTTCGGCGCGTCTCCGGCGCACACCGTCAGGGACAAGGCGGCGCTGTCTTCGGCGCAGCCGGCCAGCAGGCCCAGGCACAGCGCGGCCGCCGACAGCAGGCCGCAAAGGCGCTTCCAGTTTTTCATAAACTCTCCCCTCTTGGGAACGGGCGCCCGGACAGGCGCTCGACAAAATTCTTCATAACAGGGTCATTATAAAGAATTTCCCGGTGCTTGTAAAGGCATCCGGGAAAAAAGTAACAAATTATTACAAATTACAGAGAGCTCCCTTTATCGGTTTCGTTGGAAAAAAGTCCCCCCGCCGGAGGTCCGGCGGGGGGCGGATTTCATTCCGCGATGGCCAGTTTTCCGTTTTCGTCGAACTTCACCGGGACGATCTCGTTCCGAGTGTTCTTGGCGATGTCGTCGATCCGCATTTTGGAGGGATAGTCGGCAATGAGGCTCACCGCCACACCCTGGCGCCTGGCCCGGCCGGTGCGGCCGATGCGGTGGACGTAGTCCTGGTTCTCGTCAGGCACGTCGCAGTTGAACACGATGTCCACGTCGTCCACATCGATGCCCCGGGCGGCCACGTCGGTGGAGACGAAGACCCGCAGCTTCCCCTGGCGGAACTTATCCATCACCTGTTCCCGCTTCCGCTGGGGGATGTCGCCGTGGATGCACTCGGCGTCGATGCCACGCATCTGGAGGAACTTGGTGATCCGCTCCGTGGTGCCCTTGGTGTTGCAGAAGCACATGCAGCGGTCAAAGCCCGTCTCCTCCAGGATCTGGGCAATAGCGTCGGCCTTTCCGTTGTAGCTGACGTCCATCCGGAACTGCTTGATGTCCGGCTTGTTCTGCTCGTCCTCCCGGACGGTGACCTCCTCGGCGTCCCGCTGGTAGACCCATGCGATGTCCATGACCTCCCGGGAAATGGTGGCGGAGAAAAGGCCCAGGTTCTTCCGCTTGTTCATCTTGTCCAGCAGGCGGGTGACGTCGTGGATAAAGCCCATGTCCAGCATCCGATCCGCCTCGTCCAGCACCACGGTCTGGGCGGTGTCCACCCGGACGGTGCGGCGCTTCATGTGGTCGCTGAGGCGGCCGGGCGTGGCCACCACGATCTGGGGCTTTTTCTTCAGGCTGTCGATCTGTTTCCCAATGGGCTGGCCGCCATACAGGCAGACGGAGCGGACCCCGGGCTTGAAGGTGGACAGCAGGCGGATCTCATCGGTGATCTGGATGGCCAGCTCCCGGGTGGGAGCCAGGATCACCGCCTGGACGGTCTCGTCCTCCGGGTCCACATGCTCCACGATGGGAATGCCGTAGGCAAAGGTCTTGCCGGTGCCGGTAGGGGCCTTGGCGATGACGTCCCGCCATTCCATCATGGGGGGGATGCAGCCGGCCTGGACCGGCGTTGAGACCTCAATGTCTCTCTTTTCAATGGCGCGCATGATCTCCGGAGACAGGTTCAGGCTGTCGAACCGGACACCTTCCGTATATTCCATAGTTCATTCCTCTTTTTCTCATTCTTCATCCACACAGCAAAAAATGTGCGTAAAACTCCATATTAGTGATATTATACGCATAAAAGCGGCTATTGTAAAGCATTCCTTTTCCCCGTCTTCCCCAGGCCGTTTCAGCTCTATTCTTTCACGGGAAAGCCGGATGTTTAGTAAATTTATGAGAAAACATTCAATATTTTACATTTTTCCATCATTTTTGTCACGAAATTGTAGTAAAATTGTTTATTGTGTTCCCACGGGCTCGCATTTTTATGCTAAATTATTGTTGCAATTAACGTACTGATCGTCAAATAGTCTGATTGCGGGGGATGATAAGTGAACGAGATGGAATACGTGCGCATCTTGCGCGATCTTCGGGAGGACGCTGACAAGACCCAGACCCAGATCGCTGAGGTCCTGGGGACCTCTCAAACGATGTACGCACGGTACGAGCGGGGCGCCAATGAACTGCCCATCCACCATTTGATCACATTGAGCAAGTACTATGGCGTCAGCACAGATTATCTGTTGGGTCTTACCAAAGAACGTTAGCGCACGGGCAGGCAAGCAGCCTGTCCGTGCTTTTTTGTATAGAAAAAGTCCAGGCCGGCGGCCTGGACTTTTTTCATAATTTACTTGTGAGGCACGTGCCAGATGTTGTCGGCGTACTCCGCCACAGCCCGGTCGGCAGCAAAGATACCGCTGCGGGCGATGTTGTGGAGACTCATACGGTTCCACTGCATGGGATCGGCGTAGGTCTGGGCCATCCGCTTCTCCGCCTGGCAGTAGGCCTGATAATCCGCCAGCAGCAGATACTCGTCGGCGGGGCTGCCCCCGGCGCCGAACAGCAGCCGCTGGTACAGGTCGTCGTAGCTGACGCCGTCCCGGAAGCCAGTGCGCAAAGCGTCCAGGCAGCGGCGCAGGGTGGAATCGTGCTGGTACAGCCGCTGGGGCACGTAGCCCTCCCGCTTCAGCTGTTCCACCTCGTCGGCGTGAAGTCCGAAGAGGAACATGTTCTCGTCGCCCAGCACGTCGTGCATCTCCACGTTGGCGCCGTCCAGGGTGCCGACAGTCAGAGCGCCGTTCATCATGAACTTCATGTTGCCGGTGCCGCTGGCTTCCTTGCCGGCGGTGGAGATCTGCTGGCTGACCTCGCTGGCGGGCATCAGCTGCTCCGCCAGGGAGACCCGGTAGTTCTCCAGGAACACCACCTGCAGCTTGTCACGGCAAGCGGGGTCGTGGTCGATCTGGTCCGCCAGGGAGTTGATGAGCCGGATGATCCGTTTGGCCACCGCATAGCCCGGCGCCGCCTTGGCGCCAAACAGGAAGGTGTGGGGCTGGGTGATGGCGTTGGGGTCGTCCTGGAGCTTCTGATACAACGTGATGATGTGCAGCACATTCAGCAGCTGCCGCTTGTACTCGTGGAGCCGCTTTACCTGCACATCGAAGATGGCGTCGGGGTTCAGAATGACGCCCCGGCTGCGCTTGGCATGGGCGGCGAAAGCCACCTTGTTCTGGTGCTTGATCTCCGCCAGGCGCTCCAGCACCGCCTTGTCGTCGGCGTAGTCATCCAGCTTCCGCAGGGCCAAAGGGTGCATCAGATAATCGTCCCCGCCGCACAGGTCCCGAATCAGGCCGTCCAGGCCGGGGTTGATCTCGCCCAGCCAGCGGCGGTGGTCGATGCCGTTGGTGACATTCTGGAACTTCCAGGGCTCCATGCCGCAGGCGTCCTTAAACACGTCTTTTTTCAGGATCTCGGAGTGAAGGCCGCTGACGCCGTTGACGGCCATGCCGCCGGCGATGCACAGGTTGGCCATACGGACCTCGCCGCCCCAGATGATGGCCATCTTCTGGGTCTTGCTGGCGTCGTGGTAGAAATCCTCCACCTTCTTCTGCCAGCGGGCGGAGATCTCCTGGATGATCTGCCAGATGCGGGGCAGCAGCGTCTGCATCAGGCTCTGGGGCCAGCGCTCCAGGGCCTCGGCCAGGACGGTGTGGTTGGTGTAGGCCACGGACTTGGTGGTGATTTCCCAGGCCTCGTCCCAGTTCATGCCGGCCTCATCAATGAAGATGCGCATCAGCTCCGGCACCACCAGTGCGGGATGAGTGTCGTTGATCTGGATGACGTTCTTCTCGTGGAAGTTCTTCAGGGTGCCGTAGGTGGCCAAGTGCTTGGTGGCGATGGACTGGACCGTGGCGGACACAAAGAAATACTGCTGCTTGAGGCGCAGGGACTTGCCCTCGTAGTGGTTGTCCTCGGGGTACAGGATCTTGGCGATGGTCTCCGCCATGGCCTCCTCCTCGGCGGCCTTCAGATACTCGCCCCGGGAGAACAGGGACATATCCACCGGCTTGGTGGAGCGGGCGTCCCACAACCGCAGGGTGTTGACATGGTTGGTGTCGTAGCCGGCCACCACCATGTCGCAGGGGACAGCCAGCACCGTGGTGGCGTTCTCGTTGACGGTGTGGAGATGGCCGTCGGCCCAGAATTCCCGGAGGGTGCCGCCGAAGTGGACCTCCTGGGCCTCCTCGGGCTTGGGCAGCAGCCAGGCGGAGCCCAGGCCCTTCCAGTCGTCGGGCAGCTCCACCTGCTGGCCCTCCACGATCTTCTGCTTGAAGATGCCCAGCTCATAGCAGATGGAGTAGCCAGTGGCGGGGATCTCCAGGGTGGTCATGGAGTCCAGATAGCAGGCGGCCAGGCGGCCCAGGCCGCCGTTGCCCAGGCCCGCGTCGGGCTCGATCTCAAAGATGTCGGCAGCCTTGAAGCCCATGTGCTCCAGGGCCTCCCGCAGCTGGGGCAGGACCTGGAGGTTATAGGCGTTCTTCATCAGGCTGCGGCCCATCAGGAACTCCAGAGACAGGTAGTGGACCTGCTTCTTCTGCTCCCGGCGGGTCTGCTTGTTGGTCTCCACGCCCCGGATGGCCATTACGTCCCGGAGCACCAGGGCGCAGGCCTTCATCATCTCCTGGTCGGTGGCCTCCTCCGGCGTCTTGCCGAAGTTCAGCATGAGCTTGGCGGTCAATGCTTCTTCCAGTGTTTTCGTGGTAAATGGTGTCATGTGCTTTCCTTACTCCGCCGAATCCTCCTTGGGAGTCTTTGCGGCGGGCCCTTTCTTTGTGGTCTCTTTCTTTACAGATTCTTTTTTAGCGGCAGTCTTTTTAGCCGCGGTTTTTTTCTTCGGAGCGGCGGCGGTCTTTTTGGCCGCGGGCTTCTTGGCGGCGGTCTTCCGGGGCGTCTTCTTCACCGGCTCCTCCACAGCGGGAACGGGAGCCTCCGCGGCAGGTGCGGGCTCCTCGGTGGGCGCGGCAGCCTCCTCCACGATGGGAGCGGCTTCCTCCGCGGGAACGGGGACCTCCTCCACGATGGGAGCGGCTTCCTCCGTGGGAACGGAGACCTCCTCCACGGCGGGGGCGGGCTCCTCAGCCGGAGCGGGAGCCTCTTCTAAAACGGGAGCGGGCTCCGCCGCGGGCACGGGCCAGGTCTGGCCGGTGATATTGGCGTAGATGCGCAGGTACTCCTTGGCGCTGCGGGCCCAGCTGAAGTCGCAGCTCATGGCCCGCTTCCGCAGGCGGCTGAAGGCATCGGGATAATCCTTGTACAGGTACACGGCCTCCCGGATGACATACAGCATGTCGCCGCTGGCGTAGTTGGAGAAGGTAAAGCCGTTGCCGGCGTCACGCCAGGCCTCGTAGGGCTGGACGGTGTCCTTCAGGCCGCCGGTCTCCCGGACGATGGGCACCGTGCCGTAGCGCATGGCGATCATCTGGCTCAGGCCGCAGGGTTCGCTCTTGGAGGGCATCAGGAACAGGTCCGCGCCGGCATAGATGGCCATGGACAGGTCCTCGTTGTAATCCAGGCGCACCGCCATCCGGCCGGGGTACTGCTGAGAGGCCCAGTGGAAGAACTCCTCGTACTTCCGATCACCCTTGCCAAGCACTACCAGCTGCAACGGGAGCTCCATCATATCATGAAGAACCTCACAAATCAAGTCCAAACCCTTGTGGGAAACAAGACGGCTGACAATGCCCACAATGGGCACACAGGGCTCCTCCCGCAGGCCCATCATCCGCTGCAGCGCCGCCTTGTCAGCGTTCTTGCCGGACAGGTCCTCCAGGGAGAAGTTGGTGGCGATGTGGCTGTCGGTGGCGGGGTTGTAGCGGTCCATGTCGATGCCGTTGAGGACGCCGGAGAGCTTGTAGCCGCACTTGCTCAGGATGCCCTCCAGCCGGTGGGCGAAGTAGGCCAGCTTCAGCTCGCTGGCGTAGGTGGGAGACACGGCGTTCACCGCGTCGGCGCACAGAATGGCGCCCTTGAGGAGGTTCACATCGCCGTCCATCATAATGGTGCCGTCCTCGGCCCAGCCGTGGTCCAGGCCGAACAGGTCACCCAGGGTGTCCTTGCCGTAGTGGCCCTGGTACTCCACGTTGTGGATGGTCAGGGTGGTCTTGATGCCCCGATAGCGGTCCTCCCGGACGCCGTCATCCTTCAGGTAGATGGGCACCAGGGCGGTCTGCCAGTCGTTGCAGTGGATGACCTCCGGCCAGAACTTCAGGTGGGGCAGCATCCGCACGATGGCCCGGGAGAAGAAGCCGAACCGCTCGCCGTCGTCCATGTAGCCATACAGGTCGGGACGGTTGAAATACTGCTCATTGTCCAGGAAGTACCAGGTGACACCGTCCTGCTCCAGGGAGAACAGGCCGCAGTAACTGTGGCGCCAAGCCAGGTCCACGTAGTCGTAGCACTCAAATTTCAGCTGGCCGCCGAACTTCTCCCGCACCCGCTGATACAGGGGCAGGATCACCGCCACCTCGGCGCCCTCCCGGGCCAGAGCCGGGGGCAGAGAGCCGGCCACGTCCGCCAGGCCGCCGGTCTTACAAAAAGGGACCGCCTCACTGGTTGCGTACAAGATCTTCATAAAACAAACTCCTTTCCTGCCTTCCTCCTTTGGGGAAGGCCGTTGCCAATGCCGCGCCGGGTCGTTTCACCCGGTCGGCTCTATTAAAAAGGGGGGACTGGCGTCCCCCCTCTTTCACAGGATCAAACGACGCTGCCTTTCTCCAGGACGATGGGATAGCTGGAGTGACCCATCAGAGTCCGGCCCTCCAGGACCTCCACGTCCTTGTCGGCGATGATGTGGGCCATCTCCGCGTCGCGGCGGACGATGACCTCCTTGAACAGGACGCAGTTGCGGACCGCCGCGCCGGCCTCCACCACGACGCCGGGGAACAGGATGGAGTTCTCCACAGTGCCCTCGATCCGGCAGCCATCGGCCACCAAAGAGTTCAGGCACACACCGTTGGGGCCGATGTAGGTGGAGGGCTTATCCGCGCCCTTGGCCCGGATGGGCCGCTCCGGGGTGAACAACTCCGCCCGGATGGCGGGGTCCAGCAGCTGCATGCTGCGGTCATAGTACTCCTGGACGGAGCGGATCTGGGCCGCGAAGCCGCCCCAGATGTAGCTGCGCAGGTACAGGGTGTCCTTTCGCATCTGCAGCGCCTTCCGCCAGCTGAACTGGTCCTTGGCGGTGCACTCGTCCACGATCTCGCACAGGAGCTTCTTGGAGAGAATGTAGACCTCCAGCCCCCGGTAGCCCCGGGGCGTGTGAAGATTATACAGCACATCGGTGACACGGCCCTCGCGGTTCATCTCGAAGTACGTGCCGTTGTCGGTGGCGAAGCTGTCGTTGCCGCAGACCACCGTGATGTCCGCGCCGGACTTGACATGGCTTTCATAGATGTCGGTCATGGGCAGGTTCACCACCAGGTCGCCGTCCATCAGGGCCACATAGTCCTGCCGGATCTCGTCCAGATAGGTTCGGACACCCGCCAGAGCCTCGATCTTGCCCCGGAAGGGCATCACGCCCCAGTTTTCCTGGTAGTTGAAGGGAGGCAGCATCCGCAGGCCGCCCCGCTTGCGGCTCAGGTCCCAGACCTTGCCGGTGCCCAGGTGGTCCAGCATGCTCTGATACCGGCCATGGAGCACCACGCCCACATCGGTGACACCGGCGTTCACCAGGTTGGACAGGGCGAAGTCCACCGCCCGGTAGCGGCCGCCGAAGGGGATGGACGCGGAGGAGCGGATCTCGCCCAGCTCCCGCAGGTCGTTGCGCTTTTCATAAGAAAAGATAATGCCATGCATGCCGTTCATTTGGACACCTCCTCACCGTTGCGGTTCAGCATAATGCCGGGAGCCACCCGCTTGCCGTCCTCCAGGACGCAGCCGGGAGCCAGGACCGTCAGGCCCCAGGGAGCCGGGGCCGTGGCCTCCGGCGTGCCGCCCACGCGGCAGTCACGGCCGATGCGGCAGCCCTCGCCCAGGATGGCGTATTCCACCACGGCGCCGGGCTCCACCACAGTGCCGGGCAGCAGCACGGAATAGCTGACCCGGGCGCCCTCGCTCACCACCACGTTGGGAGACAGGACGGAGTTTTCCACCACACCGTCGATGTCACTGCCGCGGTTGAACGCGCTGTGGGTCACCTTGGCGTTCCGCCCCAGGAAGGTGGGGGGTGCGTTGACGGAGCGGGCGTAGATGGGCCAGGATTCATCGGTCAGGTCCAGGCCGGACTCGGGAGAGAGCATGTCCATGTTGGCATCCCACAGGGAGACCAGGGTGCCCACGTCCTTCCAATAGCCGTCGAACCGATAGGCGGCCATCCGCTCGCCGTTATTCAGCATGGCGGGGATGACGTTCTTGCCGAAGTCGTTTTCGGAGTCGGGATTGGCCTCATCCTCGGTCAGGTACTTCCGCAGGGCCTGCCAGGAGAACACGTAGATGCCCATGGAGGCCAGGTTGCTCTTGGGTTCCTTGGGTTTTTCGGCGAATTCGGTGATCATATCGTCGCCGTCCACGCTCATGATGCCGAAGCGGGAGGCCTCGTCCCAGGGCACCTCCATGACGGAGATGGTGCAGGCGGCGTTTGCCTCCTCGTGGCGCTTGACCATCTTGGAGTAGTCCATCTTATAAATGTGGTCACCGGAGAGGATCACCACGTACTCGGGGTCATACAGGTCGATGAAGCCGATATTCTGGTAGATGGCGTTGGCGGTGCCCTTGTACCAGGTGCCGCCCTTGCTGCCCTGATAGGGGGGCAGGATATGGACGCCGCCGGTGGAACCGTCCAGGTCCCAGGGCTGGCCGCTGCCGATGTAGCTGTTCAGCTCCAGCGGACGGTACTGGGTCAGGACACCCACGGTATCAATGCCGGAATTGGTGCAGTTGGAAAGGGGGAAGTCAATGATACGGTACTTGCCGCCGAAGGGCACGGCGGGCTTCGCCATGTCCCCTGTCAGGACGTACAGCCGGCTGCCCTGGCCGCCGGCCAGCAGCATGGCGATGCACTCTTTCTTCATGGTTTTTCCAGCTCCTTTGCCTCTTTTTTTCTTCTGGGCTTGGGGAGGGTCCCCTCGCCCCTCAGGAATACCGCGCCGAAGGACGGGATACGGATGGCCGCGGAGTACTCCTTGCCGTGGGAGGGGATGGCCTCCACCTTCACGGGCTCGGTGTCGCCGAAGCCGTCGCCGCCGTATGCCGGGTCGTCGGTATTGAACACCGGCACGTACCGTCTGTGGTTCGGCACGCCGATCCGGTAATCCACATATGTATTGGGCGAGAAGTTCACCGCGCACATCAGGTCGCGGCCCTTCTTGTCCTTGCGCAGGAAGACCACCACATTGTTGTGGTTGTCGTCCGGCACCAGCCACTCGAAGCCCTCCCAGCTGAAGTCGATCTCCCAGAGGGCTTTTTCCTTTTTGTAGAAAGCGTTGATCTCCTTGAAGAACCGGTGGAGCTTCTGGTTGTCCGGCTTGTCCAGCAGATACCAGTCCAGCTGGTTGTCCGAATCCCACTCGTGCCACTGGCCCAGCTCCGCGCCCATGAACAGCAGCTTCTTACCGGGGTGAGCCAGCAGGTAGGCGTAGAATCCGCGGGTGCAGCGCAACTGGTTCACGTAGTCGCCGGGCATCTTCCCCACCACGGAGCCCTTCATGTGGACCACCTCGTCGTGGGAGATGGGCAGCACGTAGTTCTCCGAAAAGGCGTACATCATGGAGAAGGTGATATCCCGGTGGTGGTCCTGGCGGAACCAGGGGTCCATCTTCAGGTAGTGGCACATGTCGTTCATCCAGCCCATGTTCCACTTCAGGTTGAAGCCCAGGCCGCCCACGTCGGCGGGCCGGGTCACCAGGGGCCAGGCGGTGGACTCCTCCGCCACCATCAGCACGCCGGGATTGACGGAGAAGGCCATGGCGTTCAGCTCCCGCAGGAAGTCGATGGCCTCCAGGTTCTCGTGTCCGCCGTATTTGTTGGGGGTCCAGGCGCCGCCCTGGCGGTCATAGTCCAGATACAGCATGGACGCTACGGCGTCCACCCGCAAGCCGTCGATGTGGTATTCCTCCAGCCAGAAGCGGGCGGAGGACAGCAGGAAGCTCTTCACCTCCGGCCGGCCGTAGTCGAAGACCCGAGTGCCCCAGCCGGCATGCTCCCACTTGTTGGGGTCGCTGTATTCATAACAGCAGGTGCCGTCAAACTCGTACAGGCCCTGGGCGTCCTTGCAGAAGTGGGCGGGCACCCAGTCCAGGATGACGGAGATTCCGTTTTTGTGCATGTGGTTGACAAACCACATGAAATCCTTGGGGGTGCCGAACCGGGAGGTGGGGGCGAAATACCCCGTACACTGATAGCCCCAGGAATCATCCAGGGGGTGCTCCGTCACCGGCAGCAGCTCGATGGCGGTATAGCCCATGTCCTTCACATAGGCGGCCAGATCCCTGGCCAAGTCCTTGTAATCAATGAAATCTCCGTTGTCCCGCTTTTTCCAGGAGCCCAGATGGACCTCGTAAATGTTCAGCGGGGAATCGTATACCGGATGCTTCCGCTGTTTTTCCCGAAAGGCGCCGTCGCTCCACCGGAAGCCGCCGATGTCATACAGCTTGCTGGCGGTGGCGGGGCGGGTCTCCGTGTGGAAGCCGTAGGGGTCCGCCTTCATCCGGTCCCGGCCGTCCGTGCCCCGGACGGCGTACTTGTACGCCGTATAATCGGAAAGGCCCGGGATGAAGCACTCCCAGATCTCGCCCTTGCGGGTCATGGGATGCGCCGCCGTGTCCCACTGATTAAAATCGCCCACCACGGAAACACTTGCGGCATGGGGAGCCCAGACCCGGAAGGTCCAGCCCGCTTTTCCGCGTTTTTCCGTTGGGTGGGCGCCAAACCAGTGCCAGCCATCCGTGAGGGTTCCCTCATGGAAGCGCTTCATCTCTTCGTTTTTTGCCATGGTAGCAGCTCCTCTCCCCGCCCAGCAAAAACGGCGGGTGCGTTTCAGATTTTTCTTTTTCTCTCTTTCAGTTTTTTGCAATCTTATTATACTTCCTGCGGAAAATACCGTCAAGAACGGTCCTGTCGAAAAACGGATTCATAATTTAGTGGAAATTGCCGTATTCTTCGCCATTATCACCATATTTTCTGTGCATCTTTGGCAACCCCCGCCAATATTTTTTCAAATTTTTATAAATTCCCCAGGGTTCTCCTGTATTCGCCCGGTTCCCCGGGGGCGCTATTGATTTTGACGCCGCCGCCTGTTAAAATAAAAGAGATTTTGTGTGACCGTATCAGGAGGATCTCTCAATGACAAGCGGCTTTATCTCCCTGTTTACTGACGTGCGGGTGGACGGCTTCGCCCTGTGGGTGGTATTGCTGATCTGCGCGGGCGTGTTCCTGGCGTCCTTTATGGACGCCATTGCCGGCGGCGGCGGCATCATCTCCGTGCCCACCTACCTCATCGCCTTCACCGGCCTGCCCACTTATTACGCCCTGGGCACCAACAAGCTCTCCGCCGGCATCGGCACGGTGTTCTCCACTGCCCGGTTCATCAAGAACGGCTATGTGAACTGGCGGCTGTTCGCCCCCTCTATCGTCCTGGCGCTGCTGGGCTCCATGGGCGGCACCTGGCTCCAGCTCCACACCCCGGACAAGGTGCTGAAATATCTGCTGCTGGTAGTATTGCCCATCGTGGCCTTCGTCACCCTGCGGAACCGGGAGTGGCCTGATGAGCCGGGAGAGATCGACTTCAAAAAGCAGGCGGCCATCGTCTGGGCCGGCGCTCTGGTCATCGGCGCCTATGACGGGTACTACGGTCCCGGCACCGGCACCTTCCTGATGCTGATCTTCATCCGGCTGGCCAAGATGGACACCCGCCACGCCGCCGGCGGTGTGAAGGTCATCAACCTGTCCTCCAACATCGGCAGCCTCATCACCGCCCTGATGGCCGGCAAGGTGCTCATCGGTGTGGGACTCATCGCCGCGGTGGCTTCCATCGCCGGCCACTATATCGGCGCCGGCCTGGCCATCAAGAACGGCAGCAGGATCGTCCGCCCTACCGTCATCATCGTGCTGATCCTGCTGACCGTCAAGGTGGGCAGCGAGCTGCTGTTCCCGGAATTCTGGAGCTGAGGTGAGCTTTATGAAAAAGAGTATCGGAATCCTGGGCGGTATGGGGCCCCTGGCCACGGCGGATCTGTTCCGCAAGATCGTCCTGCTGACGGACGCCGCCCGGGACAGCGACCACATCCGCGTCTATATCGATGACAACCCCTCCATCCCCGACCGCACCGCGGCCATTCTCTCCGGCGGCGCCGACCCCCTGCCGGCCATGACGGACTCTCTCCGAAAGCTGGAGGCCTGCGGCGCGGACTGCATCGTCATGCCCTGCAACACTGCCCACTACTTCCTGCCCCGGCTCCAGGCCCTGACAGAAGTGCCCTTCCTCAACATGCTGGAAGCCACCGCCGCAAGCTGCCGGCAGCGCTTTCCCGGCGGGACCGCCGCCGTACTGGCAACCAAAGGCACTTTATCCGCCGGGCTGTATCAGGCAGTCCTGAAAAAAGCGGGGGTCCCCTTTCTCCTGCCTGACGAAACGGAGCAAGACGCCCTGATGCGGGTCATCTACGACGGTGTGAAGGCCGGAAAGGGGCCGGAGAACTATCGGGCGGACATGGAAGCCGTCGTGAGGTCCCTCACCGCCCAGGGCGCGGATCATTTCATCCTGGGCTGCACGGAGCTGCCCCTGGCCGCTCAGGCCCTGGCACTGGACGTTCCCACCGTGGACCCCACGGAGGAACTGGCCAGGGCCGCCATCCGCTTCTGTGGATACAGTGTGCGGCCTTGAAAGCCTTATATCTTCAGCGCCCGGACAGGCCGATCGGCCTGTCTGGGTATTTTTCTATGGCACTTTTGCCACGGATTTCCTTTTTTTCTTTACATCCGGCCTGATCCCCGGTATAATAAAGGCAGCGCCGGAGGTGTCTGTTTGGGGAAATGGCTCTTCCGGCCGAGAAAGTGTGAGAGAGAAATTGATTATGAGGTGAGTGTATGAAGAAAAAAATGAGTCTCCCCATGCAGATCCTGCTTGCCCTGGTCCTGGGCGTCATCGTCGGCCTGATCTGCTATTTTACCGGCACGGCCGACTTTACCGCCAATTACCTGAAACCCTTTGGTACCATCTTTGTCAACCTGCTGAAGTTCATTGTGGTCCCCGTAGTGCTGTTCTCCATGATCGACGGCATCCTGTCCATGGATGACATGAAGAAGGTGGGCGCTGTGGGCTGGAAGACCGTGGCGTTCTTCCTGTGCACCACCGCCGTGGCCTGTGTCATCGGTCTGGTGATGGCCAACATCTTCAACGGTGCCGGCCTGTTCCCCACCCTGGCTCTGGAAGAGGGTGCCGTGTGGGAGAAGGCCACCAGCGCCAACTTCATGGACACCCTGGTGGGCATCTTCCCCAGCAATATGTGGGATGCCTTTGTGAAGGCCAACATGCTGCAGGTCATCGTCATCGCCCTGTTCTTCGGCGGCGCCATCATGGCTGCCGGCGAGAAGGGCAAGCTGTGCCGTGACATCGTGTCCTCCTTCAACGAGGTCATCAACCGTCTGATGGCCTTCATTATCAGCCTGAGCCCCATCGGTGTGTTCACCATGATGGCCTGGGTGGTGGCTACCCAGGGCGCTCAGATTCTGGGCTCTCTGGCCCTGGTGCTGCTGTGCGCCTACATCGCCTACATCCTCCACGCTATTCTGGTGTATTCCTTCTCCGCCAAGGTCTTTGCCGACGTGAGCCCCCTGAAGTTCTTCAAGGGCGCCTTCGCCGCCATGATGTTCGCCTTCACCTCCACCTCCTCTGCCGCCACTCTGCCTGTTTCCAAGGAGTGCGCTCATGAGCTGGGTGCCGAGGACGACATCGCCGCCTTCGTGCTGCCTTTGGGCTCCACCATCAACATGGACGGCACCGCCATCTACCAGTGCGTGGCCACCGTGTTCCTGGCCACCTGCGCCGGCATGCATCTGACCATCGGCCAGATGATCACCATCGTCGTCACTGCCACCCTGGCCTCCATCGGCACCGCGGGCGTCTCCGGCGCCGGCATGATCATGCTGGCCATGGTGCTGACCGCCATGGGTATCGACGTGAACCTGATCATGATCATCTACGGTGTGGACCGCCTGTTCGACATGGGCCGTACCTGCCTGAACGTCACCGGCGACATCGCCTGCTCTCTGTGTGTCACCAAGTGGGAGAGCAAGAAAACCAGCAAGTAATCCCCCGGCATATTTCAAGGCGGCTGCCAAACGGCAGCCGCCTTTTTTATGTGGAGCTTCTCGAAGCGGGATCATTCCGATTCCTCCGGCGCCATATCCCGCACCGGGATCTCAAACTCTCCCCGGGGGGTGTTGGCGTTATGGATGACATTGATGGGCCGGTTGTCCTTGACCCGGCTGATATAGTCCGTGGGGGTGATGCCGGTCACTTTTTTAAACAGGCGGCTGAAATAATGGATGCTCTGATACCCCAGCTGCTCCGCGATCTGCGTCACATTCCGCTCGGAGTAGAGCATCAGTTCCTTCGCCCTTGAGATCTTCCGCTGGTTGATATAGGCGTTGGGGGCCATCCCCACGCTCTCACGGAACACCTGGCGGAAATAGTTTTCGCTGTATCCGCACCGCTCCGCCAGGTCCGCCACCCGGACAGGCGTCTCCAGCTCCTCCTCCACGATCCGCAGTGCCTGGCGGATGTTCTCGTGGTCCGGGGCGCTCACGGAGTAGCACACCGAGGCCTGGCCCGTTTCTCCGCCGCTCTGCTGCCGCAGCAGCAGGATCAGCAACTCGTACAGCCGGATGTTGATGATCTCATCGTAGTCCCGCTCCTGGCCCACCGCTTCCTCAAAAATGTTGCGGATCAGGCTGTTGGCGTGATCATCCACCGCCCGGAGATAGCGGGGCAGGCCGGTGATCTGGGCGGCCAGGGCGTCCGAGCAGGAAAATTTCAGGTCCAGGCAGCAGGAGGTATCCAGGCTGGTGATGCTGTGTACCGTTTCCGGGGGTATCAGCACCAGGCTCCCCTGCTCCGTTTCATAGACCTGCTCCTCCAGGGTCACCCGGGTATGGCCTCCCAGGGAATAGATGTAATGGAAAAACACATGGCTGTGAGGCTCAATGTACTGCCCGCTTCGCTTGCCATTCTTGACAACGCGGTGAACGATCACCTGATTCCGCATGCCGCGCCGCCTCCTTTCACGGCTCCATCATTCTCTGCACCACATCCCGCAGCGTATTCACGCCGCCCACATTCCCCGGAAAGATCACATAGGCCAGTCCCGGGAATTTGCTCTCCTCTCCTGTGCGCCACACCGGCACGCCGGGGGCCGCCTGGCCCAGAACCCAGGCCCGGCGCACGCCCAGGGCCCGAACGCCCACGTCGCTGGACGTGATGCCGCCCTTGGCCACCAGGAAGCCCGGCCGGACCGTCAGCTTTGCCGCCACCGAGGTCAGCGCCTGGGAGATGCGCACGCTGAGGTCCAGATTTTCCTGGGCGCTGTCCTCCCGCGCCCGCAGCACTTTGCGGCTGGTATAGACCACCGCTGTCTCTCCGTTTCGGATGGCTTCCTCCGCCTCCCGGAGCACCCGGTCACGTTCCCGTTCCAAACCGCCTTCTGTCAGGACGGTCTCCACGTCAAAGCACACCGGATGCAGGGCCAGTCCCGCGGACAGCAGACACTCCAACTGGTCCGTGGTCTTTTTCACATGGGAGCCCACGATCACCAGGCCGCCCAGTCCGCTTTTCTCCGGCCGGAGCTCTGCCCTGGTCAGCAGCGGGCGGCGATTCACGCCTCCCAGGACCCGCACCAGACCTGCCGCGCAGCGGAACAGGAATTCCTTTCCCGCCGCGATGGCCCGCAGCAGCACCGTGACGAAGACCTCCACGTCCCGGTCATCGGCGGCGTTGACCACGATCTTGCCGAAATCCCGCACCGCCGTCATCTTTTGCAGCATGCTCCCGTACGCCAGGCCCCGCAGCTCCTCCAGGGAGATGACCGTCACCCCGTCGGCGGGACAGCGGCCTCCGGTGCGCTCCTCGCACCAGTCCGTCAGGTCGGAGGCGGAATAGGCGAACGTCGTATCTCTGGCGAACTCCGTCATGCCGGCCGGGACCAGCTGGTCGCCGCTCTTCACATAGTGGACATTGCCGATGGTCAGCCGGCCGCCCTCTTTGAAGTAGGGCATGATGATCTCGCCGTCATACCGGACCGGCAGCCGCTGCTCCAGGGTCTGCCGCAGCACCTCTGTCTCCAGGGGATAGTGTCCCCGCAGAGTGGAATCTCCCCGGCTGACCAGCAAAAACGGTACACCTGTCTCCCGGGAGGCAGCCGCCAGACGCTCGGCGATCTCCCGGTGGGCTTTTTCCGTTTCCTCCACGGTAAAGCCACGGGAATTGGTCAGCACGAAAAACATAGCTCCCGGCTCGGCCAGTCCCCGGGCCAGCGTCTCCTGCCGCCAGTCCGTGTAGACCGGGACCTCGTGGACCGTCTGCACTCCGGTGGGATCGTCGTCCAGTACCACGATCTTCCGCCCGAAGCCCCGCCGGGCATCCGCCAGCTCCCGGGCCACCCGCTCCGGGTCCGGCAGCGGGATCTGATCCGCCAGCGCCGCCGGCATGATGGAAACATTCCGCATCGACTTTCTCCCCTTCCCTGAGATCACTTCTGTTCCCGCTGGATCTCCTCCGGCCGGATGTTCGTCACCTGGCCGTAGATGCACAGGGCGTCCAGGAAGCCGCCCTCCTCATAGCCGAACACATGCCACTCCAGTTCGGGGAAATGCATCAGGTCACCGGGGCGGAGAGAAACGGTGTGCTCCAGGCTGTCGGGGCCGGAACCCCAGCGGACGAAGGCGTCCTTGCAGGCCAGGACCACCACGGATTCCTCCGCGTGGTTGTGGGGGGCCATGGGGCCGCTCTCCGCGCTGTACCGGCAGAAGCTGACGGTCATTTTTTCGCTGGCTACCGCGCTGCTGCGTCCAACGGCGTTTTGTACCACCCTCCCGGGCAGTTCATTTTTTCTGATATCTTCTCTCCTCACAAAATCCATGGTGATTCCTCCTTATATTTTTCAACGGCTCCGTCCAAGAGAGACGTTTTCCCCGTTTCCGGCCCCTCCCCTTTTCAATCCGAAAATATGGGGCTATTTTTCTGCTTTCAAAAGCAGTATAGCAGAATCTGCCGCCGTTTGTATTTGTCTTTTTCACCGATAAACGTATCTTTTCCACGACTGCCGCTCCTGGTGGGTCTTTTAGCCCGGCCATCCCCGCGCCACCGTTGAAAAGTACAAACCAGGCGTTGCTTTGTGAAAATACTTTTCTCTCTCCAGGCGGTATACTACACCTATCAGGAACCTCCGCGGCCAAAGGCCGCCTATCAAAAAGGAGTTGTGATATTTATGAGTAAGGAAATCATCGGTGTCATTCCGCCAATCATTACCCCCATTGACGAGTACGAAAAGGTCGACGAAAAAGGTCTTCGCCAGCTGATCGACCACTGCATTGAGCACGGCATCCACGGCATCTTCGTCTGCGGCTCCAACGGCGAGTGCATGTCCCTGACCCAGGAGCAGCGGGACCGGGCCATCAAAATCGCCCTGGACGAATGCGCCGGCCGTGTCCCTGTGATCGCCGGCTGCATGGACTCCAGCACCCAGCGCGTCATTGAGAACATCAAGCGTCTGGAGGATATGGGCGGCAAGACCGCCGTGGTCACGCCGGTGTTCTACGCCCGCCACGCCACCCAGGAGGAGACGGTCCGCCACTTCGAGGAGATCAGCAAGCACACCAGCGCCGATCTGATGATCTACAACATTCCTCCCTTCACCGGCCAGAACCTGACCGCCGAAACCATCATCAATATCTCCAAGATCGACAAGGTCATCGGCGTCAAGGACACCTCCGGCAACTTCCCCGCTTTTATCAAGCTGCTGAACTACTTCCGGGGCACCGATTTCCTGGTGCACCAGGGCTCCACCAACCTGGCCGTGCCCAGCATGCTGATGGGCGCCGACGGCTACATCCCCTCCCTGGCGCCGCTGTTCCCCAAGGCCCACCTCAAGCTGTATGAGTACGGCAAGGCCGGCGATATCGAGAACGCCATCAAGTGGGGCGCCATCGTGGATGAGATCTGTAAGCTCTATCCCATGGCCAAGAGCCAGACCGCTTCCACCAAATACGCCATGAGCAAGCTGGGCTTTGTGGACAAGCGGGTCTGCCAGCCCACCGAGCCCATCACCGCCGATGAGATGAAGCGCATCGACGCGCACATCGAAAAGCTGCGGGAGTACATGTAAAACAAGTGAGGTGCTGCTGTGATGTCCGCAGAGAAAAGTCCTGTGATCCGCCTGGATCCGGCGGATAATATCGTGGTGGCCCGGCAGCCTGTCGCCGCCGGGACGGTGATTCCGGAGGAGGGGATCACCGTCCGAACGGATATCCCCATCGGCCACAAGATCGCCTCCCGGGCCATCGCCAAAGGCGCGCCCATTCTGAAGTACAACACGGTCATCGGCTACGCCTCCCGGGATGTGGAGCCCGGCACCCACATGCACAACGACACCTTCCACTTCGATGCCGTATCGGAGGAGTACCATTTTTGCCAGGACTACCGCCCGGTGGATATCCTTCCGCCGGCTGAGCGCCGCACCTTCATGGGCTATGTGCGCCCCGACGGCCAGGTAGGCACCCGGAACTGCATCGCCGTCATCGTGTGCAGCAACTGCGCCGCCACCGTGGCCCGGAAGATCGCCAGCCACTTCACGGAGGATATTTTAAAGGCCTATCCCCATGTGGACGCTGTGGTGCCGCTGATCACCTCCTCCGGCTGCGGCCTGGAAAAGTCCGGGGACCCCATGACCTTCCTGCGCCGGCTGATCGGCGGGCATATCAAAAACCCCAACATGGCCGGCGCCGTCCTGTGCTCTCTGGGCTGTGAATCCAACAACATTGACGCCTGCCTGGAAGAAAATGGCCTGACCCCCGGCCCCATGCTGGGCCGCCTGGTCATCCAGGAGGCGGGCGGCTCCAGAAAGACTGTGGCCCAGGGCATCGCCATGGTGGAGGCCATGCTCCCCATCGCCGACCAGTGCCGCCGCCAGAGCGTGCCCATCAGCCACCTGAAGGTGGGACTGGAATGCGGCGGCTCTGACTCCTTCTCCGGCTCCTCCGCAAATCCCGCCTTGGGCAGAGCCATGGACCTGCTGGTGAAAAACGGCGGCACCGCCGTTCTGACCGAGCCCACGGAGCTCCTGGGCATGGAGGGGGCCCTCACCCGCCGGGCCAGATCTCCCGAAGTGGCCCAGAAGCTCATCGACGTGATGAACTGGTGGCTGGAATACTGCAAGGGCAGGGATTCCCAGATCTGCGGCAAGGTCACGCCGGGCAACAATGCCGGCGGCATCACCAACGTGCTGGAAAAAGCCCTGGGCAGCGCCAAAAAGGGGGGCAGCACGCCGCTGAACGACGTTGTGGGCTACGCGGAGGCCATTACAGTTCCCGGCCTTGTCATCATGAACTCTCCCTCCTACGACCCGGTCTCCGCCGCCGCCATGTTTGCCGGCGGCTGCAACCTGTGCGCCTTTACCACCGGCCGCGGCTCCTGCTACGGCGCCCAGCACTTCCCCACGCTGAAGATCGCTTCCAACACGCCTCTTTACCAGCGCCAGGAAGACGATATGGACCTGAACGCCGGTGCGGTCATCGACGGCGAGAAAGGCCTGGACCAGATGGGCCGGGAAATTTTCGAGGCGCTGATCGCCGCGGCCTCCGGCCAACCCACCAAAAGTGAGCTGTTCGGCACGGGCAGCGACGAATTCATCGTCTGGTGGCTGGGCACAACCGCTTGATTCCACTCTCCTCTTTAATGCCAACAGGCGCGGCCCATGTGGACCGCGCCTGTTGGCATTTTGCCGCTGCAGGGAGCGGTGTCAAGTTTCCAGGGCCCGGGCGATATCGCGCATCTCCCGGCCCTCTTCGTTCCAGAACGATTTCAGCCTGGCCAGCTGGTCTCCCAGGCTGAAGTGACGGACGCCCAGGTCGATGTAGTACTGGGCCTGGTCCGGGGTGCTGATCTCGCAGCGGGGCTGCACACCGTGGCGCAGGGCCGTCTCTATCACATAGCGTTCCGCTGCCTTCCACTCCGCTTCGTGCTCCGCCCGATTCCAGCCCAGACTCATGGAGTAGTCCGCGGGACCGAACTGGACCATGTCCACCCCCGGGATGGAGCAGATCTCCTCGATGTTATCCACGGCTTCCTTTTTTTCGATCATAAAGCACAACACGATGTCGTTCAGCCGGGCGATGTGCTCCTTCTGGGTCACGCCGTTGGGGCTGCTGATAAAACGGCGGTTGGGACAGCCGTACCAGCCGTCGCTCCCCTCCACCAGCGGGCGGATGGAGTTGATAGAATCCCGCACGTCCTGCGCCGTCCGATGGTCCGCGAAGTTGACGGCCTGGAAGCCGGAGGCCACCGCCTTCTGCGCCACATAAAAGCGGTTTTGAAAGTCCACTTTGATCATGGAGCTCATCTCGTACAATTCGGCGGCCCGGGCCATATTTTCCAGGTCCGCTTGGGAAAACGGCGCGTACTCCGCCACGAATTCCATATAATCGAAATTTCCCGTGGCGCCCAGAGATTCCGTGTATAGGGGCCATGTGCTCCACAGGCGGGTGGCCACCGAGGTCCTGCCCTCCCGCAGGATGCGGCGCAGCTTGTTTTCTCTCATCATCGTCGCTTCTCCTCCGTTTTCTCATTCCCGCAGCCCGATCACTGCAAAATCATAAACCAAATGGGGATCGTCACGGCGGACAGGATCGTGCTCACCGTCACCAGCAGGGCACCCAGTTCCGCGTCTCCGTGATACCGGGCCGCCAGCACCGCCGTCAGGCTGGCGGCGGGCATGCCGGACAGCAGCGTGCAGGTGGCCGTGACGATATACGGCACCCGGAACAGTCTGCAGCCCAGAAGGACAATGGCCGGGATCACCAGCAGCCGGACCGCCGTGAACCCCCACACATCCTTCCACAGCAGCTGCCGGAAATCCAGTTCCGACAACACCACGCCGATCAGCAGCATGGAGATCAGCATCATGCAATTGCTGGCGTATCCCAGGGTCCGGTCCAAAAACGCCGGAAGCCGAAAGCCAGTCAGCATCATCACCAGCCCCAGCGCGGCGGCGATCATGCACGCGTTGGTCATCAGGCGCTTTGCTGAGGCCTTCCAGTCCGATTTCACACCGGTGTACAGGGACAGTCCGTAGCTCCAGGAGAACACCCGGACAAAGATCATGTACATGGTCTGCTGCAAAACGCCGGCATCCCCCAGAAGACTCTGGATGATGGGAAGGCCGATGAACAGGGCGTTGGAGTTGATCAGTCCGTAGCGGAACACCTTCTGCTGGTGGTCCTCCTTCCGCCGGTACAGCGCCTTTCCCAGCGCCGCGGTGAACAGCATGATCAGCACGCTGATCGCGATGGTGACCAAAAAGCCGCGGAGCGTCTCCATATCCGCGTCCGTTTTGAACGAGAGAAATATATTGCAGGGCAGGATCACCGTCATCAGCACGTCTGTCAGACAGTCCCGTCCCTGGTCTGTAATGATCCCCCGCCTGCGCAGCCAGATGCCGGTCAGCACCAGTAAAACCATGATGGCCTCCAGCTGCAAAAGATCCTTGAGCATATTCCCAGTCCTCTTACGTTTTCATTTCTCCGGAGCCGGGTATGCCGGCTCTGTCTTGCCCCCTCAAAGGAAAAGGGCCTCTGATGCACAGAGGCCCTTTTCTTTGCAGCAAATCTTCCTCCGAATTACAGGAAGGGCACAAAGCTCTGGAACAGGTCGCGCTGCTCCTTCAGGTTGGCAATCGTCTCTTCCACGTTCAGGACGAAGGGATTCTGGAAGCAATAGTCGTTGACCATGGTCTTCCACTCGTCGGTGGCGGTGGCCTCCAGAACGGCGGCGTTCATAGCCTCCACGATCTCAGCGGGAGTGCCCTTGGGAGCCAGCAGCACATACTCGGTATCGATGATCAGTTCAGGAATGGTCTCGCTGGCGGCAACCTGGTCAGGCAGCAGGTCGGGAGCCTTGGACAGGCAGGTGCACAGGCTCTTCAGCTGGCCGCTGGCAATGTAGTCAGCCGCGGTGGAGTAAGGCAGAGAAGTGGCGTCGACCTCGCCGCCCAGCAGAGCGGTCAGACGGGTAGCGCCGTCACCGACATCGATGATGTTGAACTGAGCGCCGCCCAGATTGGTCAGGACGCAGGACTGGATGTACACGCCGCCGCCAGTGGAGATGCCGAACTTGATCTGGCCGGGGTTGGACTTAGAGGCCTCGATCAGATCGTCCAGACTCTCATAGGGAGCGTCAGCGGGAACCACGATGTTCTCGCCGGACTGGATGCCGTACACAGCTACGGGCTCGAAGGCGTCATAGCCGAAGTCCACCATGCCGGTGGCCTCGTTGCCGTTCAGAGCGGCGGTGTTGGTGGCGATGAAGGTGTAACCGTCGGTATCGCCGTCCTTGTACTGCTGCATGCAGGTGGCGCCGTTGGAGCCGGTGACGTTGGTCACGACCACGGACACGCCCAGGACGCTCTCCAGGGCGGTGGCCAGCTGACGGCCCATGTAGTCGGTGTCGCCGCCGGCGCCGTGGGTCACGTAGATGTTGATGGTCTTCTTGGGCCAGTCGAGCTCAGCCTTCTCGGTGGCGGCAGGGTCATTCTTTTCCCCGGCGGGAGCAGTGGACTCTTTCTCTCCACCGCAGGCGGCCAGGCTCAGGACCATGGCCAGCGTCAGAAACAGGGCAAAAAATCTTTTCATGTCAGGTTCCTCTTTCCTTTTTATTTTTATTCATCATCGCCGGCCTGCTTCGCGGCCTTCATCTCCGCCAGCTCAGCCTCCTGAGCACGCTTGGCGTCCTTCAGGTTGGCACGGGTGGAGAAGATGACCACGAAAACGGTGGCAATGATCAATACGCAGAAAATGGGGTGATTCCAGAAGGGGTCACTGGAGGCAAGCTGGGACACACGGCGGAGGTTCTGCTCGAAGGTGGGGCCCAGAATGAAGCCGAGGATCATGGGGACCGTGGGGATCTTGGACTTCACCATCAGATAGCTCATCAGGCCAAAGGCCACCATGCAATAGGTGTCGAACAGCATATTGGCGTTGCCGATGGCGCCGATGGCGCACAGAACCACGACCACGGGCAGCAGGAAGTTCTTGGGGATTTTCAGCACGGAGATAAAGAACCGCATACCCAGCAGCATGAACAGCATCATGAAGATAGCGGCCAGCACCATGGCAAAGAAGATGGCGTAGACCACAACGCCGTTTTTCTCATAGATCAGGGGACCGGGGGCCACATTGTGGATCTGCAGGCCGCCCAGCAGCATGGCAGTGGCGGCGTCGCCGGGGATGCCCAGCGCCAGCAGGGGGATCATGGCGCCGCCGATGGTGCCGTTGTTGGCAGCCTCGGAGGCCACGACACCGTCCATGATGCCGGTGCCGTACAGCTCACGGCGCTTAGAAGTGTTTTTGGAAACGGTGTAGGAGATCATGCAGGACACGCCGCCGCCGATGCCGGGCAGAATGCCGATGCCCACGCCGATGAGGGCGGACACGATGCCGTTGCGGAGCTGGCCGATGAACTCCTTGAAGGTAAAGCCGACGCCCTTGAGCTTCACGTTGCCACGGATGGTGAAGTTCTGATTCTTCCGCACGGACTCCGCATAGGCCATGACCTCCGCGATGGCGAACAGGCCGATCAGGAGGACCACCAGCGCAAAGCCGTTGTTGAGCTGGTACAGGCCGAAGGTGAAGCGGGGCTTGGAGTCGATGGGTGCCAGGCCAACGGTGGCCAGCAGAGCACCCAGCACCGCGCTGACGAGGCCCTTGGGCATGTCATGGCCGGTCAGGGCGATGACCATGGACAGGGAGAACACGGCCAAGGCGCAGTACTCATAGGCCTGGAACTTCAGCGCAAAGTCGCACAGCACGGGAGACAGGACCACCAGAAGGCCGATACCCACGACCGTGCCCAAGAAGGAAAACACAACGCCGGTGCCTAGGGCCTTGCCCGCCTCGCCCTTGTCCGCCATGGGCTTACCGTCAAAACAGGTGGCCACAGAAGAGGGCGTGCCGGGGATGTTCAGCAGGATTGCGGAGATCAAGCCGCCGGAAATGCCGCCGATGTACAGGGCCATCAGCATGGAGATACCCTCGGAGGCAGACATGGAATAGGTGACCGGCAGGAACATGACGATGGCCATGGTGGCGGTCAGGCCGGGGATGGAACCGAAGATGATGCCCACCGCGGTGCCGATAGCCACCAGCAGGATGGTCATTGGCTGGAGGACTTCCATTAAACCTTGTAAAATCATACGTCTGTCCCCTCCTTACAGTCCGAATACGCTGAGGATGCCCACGGGCAGCAGCACGTTCAGCAGATATCTGAAGATATAGAACAGCGCCGCGCCGCTGATCACAGCGGTGATAATGGCGGGCACCACGATCTTCTTCCACTTTTCTCTGGGGGTCAGGATCATGATCTGCACAAAAACGTACAGAGCGGTCATGGGCGCGAAGCCCACCAGGCCCATCAGACCCACATACACGGTCAGAGAGATAAAGCTGGCAACCACTTCCCGTTTCTCCATCAGGATATCCTTCAGAGGTGTCTTAACGATGGTCCCGCCTTCTTCCAGATACTTCTTGCGCTTGCGGAAGCCTCTTGCCGTGATCCACAGGCCCAGCACCAGCAGGGAGCCGCCCCACAGATAGGGGACGAAGTGGTTGGTCAGGGGCGTGGCGCCAAGGCCGGTGAATGTTTTGATAGAAGGGATCAGGGCCATATAACCGATGGAAAACAGTGCGATCACAATGCCGGGAATGATGTCCAGTTTGTATTGCTTGTTTTTCAAGTTCTCTTCTCCTTTCACGTTTTTTGCCATGGTCTCATCCAAAGTCCAGAAGCGCTCCGTTCTCGTCGAAACGCAGTTCTCTGGGCTCCTCCATGATCTCCATGTCGTCCCGCTGTCTTACCTGCTCCAGCAGCGCTTCAGACACCATGATGGTCTCCAGGGACAGGGTATTCTTGATATAGACCATGCGGATATGGTCCTTATCGACCTGTGTCAGAGTCTTCAGCGCCGCCTGCAAGGCCAGCTTGTCGTCCTCCAGCACCATGGGGATCTTGCCGACCTTCAGCACGGTAGACGTGATCATATTGAAGTAGGTGGCATTGGTATCCAGCTTTTCAAAGGCACGCTTCGTAGTCGTGTCCGCCATTCCCAAACCGATGAAGCTGCCGTGGCTCTCCTCCGAAATGTCGAGGACCACGGTGCGCTGCTTCTGGATACCGCCGCTGGCATAAGGCGTTCCGAACGTGCCGGTGACATTGGGGTCCATGCCGCTTCCGGAGAAGTTTTTGCCGATCTCCCGTACCACCAGCACATCCGTCTCCGGGATCAGCAGGCGAGGCAGCCGGCTCTTGGCATACAGCAGCAGGTCCGGCTCCTTGTCGAAGATCTCCTCCGCGGGGATGACCTCGATCCGGCAGGTCTGGTCAAACTCGTTTTCGATAGGCGCCACGCCGAAGATGATGTTGCAGCTGTCGAACACCACCTTGGCATACTGGGGCAGCCGCACGCCCATTTCGCCGAAGCCCGCGCTGTGCAGGGAATCGGCGCCGGCCCGCTTGCCCATGCCGATGGCCATCATTTTGATGAGGCCGGACTCGTAAGGGCCGCGGAAGGCCGTGTGCGCCTTGATGCGCCCCACAACGATGACCGCGTCCGCGTCATGGGCGAACTTGTCCACCCGGACCTCGTCTCCGTTGGGCAGTTCACCCACCCGGACCGTCTCCATACTGGAAAAGATGGGGCAGCCGCAGAACTCCTCCGTGATGCCGTAGCTCTCCAGAATCTGGCGCTGGCCCTCGTCCGTGGCGCCGCCGTGGCTGCCCATGGCCGGGATGATATAGGGCTGCGCGCCCTGTTCCTTTACGAATCGCGCCAGCTCCCGCAGGATGACCGGCATATTGGCGATCTGCCGGCTGCTGCCGGTCAGCACCACCCGCATCCCCGGCTTGATCCGGGAACGCAGCTTTGGATCGTCCAGTTTGCTTTGCAGGTAAGCCGGAACATCCTCGATACCGTCCCGCTTAAAGATCTGCCGTACCCTGCACATCTTCGGGATGGGTGTAGTGGCCAATACCTGCCGCAGGCCGGACTGCTCTTTGATTTCCATAGGCGGCACCTTCCTTTCATTTATGATCGTTTCAGCCGCATCAGACGCGCAAGCTGCATGGCCTGTCCCAGTTCGGGAAACGGATTGGCGCACAGCGTCTGCTCGCTGATCTGCATCAGCGGGTTCACCCGGAAGCCCAGAAACCGTCCCCGCAGCAGCAATGTCAGCGTCTCGCCTCCGGCCTTCAGGTAAAGACTTCCCGGGATCAGTTCTCCCAGCCCTTCCACGAGCTCCATCTGCTGCTTGGGCAGGCTCAGGTCCCTCGTCTCCCCCGCCTTGACCGTGACCGGTGCGAAATCCGCGCCCGGCCAGACCAACTGCACGAACGCGCCGTTGAACATAGCGTTGTGCCCATCCTCGATGATGGGGAAGGTGACGTCGGCCATCTCCACCGCCAATGTACCACATTTTCCGGCGACGTGCTCACGGCTCATAAAAGTATCCGCACTGGCGGGCACCAATCCGCAGCCCCGGACCGTCTCCGCGGCAGCGCCGCCTTTTGACCGATAATCGAAGTCGGTCAATTCGGCGCACACGGCATACCGAAGGACCGTTGCCCGCACTGCGTTGACATACCGCTTGCTCATAGGCCGCACCAGCAGGAGATAGCCGGCCAGGCAGGCGGCGGCCAGCAGGTAGCCGGCCGCGCCTGCGGCGGCGTTTTTCAGAAAGAGCAGCACGCCCAGAAGCAGCAGCACCAGGAAATAGGCCAGATTGACCAGTATCATCCGAACGCGCTGCCGTTTCAGCGCCTGTACGGCTTCCGTCATAGGTTATACCTCAGCCCATTCCTTGCCAGCCCACTTGGGATGGCCATAAACGGACTTGTCGGCCACATAGGGCCACTTCTTGCCGTCCACCACGGCCAGGCAGCCTTCCACGCACATCTTCGCCATCTTGATGACGGCCTCCCGGGTCTGGGCGGCGCTGTGGGGGCTGACGATCACATTGGGGCAGCTGAGGATCTCGTCGTCCACGTGGGTAGGCTCGTTCCAGAACACATCCAGGCCGGCGCCGGCGATGCTGCCGCTCTTCAGGGCCGCGCACAGGTCGGGCTCATTGACGATCTCGCCCCGGCTGCAGTTGATGAGGAGCGCCGTGGGCTTCATGGCGTCCAGCTCTGCCTTGGCGATGGTGTTGTTGGTAACGCCCTCGATGAGGGGCATCTGGACGATGACCACGTCGGCGGCCTTCAGGGCCTCGAACTTATCGTCGTACTTCTCCACGCCCAGCGCGGCCATCTGCTCCTTGGAAAGGAAGGTATCGTAGCCGATGACCTTCATATCCAGGCCGATGCACAGGTGGGCGATGATCTTGCCGATGGTGCCCAGGCCGATGATGAGGCAGGTCTTCTCCTCCACCTCAAAGGCCTTCTTGGCGTCCCGGATCTTCCAGTTGCCCTTGCGCTGCTCCACATCGCTCTCCACCATGTTCTTGGAGAGGGCCAGCATCAGCGTGATGGCGTGCTCAGCAACGCTGCGGTTGTTGGCGCCGGGGGTGACCACCACGGGAATGCCCAGCTTGGTGGCGGACTCCACATCGACGCTGTCGTAGCCGATGCCGGTGCGGCCGATGACCTTCAGGCTGTCGCTGCTCTCCATGGTCTCCTTGTCGATGGCACCCTTGTCAGCCACACGTACGATGAAGGCGTCGGTGTCCTTCAGCTGGCCCAGATAGTTATGCGGATGGGCGTCATGCGCCACAAAAATGTCAGCTTTCCCCTCCAGAAGGTCCATGCCCTCCTTGCAGATCGCTTCCGTCATAGTCACTTTCATAGAACAGTTCCCTCTTTTTGAACGTCTTTCTTACTGCTCAGCCTTGGCGTTGGCCATGCGGATGCCGTAGTCCATGGCGTTGACCAGGCTCAGCTCGTTGGCGTGACCGTCGCCGGCGTGACCGAAGCCGGTGCCGTGGTCCACGGAGGAGCGGATGATGGGCAGGCCCAGCGTCACATTGACGCCGGCCACGGCGTCCCAGTGGCCCTCGGCCTTGTTGTACACAAAGCCCTCCACCTTCAGGGGGATGTGGCCCTGGTCGTGGTACATGACCACCACGATGTCGTACCAACCGCCCAGCGCCTTGGAGAACACGGTATCGGGAGGCGTGGGCTTCTTCTCCACGATGTTGATGCCCTCAGCCAGCGCAATGTCGATGGCGGGCTGGATCTCCTCGATCTCCTCGGTGCCGAACATGCCGTTCTCACCGCAGTGGGGGTTCAGGCCGGCCACGGCCAGCTTGGGCTCCTTGATGCCGATGGCCTTGCAGCCCTCGTTGGCGATGCGGATGACGTCCAGCACCCGGTCTTTCTTCACCCGGTCGCAGGCCTCCCGCAGGGAGACGTGGGTGGAGACGTGGACCACCCGCAGGTCCTCGTGGGCCAGCATCATGGTGTACTTGCTGGTGTGGGTGTAGTCGGCGTAGATCTCGGTGTGGCCGGAGTAATGATGGCCGGCCATGTTGATGGCTTCCTTGCTCAGGGCGTTGGTGATGGTGGCGTCGATCTCACCGGCCATGGCCAGCTCAATGACCTTCACCACGTACTGGAAGGCCGCCTCGCCGCCCAGAGCGGTGGCACCCAGGCCGAAGGGCTTGGGATTCTCGGGGTCGCCGGGGATGTCGCTGGCCTTGACGATGCTCATATCGTACACGTCGATGACGCCGTACTCGTAGTTGGCCTCGCTGACGGCCTTGATGGGGCGGATCTTCATATCAATGCCGGAGACCTTCTTGGCCACCTTGGCGGCATACTCCATGGAACTGACATCGCCCACCACCAGGGGACGGCAGCGGTCATAGATGGTCTTGTCCGCCAGGGCCTTGACGGTGATCTCAGGGCCGTTGCCGAAAGGATCACCCATGGAAATGCCGAGAATGGGTTTGTTCATATGTACTCCTCCTCAAAACTCTTGAATGACAGCCTATGCTCAGCAGAGGCCCCTTTCCTCGTTCTCCTTCAGGACCGCCTTCAGTTCCTCGATGCCCTCGTCGCACAGATAGTTGAAGGGCTTACGGCAGTCGCCCACAGGGTAGCCCAGCAGGTTGACGGCCCTCTTGATGATGGTGTTGGGATTGCCGAACTTGAACACCCGGGACAGCGTGGCCACGGCGTCCTGGGCCTCCTGGGCCTTCTCCAGATCGCCCGCCACAAAGTAGTTGTAAATGGAAGCCAGAGTCTTGGGATACAGGTTGGCGCGGCCCGCGATGCCGCCGGCGCCGCCTTCCTTCAGGCAGGTCAGGATGTTGCCGTCGTTGCCGGCCAGCACGGCGAAATCCTTGCCGATATCCCGGGTCTCCCGGATGTAGGCCTTCAGATTCTCGATGTCGCCGCTGGAGTCCTTAGCGCCCATGATGACGTCCACGTCCCGGGCCAGCTTGCCCACGGTCTCGGGCAGCAGCTTGTTGCCGGTACGGGCGGGAATGTTGTACAGCACGATGGGGATGTTCACGTGCTTGGCCACCTCACAGTAGTGGTCATACAGCTCCTTCTGGCTGGCCAGGGCGAAGCTGGGAGTGATGATGGAGAGGACGTCGGCGCCCATCTCCTCGGCACGCTTGCTCATGTAGACGGTGTCGCGGGTGGAGATGCAGCCGGTGCCGGCATACACAGGGATGCGGCCCTTCACCTGATCGATGGTGGCCTCCAGAACCTCCTCCTTCTCCTTCAGGCTCAGGATGTAACCCTCGCCGTTGGTGCCGAAGGGGAAAATGCCGTGGACACCGCCGGCGATCTGACGCTCGATCTGGTTGCGGAGCTCGGGGATGTTCACGCTCTCATCAGCGTTCATGGGGGTGACAACGGGAGGAATGATACCTTTGATGACGACGTTCTTCATGTCAGTTTTCTCCTTATCAAAACTCTTTTACAGAACTTCCTGATAAATTCGGCGGGCGTCGTCGGGGGTGACTTCCCGCATATTGTTCACCAGCAGGCGGGTGACTTCCATACCGGAGGCGACCAGGGCCTCCAGGTCCTCCTTGGGCACGCCGAACTCGGTGAGGCTGGTGGGGATGTCCAGGTGCTTCACGATACCCTCCAGCTTGGCGATGACGGCGGCGCTCTTTTCCTCCACAGTCTTGGCATCGCCATGGATGCAGCGGTCATAGGCCTCGGCCAGCCGCTCCCGGCAGGCGGGCTCGTTGAACCGCATGACAGGGGCCAGCAGGATGGCGTTGGACACGCCGTGGGCGATGTGGTACTTGCCGCCCAAGGGATAGCTCAGGGCATGGACGGCGGTGGTGCCGGAGGCGGTGATGGCAACGCCGGCGTAGAAGCTGGCGATCTGCATCTTGTTCTTGGCGTCCATGGCCTCGGGATCGTCGCAGGCCCGCTCGATGTTGTTCAGAATCATGTCCAGAGCCTGCATGGCGAAGATGTCGCTGAAGGGGTTGGCCTTGTTGGAGGTCCAGCACTCGATGGCGTGAGCCAGAGCGTCCACACCGGTGGCAGCGGCGATCTTCCGGGGCAGCTTCTTGATCATAACGGCGTCCAGAATGACGTAGTCGGCGATCATGTTGGTGTTGACGATGCCCACCTTCAGCTGCTTCTCAGGCACGGCCACGATGGCGTTGGGGGTGGCCTCGGAGCCGGTGCCGGCGGTGGTGGGGATCATCAGGGTCTTGATGCACTTCTTGGCCCGGCCCGGGGTGTCCAGCAGTTCCTTGATGCCGTACTCGTCAGTCATCAGGACGGAAGCCAGCTTGGCGGTATCCATGACGGAGCCGCCGCCCACGGCCATAATGAAGTCAGCGCCGTATTCCTTGCACTGATCCACCAGCTTCTGGGCCTCCATGTAGGAGGGCTCGGCAGGCAGGTCGTCCAGGATGGTGTAGGCAACGCCGGTGGCCTTGACCTGCTCCATGGGGAAGTCCAGCAGGCCCGCGCCCTCGATGCCCTTGTCGGTGAACACCGCCAGATGCTTCACACCGTTCTCAGCGAAGATATCACGGATCTTGCCCAGGGCGTCCTCACCGCTGAAGACGGCATGGGGCATTTTCAAATCGTACTTGGTCAGCATACTGCGTCCTCCTTTTATTTCCCGGCGCCCACCAGAGCGGCCAGCTCACAAAACAGCTGAGGCTCTCCGAATCCGCCGGACTTTGAAATGATGGAATAGGTTTTTTCCTTGTAGACGAAATTGGTCAGCACCGCGCCGGTGGCCAGCTCCCGCACCGGCGTCAGCTCCGCCACGCCCACGGCACGCATCAGCGCCAGCAGCGTGTCGCCGCCGGTGCAGAGAATGGTGGCGTCCAGGCCGCCGTCCAGCATCCGCTTCATCAGGCCGGCCAGCTGGGTGGAGATCCGGACCCGCAGGTCCTCGGTGGTCAGGCCGTGGGCCCTGGCGTACACCTCCGTGTCGTCCCGGTCCGCCGGGTCATTGACGTCCAGGATGCAGCGCCGGCTCCCGGCGGCCTGCTCCAGCCAGGTCTTGATCTTGTCCCCGCAGTCCCCGCTCTCCAGCCAGGACTTTTCCAGCTTCTGGACCGGCTCCAGGTGGATGTGGACAAAGCCGTCCTCCTCTGCCGTCCGCATCTGCCGCAGCGTCACCGGGTTCACGCTGCCGCAGGCCACAAAGAACGCCGGAGGCAGCTGGGGCATCCGCGGTGCGGGCCCATTCAGTCCCAGGAAATCCGCCAGCGCCGTGGCAAATCCGGCGCAGCCGGCGGAAAGATGCAGCCCCTCAGCCCCCAGTTCCCCGCCGATACGGGCCAGGTCGCCGTCGGTATCGGCGTCGTAGACCTGGATGCCCGGGGCGGCGGGCGCCGCCGCTTCATCCAAACGGTGGAGCACCACCGGTGCCGCCGTCTGTCCGCCGATGATCTCCGCCACGGCGGAAGCCGTCACCGGCTCAAAGGGATCCTTTCCGAATACGCTCTCCGCCACCGGCACGCCGTCCACATAATGAATGCCGTTCCGGGTGACCCGCCCCATCTTGGGGAAGGCCGGCAGGAACGCGATGGTATCCGCTTCAGCGGCGTCCATCACCGCCGTCAGCTCACTGCCGATGTTTCCACGCAGGGCGGAGTCCGTCTTTTTATATATGTAAGGGATGCCGGCCTGCCGGGCGTTCCGGGCCGCCCGGTACACCACATCATAGGCCTCCTTGGGCGGCAGATGCCGGGTCTCCGCCACCATCACCAGAACCTCCGCGTCGGCCTGTGCGAAGTCATAGCCCGGGTCCGTCACCACGCGGGTGACCGCGCCTCTGGCGGCGAACTGCACGCCGGTATCCAGCGCGCCGGTGAAATCGTCCGCGATGATCAACAGCTTTACCATCTGTTCACCTCCTGACCGTTCATTTTTGAAACGTATTTTTTGCGTTTAACAAAAGTTTTACACAATTTCGCTTTTCTTTGGGGCTATTATATAAACTCCTCTCTGAAATGGCAATCTTTTTTCGGCATATCATTGTTTATTTTTGAAACACACGGAAAAAACCTTGCGGTGCTTTTGTGCGTTTGGTATAATATGTTTAAAATTGAAACGCACAGGAGGGGTCTTATGAGCAATCGCATCCGTGTTCTCGGCATCGCGCCCTACGAGGGCATGAAAACCCTGATGTCCAGGGTGGTGGAGGACTATCCCCAGATCGACCTGACGCTGTTCGTGGGCGATATGGAACAAGGCCTGGAGATCGCCAGAAGCAACTTCCACGGGAATTACGACGTGGTCATCTCCCGGGGCGGCACCGCCAAGATACTGCGAAAAAACCTGGCTCTCCCGGTCATTGAGATCGATATCTCCATGTACGATATTCTCTGCGCCCTGAGGCTGGCGGACGGTCTGACGGGCAAGATCGCCATGGTCTCCTTTGCCAACTGCACCAGCAGCGCCCAGCTGCTGTGCGACCTGATGCGGTACGACATGGATATTTACACGCTGGAATCCTCCGAGGACGTGGAGCCTACCCTGCGTCAGCTCCAAAGGAACAATTACCAGTCCATCCTGTGCGACATGATGGCCAACGCCACCGCCAAGCGGCTGGGACTGAACTCCTTCCTCATTACCTCCGGACCCGACAGCATCCGCAAGGCTTTTGACCAGGCGCTGCTGCTGTGCCGCAGCCAACAGCGCCTGCGGGACGAGAACCTGTTCTTCCGGGAGCTGATCCAGGGACAGATCAGCCAGACCGTGGTCTTTGACCAGGAGGGGAACCTGTTCCTCTCCACCCCGGACGACCCCAAGCCGGAGCTGCTGGAGCTGCTGCGCCGGGAGCTGCCGGAGTCCCAGCTGGAAGCGGAGCGGCGGATCACCCGGAACCTGGGCGGGATGCTGTACGCCATCCGCGCCCGGCGCATCTCCAGCGGCAGCCTCACCTACACCGCCTTTTTCTTCGATGCCCGGAAGACGCCCCTTTCCCCCAGCCAGGTGGGAATTCGCTTTTCCACCCGGCCGGAGGCGGAAAACGCTTTTTACAGCAGCATTTTCAGCTTCGCCGGTTCCATCAGCGACCTCCAGCAGGACATTGAGCAGATCAGTCAGAGCACTACGCCGGTGATGGTCACCGGCGAGGACGGCACCGGCAAGGAGTCCATCGTCAGCGTCCTCTACATGCGGGGTCCCCTGCGGAACGCCCCTCTGGTGTCCATCAACTGCAGCCTGCTGAACGACAAAAGCTGGGCCT
Source organism: uncultured Clostridia bacterium (assembly GCA_945873695.1). GTDB lineage: Bacteria > Bacillota > Clostridia > Oscillospirales > Oscillospiraceae > Oscillibacter. The sequence continues at coordinate 32,568 of CAMCDX010000002.1, read as the reverse complement.
TTTTGCTGGAGCACCACAACTCCCCCCTGGCGGACCAGGGCAATACCCTGTACTTCGCCAGCATCGACGCCCTCTCCCAGGAGCGGCGGCAGCAGCTGCTGGCCGTCCTCTCCGAAATGGACGTGTGCCGCCGGAACCGGGTCATTTTCTCCTGCGTCTGCCAGCCCGGAGAGTACACCTCCGCCGTGGGCTCCCTGTTCATGGACAAGCTGTGCTGCCTCTCCCTCTACCTGCCGCCCCTGCGGCAGATGGCGGAGCGCATCCCCACTTTGGTGAACCTATCCCTCAGCCATCTGAACGCGGACATGCCCCGGCAGATCATGGGGGCGGAGCCGGAGGCCCTCACTCTGCTGCAGAATTTCCAGTGGCCCCATAACTACACTCAGTTCCGCCGGGTCATCGGGGAACTGGCCGTCACCGCCTCCGGGCCCTTCATCACGGTGGAGAACGTCCGGCAGGCCCTGCGGAAGGAGCGGCACGTGGGTGCCTTCTCCCCCCACGCGGAAAACGCCGCCGTGCCGCTGAACCTGAACCGAACCCTAAATGAGATCAGCCAGGACGTGGCGCTGCGGGTGATGGAGGAGACCGGCGGCAACCAGACCGCCGCGGCCAAGCGGCTGGGCATCAGCCGCACCACCCTCTGGCGGCTGCTGCAAAAATAAAAGTTTGCCAGACTTCTCCAGCCGCCGCCCCGGCATAAGGCGGAAAATATTGAGGATACTACCAGTTGTCAACTTCACATAGCCAATTCATGAAAAGGAGTTTTCAATATGAAGGCAACTGGAATCGTGCGGCGGATCGACGACCTGGGCAGGGTGGTCATCCCCAAGGAGATTCGCCGCACCATGCGCATCCGGGAGGGAGACCCGCTGGAAATATACACCAGTCGCGACGGTGAGGTGATCTTCAAAAAGTACTCTCTGCTGGGCGGCGTGGAAGATTTCGCCGCCGACCTGTGTGAGACCATGAGCCGCTCCACCGGCTGTGTCTGCGCCGTCACGGACCGTGACACCATCATCGCCGTGGCCGGCGGCGGCAAGCGGGAGCTGATGGGCAAGCGCATTGCGCCGGAGCTGGAGCAGATCATGGAGGGCCGGAAGATCTACCAGCGGGAAGGCGGCGGCCACGCCGTCCCCGTCTGCGAGGACGGTGACCGCTACTTCACAGACCTGGCGGCGCCCATCCTGGCAGAGGGCGACCTGCTGGGCCTGGTCCTCTTTATCGGCACGGACTCCGCCGCCGCCACCGGAGAGACGGAGTACAAGCTGGCCCAGACCATCTCGGCCTTCCTGGGCCGCCATATGGAGAGCTGAGGCCGAACCGGCAGGCTTTTGCCTGCCGGTTTCTCATGCCCGGAGGCATGGACCCGCCCCCGGGGCGCATAAGGTACTCCAAAGGAGGGAGCGCCATGTCCTTTGCCCAATGGGTCCGGGTCGCCGACGACCACGTCTGGGGGCCGGCGATGCTGGCCCTCTTCATCAGCACCGGCGTCTGTCTCACCCTTCGCACCCGCTTTCTGCCCTGGCGGAACCTGGGCTGGGCCCTGGGCACCGCTATGGGCCGGGAGGCCCGGGCCCGTTCCCGGGAGGGGGGCATCTCCCCCTTCTCCGCCCTGATGACCGCTCTGGCTGCCACCATCGGCACCGGGAACATCGTGGGGGTAGCCACCGCCCTGGCGGCGGGAGGGCCGGGAGCCCTGGTGTGGATGGAGCTGTCCGCCCTCTTCGGCCTGTCCACCAAGTTCGCCGAGTGCATGCTGTCGGTGAAATACCGCCGCCGGGACCAACAGGGCGGATGGACCGGCGGGCCCATGTACGTGATGTCCGCCCGCCTGGGCCGGGCCGGCCGGACCATGGGGGCGCTGTTCGCCATCTTTGCCGTGGCGGCCTCCCTGGGTATCGGCGGCATGACCCAGGCCAGCTCCATCGCCGAAGCTCTCCGGGACACCGCGGGCCTGCCGGTGCGGCGGGTGGGGCTGGTGACGGCGCTGCTGGCCCTGGCCGTTATCCTGGGCGGCATCCGGCGAGTCTCCTCAGTGTCCTCCGCCCTGGTGCCGGTGATGGCGGTGGGATATCTGGCCGCCGGGACGGCGGTGATCCTGCTGCGGCTGGACGCACTGCCCGGAGTCCTGGCGGCCATGTTCCGGGAGGCCTTCTCCTTCCGGGCGGCGGCGGGCGGCGTCCTGGGCACCGCCTGGACCGCCCTCCGCTGGGGCGTGGCCCGGGGCGTATTGTCCAATGAGGCGGGCATGGGCTCCGCCGCCATCGCCGCAGCCTCCGCCGACGGGCGGGACCCGGTCCGCCAGGGCTACATCAGCATGACCGCCGTGTTCTTCGACACCATGGTCATCTGCACCGTCACCGGCCTCGCCATCTGCTGCTCCGGCGTTCTGGGGACGTCGGACGGTGCGGCCCTGACCCTGCTGGCCTTCCGGTCCACTCTGGGGGACTGGGGCGGGACCTTTCTCTGCGGAGCCATCGTACTGTTCGCCTTTTCCACCATTCTGGGCTGGGAAGTCCAGGGGGAGCAGGCCTTCCAGTACCTCTTCGGCAGCCGCCCTTTGATTCTCTACCGTCTCCTCTTCGCCCTGGCCGTGTTCTGGGGCGCCGGCACCGAGGCGGACACCGTGTTCCGCCTGACCGATATCTGCAACGCGATGATGGCTCTGCCCAACCTGCTGTGCCTGCTGGCCCTCTCCGGCACCGTGGCTGAGGAGGCAGCGGTCTTTCAGAAAAAGGGGCGGAAAAGGCTGTAAATTTTTTGCGATTTGGTTGCATTTTCCCGCTTTCGTGGTATGATATGTCCTGTTCAGAAAATTTTTGAAAAGGACTTGATACCATGACCAAGATCGACATTGTCTCCGGCTTTTTGGGTGCCGGCAAGACCACGCTCATTAAAAAGCTGCTGGCGGAGGCCTTCCCCGGCGAGAAGCTGGTGCTCATTGAAAACGAGTTCGGCGAGATCAGCATCGACGGCGGCTTCCTGAAGGAATCCGGCGTCCAGATCTCCGAGATGTCCTCCGGCTGCATCTGCTGCTCCCTGGTGGGCGACTTCAACAAGGCGCTGAAGGACGTGGAGACCCAGTTCCACCCCGACCGCATCCTGATCGAGCCCTCCGGCGTGGGCAAGCTCAGCGACGTCATCGTGGCGGTGGAGAACACGGTGGCCGACGTGCCGGAGATGAAGCTGAACAGCTTCGTCACCGTGGCCGATGCCACCAAGGTGAAGGTCTATATGAAAAACTTCGGAGAGTTCTACAACAACCAGATCGAATCCGCCGGCACCATCGTCCTCTCCCGGACTCAGAAGCTGAGCCAGGAGAAGCTGGAGGCCGCCGTCGCCATGCTTCAGGAGAAAAATCCCGACGCCGCTATCCTGACCACCCCCTGGGACCAGCTGGACGGCAAGGTGATCCTCTCCGCCATTGAGAAGGTGTCCCTGGCGGATGAGCTGCTGGAGAAGATGCGGGCGGAGCACGAGGCCGAGGAGGCGGAGCACGCCCACCATCATCACGAGCACGACCATGAGCATCATCATGACCACGACGATGATGACGACCATGAGCATCATCACCATCACGACCACGATGAGGATGAGGAGCACGAGCACCATCACCATCACGACCATGATGAGGAAGGGCACGAGCACCACCATCATGACCATGACCATGAGTGCGACGACCCCGAGTGCTCCTGCCACCATCACCACCATCACGCCGATGAGGTATTCACCTCCTGGGGCAAGGAAACCCCCAAGCCCTTCACCCAGGCCGACATCGCGCGCATCCTGACGGCTCTGGACTCCGGCGAGTACGGCAAGATCCTCCGGGCCAAGGGCATCGTGAACGGCGAGAACGGTGCCTGGATCGAATTCGACTATGTGCCCGAGGAGCACGACGTCCGGGCGGGCCATCCCGACTATACCGGCCGCCTGTGCGTCATCGGCGCCGAGCTGAAGGAAGACAAGCTGGCCGAGCTCTTTGGTCTGTAATACCGGGAAGGGAACGAACTTTACAATGGCTGATATTCCTGTGTATCTGGTCGCCGGCTTCCTGGACGGCGGCAAAACGAACTTTATCAACGGCATTCTGGAGGACGGCTTCGCCCGCCAGGACAGGACCCTCCTCCTCTGCTGCGAGGAGGGCGAGGAGGAATACAATCCCCGGGCTCTGGACAACGTGACGGTCATCACCTTCGAGGACGAGGAGGACCTGAAGTGCTCCCGGCTGAAGGAGCTGGAGAAGCAGTACAAGCCCAAGCAGGTCCTCATCGAGTACAACGGCATGTGGCAGATGGAACGGCTTTACAGGGAAGTCCTGCCGGCCAACTGGGTGCTTTACCAGATCATGACCTTCGTCCAGGCCTCCACCTTCGAGACCTATGCCAAGAACATGGGCCAGCTGATGATGGAGAAGATCACCAACGCGGATATGCTGGTGTTCAACCGCTGCACCCCGGAACTGCGGGACAGTCTGCGGAAGCGGAACCTGCGGATGGTGAACCGCCGGGCGGACATCTATCTGGAGATGGTAGACGGCACCAGCGAGGACTACCTCACCGGTGACGAATGCCCCTTCGACCTCAGCCAGGAGGTCATCGACATCCCCGACGACGATTTCGGCGTGTGGTACGTGGACGTGATGGACCATCCGGACCGATACGACGGCAAGCTGGTCCACATGAAGCTCATCATGTGCCACTCCAAGAAGTACCCCGGCATCCACTGCCCCGGCCGCTTCGCCATGGTCTGCTGCGAGAACGACGTGCAGTTCCTGGGCCTCATCGCCAAGGGCGACGGCCTGGACCAGTACGAGAACCGGGACTGGATCGAAGTCACCGCCAAAATGGCCGTGGAAAAGCACAAGGCCTACAAGGGCAAGGGCCCGGTGATGAACGTTCTGTCCATCGCCCCCTGCGAAAAGCCCGCCCAGGAGGTCGTCACCTTCTGACGAAAGCGATTCCGATTTGTAGAATAGCATCAAAAAATGCCTCTCCGTTGTCAAACGGAGAGGCGTTTTGTCAGGATTTTTCCACAGCCGTGCCTTCGATGCCGCCTTTCGGCAGGGGCTGGCTGTCTTGGTCCAGCAGCTCCAGGGCGCTGCTTCCGATATCCCGGGTATCCGGCAGGAGAAATACATCCAGCACCCGCCTGTTTTCAATCGGACAGGTATAGGTAATGCCGCTGTTCTGGAAGGTGTAGTACCGGGCCTCCTCCGGCAGGTCTCCGCCGCAGAACACGATGACCGCCTCCCGGGGATTGCCGTAATTCCAGCTGCCCAGGACCCCGGCCTTCAGGGCAGGCTTTCCTCCCCCGCCCCGCCAGCGGTCCCGGAACAGGCTGTCCCGGTCGTAGACGCACATACACCAGTTCCCCCGGTCATCCGTGCAAAGGGCCGCCAGATAGTCCCCCCGGCGCTCCGACTCCACCACCCGGATGGCATTCTCCCGCCCCAGGTACCGGGCGGCGTTTCGGGCCAGGCCCTCCTGGTCGAACTCGCTGACGGAGGTGCCGTAGTGGTATCCCGCCCAGCCTGATGCCAGCAGAGCCAGCGCCAGCACCGTCCCCAGCACGCCCCGCCAGGCCATCCGCCACTGGCGCCGCAGACTTTCCACGATAAGGCCCCCCGCCGTCCGGGGCAGTTCCTCCGCCGTCAGTTCCCGGCCGCTGAGCAGTTCACTGACCGACAGGCCCAGGGCCTCCGACAGAGGCTCCAGGCTGTCGATGGCCGGCATCCCCCGGCCGTTCTCCCACTTGCTGACAGCCTTGTCCGTCACGTGGAGCCGCTCCGCCAGCTCCGCCTGGCTCAGGCCCAGGGCCTTCCGTCGGGCGGCGATCAGCGCTCCCGTTTCTTTTGCTTCCATGTCCTCACTCCCTTTGGAACCATCCTACCACATCCAGACCCAAAACGCACCCTACGGGGCGTAGGGTGCCGGTAATTTCCGGGATATGGTCCCTTTTTCCCGCCAAACCTTGCTTTTTTTCGCAAAATCCATATAATAGATATATTATGGATTTTGAAAGAAAGGACCTGACGGTTTGAATACTTCCAAACGTCTTCCCAAATACCGCCTGCCTCTATGGGCCTCCCTGCTGGCGGCGGTGCTGCTGGCGGGCTGCGTCACCCTGCTGGCCCTGTGGTGCCAGCCCAACGCCCTGCGGGTGGTGCTGGCCCATTTCAAGGCCCAGCCTCTGCTGATCATCCTCAACGCTCTGCCCATTGGTTTGCTGCTGCTGGTGTTCGCCTGCCTGTTCCGAAACGTGTTCTTCGGCGCGGCGCTGGTGAACTTCGCCGTGTGCGCCCTGTCCATCGCCAACCGCATCAAGCTGGAGGTCCGGGACGAGCCGGTGTTCCCCAGGGACTTCGCCCTGTTGAAGGAAGTGGGCAGCGCCATGGGGACCTACGACATCCACTATCCGGCGAAGGTCATCGCCGTGGTGGTGGTCACCACGGTGATCCTGATCGTCCTGGGCGTTTTCGTGGGCAGCCGGCCCTTTCCTGTGGCCAAGCTCCGGGGCTGGGCCGGGCGCCTGCTGGGAGCCGCGGCCAGCTTCGGCCTGCTGGCGGCACTGATCCTGACGGTCTACGCCTCCGACAGCCTGTACAACTCCTTCCGGGTCTCCAACGCCTACTATATCCCGGCGGTGTTCAACGAGCTGGGCTTCCCCTACTGCTTCTGCCACCAGTTCACCACCTATCCCATCGACAAGCCGGAGGGCTTCAACAAGACCATGGCTGCCGCCTGGGAGACCGGGGACCGGCCCGGTCAGGGGAAGGACGTTCACCTGATCATGGTGATGAACGAGGCCTTCTCCGATCTCACCGATGATCCGGCCTTCACCTACACGGCGGAGAACGACCCTCTGCCCAACTTCCACGCCCTGAGGGGGGACGACCACGCCATCACCGGCCATGTGGTGGTCCCCAGTTTTGCCGGCGGCACCGCCAACACGGAATTCGATGTGCTGACAGGCATGCAGACCAACGCCCTGTCCGCCACCACCACCTCCGCTTTCCGGGTGGTGAACCGAAACCTGGACAGCGTGCTGCGGGTGTTCCGGGAGGACGGCTACCACACCTCCTTCTTCCATCCCGGCGACGACTGGTTCTACAACCGGGAGAACGTCTACCGCTGGTTCGGCGCCGAGGAGACGGTGTTTGCGGATGAGATGGAAGCCCTGGAATACAAGGGCCGCTGGGTAACCGACGACTATATGGCAGGCTTTATTGAGCACGCCTTCGAGGCCGCCGTCTCCCAGGGCCAGCTGCTGTGCAATTACACCACCACCATCCAGAACCACATGTCCTACACCATTGACAAGTATGGCGAGGGCTACCAGTTCCCGGCGGTGGAAACCTCCGCCCCCCTGTCGGAGCAGGCGGAGACCATGCTGAAGGTCTATATCGAGGGCGTCCGGGATGGCGACGCCATGCTGGGCCGTCTGGTGGAGTACTTCTCCGCCACCGATGAGCCGGTGGTGCTGGCCTTCTGGGGCGACCATCTGCCCTACCTGGGGGACAACCAGCTGGCCTACAGCGAGCTGGGCTCCGATGTGGCGAAAAAGGAAGCGGACCGGGCCGACGCCCTGTGCTCTTACGAGACCCCCTACGTCATCTGGGTCAATGACGCGGCGGCGGCAACACTGGACTGGGACCATGTGAAGGACTCCCTGGACCTGCCGGAGAACGGTCGGCTGTCCGCCGCCTTCCTGGGCGCCGCGCTGCTGGAGATCACCGGCCGGCGGGAGGAGAGCCCCTGGTTCTCCTTTCTGAACGACCTGCGGCGGGAGCTGCCGGTGGCCCAGAAGAAGGTCTATATGGCTCCCGACGGCGCCTACACCAAGGTCCTCACTGACCAGCAGGATGATCTGGTCCGGCAGTGGCGGCGGTGGAGCTACTATAAGCTGCGGTATAAGGACATCGACGGATGAAAGAAGAAAGCCGAAAAATCGCCCTCTGCGGCGTCTCCTGCGCTCTGGCGGTGACCATCCTGCTGCTGGGCGGCATCCTGCCCCTGGCCACCTTCTGCGGTCCCATGCTGGCCATGGCGGCGCTGCTGCCCGTCCGCCAGGAGTGCGGCACCCGCATGGCCTCCGCCGCCTACGGCGCGGCGGCCATCCTGGCTCTGCTGCTGGTGGCGGACCGGGAAACGGCCCTCATTTTTGTGTTCTTCGGCTGGTATCCCCTGATCCAGCCGAAGATCCTGGCCATGCGCTCCTGGCTGCCGCGGCTGACGGCGAAGCTGCTGTTCTGCAATCTGGCCATCGCCCTGGCCTACGGCATCTTGCTGTTTTTGTTCCGGCTGGGGGACCTGGCCGGAGAGACGCCTCTGATGACCGCCCTGCTGGTGGTACTGGGCAACGTGGTCTTTCTGCTGCTGGACCGGCTGCTGGTCCGGCTGGCAGTGCTGTGGCAGCGAAAGCTCCGCCGCAGATTCTTTCCCCATGGCTGATACGAGAAAAACCGGACGACTCAGTCGTCCGGTTCAGCTTGTCGAAAAACCACTGCTTAAAGCAACTGGGTTGCATTTTGCAGGGGGAGTACGAGGGGGCGGGAGCCCCTTCGTGTGGAATCAAATGCCTGCAAAAAGCCTGCGCCAGCAGGCGTTTGCGCCGCGCAGCGGCAGATTTTCGGGCAGCAGAGCGGCCAGAAAATCGAGGTATTGTGAAGGCGTCGAAAAAGTCCGTCGGACTTTTTCGACAGCCTGAACCGGAAGGCCAGATGGCCTTCCGGTTTTTATCAAAGCTGTTCAATTTCGACCTCGGCGGCAAAGTCCGCCGGGGTCAGGGCTGCCGCCGCGTCCATCAGGGCGGCGCGGAAGCTGCCGGGGCCCCGCTCCCCTGCCGCCAACTCCGCCCGGCGGGAGCAGGCCTTCCAGAAGGCGGCGGCCAGGACGGCGGCCCGGGCGGCGTCCGGCTCCACGGCGGCGAACACGCCGCACAGCACGGACAGCATGCAGCCGGTGCCGGTGACCCTGGACATCCAGCCGCTGCCGCCGGTGATCCGCCAGGAGCGGGCGCCGTCGGTGACGATGTCTTCTGGCCCGGACAGCAGCACGGCGGTGTTCCGGGTCCGGGCCAGACGGAGGGCGGCGGCCAGCCGCTCTTCATGGCTGGCGGGGGCGGGGCTGTCCACCCCCTGTTCCTCTCCGGCGGCCTGGGTCAGTGCCCGGGCCTCCCCCAGGTTCACCCGCAGGAGGGTGGGACGGAAGCTGTTCAGCAGAGCCTCCGTCCGCTCCAGCCGCCAGGGCGAGGCGCCTACCCCTACCGGGTCCAGTACCACCGGCCGGCCCAGGGGCTCCGCCGCCTGGCCGCACAGCAGGCAGGCCCGGAATTTCTCCTCGTCCGGCGTGCCGGTGTTCAGCACCGTGGCGTCGGAGATGGCGGTGATGTCCGCCATCTCCTCCGGGGCCTGGGCCATCATGGGGCTGGCCCCCACGGCCAGGGCCAGGTTGGCGCAGTCGTTGGCGGTGACGATGTTGCTGACGCAGTGGACCAGGGGCCGCTGCCGCTTCACATCCTCCAAACGGGTAAAGTCGATCATAAAACGCTCCTTAGCGCTCCAGGGAGGCGTGCATGGATTTCACGGCGCCGCTCTTCTCCAGCGCGAACACCAGGATGCCGGCCAGGATGGAGCCGGCTACGGTGGAGATGAGGAAGGGCACGATGTAGACGGTGTAGGTGGCGGGGGTCAGGCCCATCAGGCCCTTGGCCACGGGATAGGCCGCCAGGCCGCCGATGACGCCGGTGCCGAAGACCTCAGCCGCCAGGGTGGCGGGCAGGTTCTTGCTCTTCCAGTAGATGAGGCCGCACAGCAGGGCGCCGCACATACTGCCGGGGAAGGCCATCAGGCTGCCCAGACCCAGCAGGTTCCGCAGCAGGCTGGCCACAAAGGCCACGCCCACGCCGTACCAGGGGCCCAGGAACACGGCGCACAGCACGTTTACCATGTGCTGCACAGGGGCGCACTTGCTGCCCAACACGGGAAAGGAAAACATGCTGCCGACAACGGCCGCGGCGCACAGGATGCCGGCCACGGCCAGCTTTTTCGTGGAATTGCTTTTCATAATAACAAAACACTCCTTTGATTCCGAAAGAATGGCAGGGAGAAAACGACAGGCCAACAGCGTTCTCCCCTTGCATGGCAAGGTACAGGCGGACACACCGCCTGCGTGGAAGATCGGTCGAGGCTTTCTGGCCTCCTCTCACGCCGGAACACGGCTTCCCATCGCTGTATGTGGCCCGGACCCAGGGCGCTCCCCCTCGGCCCGCTCCCGGCCTGGCCGGGACGCCGGTTTCTTTTCTCCGATGCACTCCCCTTCCCCAAAAGAGTAAAAAAACAGCGGGCGCCCATGGGTGCCCGCCGTCAAAGTCCCCTATGAACTCCCTCCGGTGGCATTACCCACATCAGGTAAAGGGTCGAAGCGGTGCTTCCTCTCAGCCGTCAGGCTCCCCTGTTTTTCGGGATCATTATGACATTTGGTGAAAAGATTGTCAAGGGGGTTGCAAAAAAGAGAAAAAAGCTATACAATCACAGGAAAATAAAAGGGGGAGTCCGCTGGCGCGGGCTGAGAGGGGACCAGCCAGGTCTCGACCCGGAACCTGATTTGGATCATGCCAACGTAGGGAAATCATGAGGCGTACTGCCGCGGACGGACCAGGTTTGGGATGTCCGCGGATTTTTTGCGTCAATGGGAGGTATGGATATGCACGTGAGATCAGAGCAGCTGCGGCTGTACGCCGTCACCGACCGGGCCTGGGCGGCGGACGAGGACGCTTTCCTGGCCCAGGTGGAGGCTGCCATCGACGGCGGCGCGGCCTTTGTCCAGCTGCGGGAGAAGCATTTGGATGACAAGGACTTCCTGGCGGAGGCGGAGCGGTTCGTGGCTCTGTGCCGCCGGAAGGGCGTGGTCAGCATCATCAACGACAACGTGGAGATCGCGGCAAAGACCGGCGCCGACGGTGTCCATGTGGGCCAGGAGGACCTGGCGGCGGGCCGGGTCCGGCAGGTCCTGGGGCCGGACAAGATCATCGGCGTTTCCGCCCACACCGTGGAGGAGGCCCTGGCCGCCCAGGCGGCGGGGGCGGACTACCTGGGTACCGGCGCCGCCTTTGTCACCGGCACGAAAACCGACGCCAAGCCCATCTCCAGGGACACCATCCGGGCCATCTGCGCCGCCGTGGACATCCCGGTGGTGGCCATCGGCGGCATTACCCGGGACAACCTCCCGGAGCTGAAGGGCTGCGGCCTGGACGGCGTGGCGGTAGTCTCCGCCCTGTTCGCCCAAAAGGACGTAAAGGCCGCCGCCCGGGAATTGCTGGCCCTGTCCAACGAGATCGCCGATCAATAAAGGGAAAACCCGGCGTCCGCCGGTTTTTCAGCGACGGCATTGGGGGCACCACCTTGCCGCCGCTCTATAAAAGCATTGCTGTGAAAAAAGAAAGGAGAAACTGATGAGAACAGCATTGACGATCGCTGGAAGCGATTCCAGCGGAGGCGCCGGTATCCAGGCGGATATCAAGACCATGACGGCCAACGGTGTGTTTGCCACCAGCGCCATCACGGCCCTTACCGCCCAGAATACGACCGGCGTCACTGACATCCTGGAGGCCACGCCCTCCTTCCTGGCCGCGGAGCTGGACGCCGTGTTCACCGATATCTTCCCCGACGCGGTGAAGATCGGCATGGTCTCCTCCGCGGAGCTCATCACCGTCATCGCGGACAAGCTGCGCCAGTACGGCGCCAGACACATCGTGGTGGACCCGGTGATGGTGGCCACTTCCGGCTCCAAGCTGCTACGGGATGACGCCGTCGGCGCCCTGACGGAGCGGCTGCTGCCCCTGGCGGAGGTCCTGACCCCCAACATCCCGGAGGCGGAGATCCTGGCCGGGATGTCCATTGAAAGCCCCACCGATATGGAGGCTGCCGCCCGGACCATCAGCGGGAAGTACGGCTGCGCGGTCCTCTGCAAGGGCGGCCACGACCTGAACGACGCCAACGACCTTCTCTGGAAGGACGGCCAGGCCCGCTGGTTCAAGGGCCGCCGCGTGGACAATCCCAATACCCACGGCACCGGCTGCACCCTCTCCAGCGCCATCGCCTCCAACCTGGCCAAGGGCTATGACCTGGACCAGGCCGTGGAGCGGGCCAAGGCCTACATCTCCGGCGCCCTGGCGGCACAGCTGGATCTGGGCCGTGGACGGGGTCCCATGAACCATATGTTTGACCTGAAAAGCGCATATTGCGGGGAGGAGCGGGCATGAAAAAGACCTCTACCTTCCAGAACGGACTGATCTGGTTCGGCGCCGGCGTCTCCCTGGCGGAGATCCTGACCGGCACCGCCTTCGCCCCCCTGGGCATGGGCAAGGGCTTCGCCGCCATCGTCCTGGGCCATCTTATCGGCGGCGTGCTGTTCTTCCTGGCGGGCCTCATCGGCGGCCGCACCGGCCGCAGCGCCATGGAGACCGTGAAGATGAGCTTCGGCCACCGGGGCGGCCTGCTGTTCGCCTTTTTGAACGTTCTCCAGCTGGTGGGCTGGACCGCCATCATGATTTATGACGGCGCCCTGGCCGTGGGCGGCATCTTCGACGTGGGGAACTGGGTGTGGTGCCTGGTCATCGGCGGACTGATCCTGCTGTGGATCGCTGTGGGCATCACCAACCTGGGCTGGCTGAACAAGATCGCCATGGCGGCCCTCTTCCTCCTGACCCTGGTGCTGTGCAAGGTCATTTTCTTCTCCGGCGCCCCTGCGGGCGGCGACCTGGGGGAGGCCATGAGCTTCGGCGCCGCCGTGGAGCTGGCGGTGGCCATGCCCCTGAGCTGGCTGCCCCTTATCAGCGACTACACCCGGGAGGCGGAGAAGCCCTTCCAGGCCACCCTGGCCAGCACCGTGGTCTACGGCCTGGTGTCCTGCTGGATGTACGTCATCGGCATGGGCGCCGCCATCTACACCGGGGAGTATGACATCGCCCTCATCATGGTGAAGGCGGGCCTGGGCATCGCCGCCCTGGTCATCCTGATCCTCTCCACCGTCACCACCACCTTCCTGGACGCCTGGTCCGCCGGCATCTCCGCCGAGTCCCTCTCCGGAAAGATCAACGGCAAGTGGGCGGCGCTGCTGGTGACAGTGGTGGGCATCGTGGGCGCCGTCGTGTATCCCATGGACGATATCACCGGTTTCCTGTATCTGATCGGCTCCGTGTTCGCCCCCATGATCGCCGTTCAGATCGCGGACCACTTCCTGCTGAAACGGGACCGCTTCGGCGCGGGCTTCGACGTCCGGAATCTGGTCATCTGGCTGGTGGGCTTTATCGTCTACCGTCTCCTGATGAACGTGGACATCGTGGTGGGCTATACCCTGCCGGACATGCTGCTGACCATGGCGATGTGCCTGGCGGCGGACAAGGTGCTGGGCGGACGCCGGAACATGGAGCACCCGAAGGAGATCTGATCCAATTAACAGGGACGGCTGCCGGAAGGCAGCCGTCCTTCAGGCTGTCGAAAAAGTCCGACGGACTTTTTCGACGCCTTCACAATACCTCGATTTTCTGGCCGCTCTGCTGCCCGAAAATCTGCCGCTGCGCGGCGCAAACGCCTGCTGGCGCAGGCTTTTTGCAGGCATTTGATTCCACACGAATGGGCTCCCGCCCCCTCGTACTCCCCCTGCAAAATGCAACCCAGTTGCTTTAAGCAGTGGTTTTTCGACAAGCTGAGGGACGGCTGCCGGAAGGCAGCCGTCCTTTTATGATTTCCGTTTCGGCGTCCAGGAGGGGCAGGTGCTGCCCTCTTCCCGGTCCTTGGACCGCAGGCAGACACAGTGGCCCACCGCCAGGGCCATATACCGGGAGCGGTGGAGGATGTAATGACGGCGGAAAAACTCACAGCTGCCGCAGACGGTGTCATCGTGCTTGGGGTATACTGGCATGGTTATCACCTCAAAATCAATTATAGTCACAGTACGACTAAAAATCAATAGTCATATTGCGACTATATTATGATAAAACAGGGTGATGAAATGATCTATCAACGGATTCGTGATTTACGGGAAGACAATGACTGGAAGCAGGAGTATGTGGCTGAAAAAATCGGAATTACCCAGACCACATATTCCAAATATGAACTGGGAAAGGTCAATATTCCTCTCGATATGATGATAAGGCTGGCAGATCTGTACCATGTCAGTGTGGATTATCTGGTTGGCCGCACAGATGAACCGTAACAGGACAAACAGAGGGACCGGAGGATCTCCGGTCCCTCTGTTTGTTTCGTCACGCCTCCGCCTGCTCCCGCATCAGGGCGATCTCCCGGGCGTAGCCCGGCAGCTCGTTGGGGGTCTCCAGGCAGAAGGGCAGGTCCTTCAGGGCGGGATGCCGCACCACCCGGGCCAGAGCCTCCAGGCCGATGCAGCCCTCGCCGATGCACGCGTGGCGGTCCTTCCGGGCGCCGGCGGGGTTCTTGCTGTCGTTGAGGTGGATGGCCTTCAGACGGCTGAGGCCGATGACCTTATCAAACTCCGTCAGCACGCCGTCCAGGTCGTTGATGATATCATACCCGCCGTCGGAGACATGGCAGGTGTCCAGGCACACGCCCATTTTGCCGCTGAGGGCCACCCGGTCCAGGATGGCCCGCAGCTCCTCGAACCGCCCGCCTACCTCGCTGCCCTTTCCCGCCATGGTCTCCAGCAGGACGGTGGTGGTCTGGTCCTCCCGCAAAATGGCGTTGAGGCCGTCGGCGATATAGGCGATGCCGGTCTCCGTCCCCTGCCCCACGTGGCTGCCGGGGTGGAAGTTGTAGTACTGCCCCGGCACGTGCTCCATGCGGCGCAGGTCGTCGGCCATGGTCTCCCGGGCGAAGGCCCGGTTCCTCTCCTCCGCGCCGCAGAGGTTCAGGGTGTAGGGGGCGTGGGCAATGATGGGGGCGAAGCGGTGCTCCGCCATCAGCTCCACCAGGGCCGCCGCGTCGGCGGGGTCCAGGTCCTTGGCTTTGCTCCCCCGGGGATTCCGGGTGAAAAACTGAAATGTGTCCGCCCCCAGCTCCAGTGCCTGCCGTCCCATGGCGGCAAAGCCCTTGGAGGAGGACAGGTGGCATCCGATGTGCAGCATAGTTGTCTCCTTTGTGTTCAGGAATGGCCGTCCAGCAGCTCCCGGAGGGCAGCGTACAGCCGGACGGGTTCAATGGGTTTGGCCAGGTGGGCGTTGATGCCGGCGGCCAGGGACTTTTCCACGTCCTCGTCGAAGGCGTTGGCGCTCATGGCCACCAGGGGCACTCCAGCGTCGGGCCGGTCCAGGGCCCGGATGGCCCGGGCGGCGGCCAGGCCGTCCATAACGGGCATCCGAATGTCCAGCAGCACCACGTCGTACCGCCCCGCCGGCGCCTGGGTGAACAGGTCCACGGCCTCCCGGCCGTTGGCGGCGGTGTCCACCGCCATGCCCCGGGCAGTCAGCAGCCGCCGGGCCACTTCCACGTTCAGCGGGTGGTCCTCCGCCAGCAGGCAGCGGCGGCCGGTAAAGTCGGCGGGCTCCGCCACTGGGGGCGAAGCGGAAAGGGCTTCGTCCTCCCGCCGGCCGCACAGGCCCAGGGGGAGTCGGACGGTGAAGACGGAGCCGGAGCCCTCGGCGCTGGCGGCGGTGATCTCTCCGCCCGTCAGCCCCACCAGGTTCTTGCAGATGGCCAGCCCCAGGCCGGTGCCGCCGTAAGAGGAGGTGGGGCCGGTGTGGGCCTGCTCGAAGGGCTGGAACATCCGCCCCTGGAAGTCCCGGCTGATGCCGATGCCGTTGTCCGACACGGTAAAGCGGACCCAGGCCTTTCCGTTCCGGACTTCCTCCGGCTGGGCGGAGAAGACCACCTGCCCGCCGGCGGGAGTGAACTTGACGGCGTTGGCAATGAGGTTGATGAACACCTGCTGGAGCTTCATCAGGTCTCCCCGGTACCACGTCTCCAGGCGGCTGTCGGTCTCCACCCGGTAATCCACCTCCTTCTCCGCCGCCTGCTCCCGGCAGATGGCGTCCACGCCCCGGAGCAGCTGGGAGAACAGGAAAGGCTCCTCCCGCAGTGTGACCTTGCCGCTCTCGATGCGGCTCATGTCCAGAATGTCGTTGATGAGGGACAGCAGAAACCGGCCGGAGACCTCCACCTTGGAGAGGCAGTCCGCCACGGCGGCGGGGTCGTCCAGCTGCTGGGCCGCCAGGGCGGTCATGCCCAGGATGGCGTTCATGGGAGTGCGGATCTCGTGGCTCATCCGGGAGAGAAACTCGCTCTTGGCGGCGCTGGCCTGCTCCGCCTGGGCCAGAGCGGTCTGGAGGATGGCCTTCTGCCGCTCCTGCTGCTGGAAAAGACCGCTGATATCCGAGCGGGTAAAGATGATGGTGGTGTGCGTGTCGTCCAGGTAGGCCATCCGCCATTTCTTCCGGCAGGGTTTGCCGGAGCGGAGGACCGTAAAGGAACAGCTCCAGGAGTCCCGTGTCCGCAGCATCCGGCGGATGTGGGCCAGGCTGAGGGCCTCCTGGGCCTCAGCCCGGCTCTCCGGCACCACGAAACGGTCCACAAAGCGGCGGATGGCCGTGTCATAGTCCAGGATGTGGGTCAACTCCCGCCGCGTCTCCAGAAGTCCGCCCCGGTAGCAGACCATTTGCCGGTCCTTCACGGAAAGCAGGCCCAGGAACTCATACTCCATGTCCACGATGCGGTCGATGATGGCCCGGTAGATCCGGCCCTTGTCAATGTCGTAGGTGCAGACAAAGGCCATGATGTCTCCGCTCTCTGGGGCCCGGTACAGCTTGACGGTGGTGCGGACCCAGCGGAAGGCGCCGTTTTGGACGTTTCTCTGATATTCAATGGTATGGATGGTTTTGCCGTCGTCAAACAGCTTCAGGAGCCGTTCACGGCCCAGCTCCCGCCGGAAAGCGGCGGCCATCTCCCCGGTGGCGGCCAGGGCGGCGGTCCGCTCCACCGCCGCGGAATAGGAACCGCCCCGGGCGGCGGCCATCAGGTCATCCTGGCCAATGCAGTCCTCCAGGGTGTCCTGGGTCAGGTTGGCCCGGAGCTTGCCCAGCAGATCGTCGCTCTGGGTGGCGGCCAGGCAGTCCATCTCCGTCTGATACCGGCCCTGCTCCGGCAGGGTGTCCCGCTCCCCGGCGGGGCCGCTGAGGGGATCCTTCATGGGGCCACCTCCTGTCTTGTGGTCTGCTCCTATTTTATCGCGGACAGCGGCGCAATGCAATCCTTTCCCAGGCAGCGGAAAAGGCCGCCGAAACCGGCGGCCTTTTTGGTCAGAGCGGCTGTGGGGAGTTCGGGCGGGACTCCTCCGGGTCGTCCAGGAACAGGGCCTCGGCCTGCTGCTGGGCGGCGATCAGCTGGGCACGCAGCTGGGACAATGTCGCCTCCGCGTCGGTAATGGCATTGAAGAGCAGCAGGTATTCTCTGGTAATGTTCTGCATAGGGCGTACTTCCTTTCCTGAATGCACTAGATATTGGGGAGTTGCAGGGATATCATACACAAAGCATCGGAGAAAATCTGTCTGAATCTGTCGACCCCGGCCCAAAACTCTGGAATTTTGCAAAAAAGCGAAAAAACGGCAAGGACGCCGGGAATTTTTGGGGAGTTTCCTCGACGCGGGCGGAAGCGGGGCGAAAAAACGGGGCATTTCCCGCCTGCTTTCTGGACGTTTCACCCTCCGCGTGATATACTTGTTCCAATATTTCGGCAGGGGAGGCGGACCGTGGACAGCAAGCAGGATTTCAGCCGGGGCAGCGTGGCCGGCAATATCATGCGCATGGCCGTTCCCATGACCATCGCCCAGCTGGTGAACGTGCTTTACAACGTGACGGACCGGTTCTTCATCGGCCACATCGACGATGCCTCCTCCCTGGCCCTCACCGGCGTGGGTATCGTATTCCCCATCATCAGCGTCATCACCGCCTTTACCAACCTCTTCGGCATGGGCGGCGCGCCGCTGTGCTCCATCGCCCGGGGACGGAAGGACGATGCCCTGGCGGAGCGGATCATGGGCGCCGCCTGCTACATGCTCATCGTGACGGCCCTGGTGCTGACGGCGGTGGGCGTCCTCTTTCGGAGACCGATCCTGTATCTCTTCGGCGCCAGCGCCGACACCTACCCCTACGCCCGGGATTACTTCTCCATCTACATCTGGGGCACCTTCTTCGCCATGCTGAGCCTGGGGATGAACGGCTTCATCAACAGCCAGGGCTTCGGCCGGACCGGCATGGTCACCATCGCAGCCGGCGCCGCCGTCAACATCGTCCTGGACCCGCTGCTGATCTACGGCCTGGGCCTGGGCGTCCGGGGAGCGGCCATTGCCACGGTGGTGTCCCAGCTGCTGGCGGCGGCCTGGGTGCTGCGGTTCCTGACAGGCCCTAAGGCTATTTTAAAGCTCCGGCGGGAGCATATCCGCTGGTGCCCGGCGCTGCTGCGGGACATTGTCCAGCTGGGCTTTTGCAACTTTACCATGTCCTTCACCAACGCCGCCACCCAGTTCGCCTACAACAACACCCTTCAGTCCCTGGGCGGCGACGTGTACGTGGGAGCCATGACGGTCATCAACTCCCTGCGGGAAGTGGTGTGCATGCCCGCCAACGGCCTCACCGGCGGCGCCCAGCCGGTCATTGGCTATAACTACGGCGCCAAAGAGTACGGCCGGGTGAAGCAGGGCATCCTTTTCATGACCGCCGTCTGCACCGCTTATATGCTGCTGGCCTGGGGCGTGGTGTTCCTGTTCCCGGAGGAGCTGGTGCGGCTGTTCAATGACGACCCGGAGCTGACCCGGGTGGGCGCCCACCTGCTGCACATTTTCTTCTTCGGCTTCTGCTTCATGGCCCTTCAGATGTCCGGACAGGCTGCCTTTACCTCCCTGGGCAAGGCGAAGTTTGCCATCTTCTTCTCCCTGTTCCGAAAGGTGGGGCTGGTGATTCCCCTGATCTGGCTCCTCCCGCATTTCCTGGGGGTGGACGGCGTCCTCTGGTCCGAGCCTATCTCGAACCTGGTGGGCGGTATCGCCTGCTTCACGGTGATGATGCTGACGGTCTGGAGAAAACTGTAAATCCCATCCGGCGGTCCTCCTTCGGGGCAGCTGGCAATTTTTTGCCGATTTAAAGTGACAGACTCTTGCAAACCGGGCTGGTTATTTGTATACTATACTCCATAAAGCCGCCGGCCTCCGGCGGAAGCGGAGACCCTTTGAACGGACAATTGAAAAGGAGGATACAGTTATGGCAAATCTGACCCTGTGGGAACAGCTGCGGGAGTGGAAGTCCCCCAAGTACAAATGGGTAGACCTGACCCATGAGCTGAGCCCGGAGACCCCCCACTGGTACGGCTTCAAGCCCCTGGAGGCCACCAAGCTCTTCGACTACGTGGAAGGCACTCCCGACGATATGATGGCCCCCATGCGCTGCTTCCAGGTCAGCGTGGCCAGCCAGTACGGCACCCACGTGGACGTGCCCCGCCATTTTTGGGGCAATGGCCGCCCCATGAACGAGATCACCGTTCAGGAGCTGGTGTATCCTCTGGTGGTCATCGACAAGTCCAAGGAGTGTGCCGAGAACCCGGACTTCATGCTGACCGTGGACGACATCAAGGCCTGGGAGGCTGAATACGGCCAGATCCCCGCCGGCGCCTTCGTGGCCTTCCGGTCCGACTGGCACAAGAAGGCCAACCTGGACAACCCTGACGAGAACGGCGTGCCCCACTATCCCGGCTGGGACAAGGCAGCCATCCAGTGGCTGGTGGAGGAGCGGAACATCGGCGCCATCGGCCATGAGCCCGCGGACACCGATCCCGGCTTCGTCACCACCAAGGAGGGGGCTTACCCCTATCCCGGCGAGCAGTACATCCTGGAGGTGGACCGCATCCAGATCGAGGTCATGCGGAACCTGGACCAGGTGCCCCCCGTGGGCAGCATCATCGTCTGCGCCTTCCCCAAGCTGAAGGACGGCGTGGGCTTCCCCGCCAGATGCTTTGCCATCTGCCCTGCTGAATAAGACTTGCATCCGACGGCGGGCGCGGCAAACATCTGCCGCGCCCGCCGGTTTCCACATTTCATATCATTTTAGGAGGAATTACTTATGGCACTGGAATTTGATGAACAGCTGTCCCGCCTGGAAAAGCCCAGCCGCGACGAGATGACCAACAAGGAGTACGAGGTCTTCAACCAGAACGTGGAGTCCATGGAGAAGAACTGGGGCTTCATCAACAACCTCTTCAAGGTACTGCCCCTGAACGCCTCCCAGTACATCGGCTTCCTGAATTTCAAGGGCTCCCTCTTCAACCCCGAGACCTGCTTTCTCACCAACGCCGACAAGGAGATGATCGGCGTGGTGGTGTCCTCCGTCAACTGCTGCTCCTACTGCCTCACCACCCACGGCGACGCGCTGCGGGGCTACACCAAGAACCCCATCCTGGTGGATAAGCTCAGCTACAACTTCCGCTCCGCCAAGGATCTGCTGACGGAGAAGCAGTACGCCCTGTGCGAGTACGCCTGGTACGTCACCAAGCACGCCGACGAGATCGGCGCCGACCAGATCGAAAAGCTGCGGGCCGTGGGCTTTAACGACCACGAGATCCTGGAGGCCGCCTATGTGGCCGGCTTCTTCAACTACACCAACCGCTGGGTCTCCACCATCGCCCCTGTGGCCAACCCCGGCCATTTCAGCCACAACCGCAATTTTGACTAAGGGCGCGCCATGGCATACGAGAAACTGTTTACCCCGGGCCGCATCGGCCCGCTGACCATCCGCAACCGGGCGGTCATGTCCCCCATGGGCACGGATTTCGCCGACACCAACGGCAACGCCAGTCCCCGGCTCATCGCCTACTACGCCGAGCGGGCCAAGGGCGGCATCGGCCTCATCATCAACGAGTACACCGGCGTGGACGACGTGGACTCCATCCCCACCCAGCACAACCTGCGGATGGCCCAGGACTACAACGTGAAGGCCGCCGAGGAGCTGACGGAGACGGTCCACATCTACGGGGCGAAAATCTTTGCCCAGCTCCACCACGGCGGCGCCACCAGCAAGAGCGCCTTTACTGGCCGCCAGAACCTGAGCCCCAGCGGCGTCCCCATGACTCCCGCCGGGGAGGTCCCCCGGGAGATGACCCTGGAGGACATCAAGCGGGTCCAGGATAAGTTCATCGCCGCCGCCGTCCGCTGCAAGAAGGCGGGCTATGACGGCGTGGAGCTCCACGCTGCCCACGGGTATCTCATGACCCAGTTCCTCAGCGAGTACTACAACCGCCGCACCGACCAGTACGGCGGCTCCCTGGAGAACCGATGCCGCTTCATTGACGAGGTCATCGTCGGCATCCGGGCAAAGCTGGGCAATTACCCCATCTCCGTCCGCATCTGCGGCGACGAGATGACCGACCACCCCGGTTTCTGGAACCTGGAGGGAGGCCTTGCCATCGCCAGGCACCTGGAGGCACAGGGCATCGACTGCATCAACATCTCCAACGGCAGCTCCTGGAACGGCAACGCCAACTGCGAGCCCTTCTCCTACACGCCGGGCTGGAAGAAGCATGTCGCTAAAGCCTTCAAGGAGGCCCTGTCCATCCCCGTCATCGCCACCAATACCATTAAGGACCCGGACTTCGCCGAGCAGCTGCTGGAGGAGGGCGTCAGCGACTTCGTGGCCCTGGGCCGCAGCCAGTTCGCCGACCCCGAGTTCATGAACAAGGCCAAGGCGGGCCATCCTGAAAAAATCCGCAACTGCATCGGCTGCATGTACTGCCGGGAGCGGCTGCTGGGCGGCGCCATGCCGGTCCAGTGCTCCCTGAACCCCCGGCTGGGCCGGGAGTACCGTTACCGCTGGCAGGACTTACAGAAAAACGGTGCGGGCCGGCCCGTGGTGGTTGTGGGCGGCGGCCCCGGCGGCCTGGAGTGTGCCATCATCCTGGCCAAGCGGGGCTTTGCCGTCACGATGCTGGAAAAGAGCGCCACCCTGGGCGGCACGCTGAACATCGCCAAGCTGCCTCCCTTCAAGGCCAACATTCAGGGCACCATCGATGTGCTGGCCCTGGAAGCCCGGGAAGCCGGTGTGGATATCCGCCTGAACACCGAGGCCACCCCCGAACTGGTGAAGTCCATGGCTCCTGTGGGCGTGTTCCTGGCCGTGGGCGCGCCTCCCGTGGTGCCGCAGTCCATCCCCGGCATTGAAAAGGCGGTGCTGGCGGAGGATGTCATTCTGGGGAATGCCAAGTGCGGAGACAATGTGGTCCTCATCGGCACCGGCCTTACCGGCCTGGAGTGCGCCGAGATAGTGCTGGAACAGGGGCACAAGCTGACCATGGTGGAGATGAACCCCACCGTAGGCCAGGGCATCTACAATGTGGTATTCAACGACATCATGAGCCGCATCACGCCTCATTCCCCCGAAATCCTCGCCAGCCACAAGCTGACCGCTGTCACAGACAGTGGCGCGGAGGTGGCGGACCTGACCACCGGCGGGACCAAGACTCTGGCCGCCGACACGGTGGTACTGGCTCTGGGCACCCGGAACCAGGCGCCTCTGGCGGCGGAGTTCGAGGCCGCCGGCCTCCCCACCGTCCTGGTGGGCAGCGCCGAGACCCCGGGGCGCATCGCCGGCGCCGTCCGGGGCGGCTTCGAGAAGGCCTGGACCTTCGCCGCGGAATAAACTGAAAAACCGTCCCGGACCCAGGGGTCCGGGGCGGTTTTTCGCGAAATTGGAAGAAAAAGATTCAGAAAAACGTCTTGCCTGACCCGCCCGTGTCTCATATAATAGAACTATGAAAACAAGAAAGGAGGCCTCCGTTTGCACCACTCCAACCGGTATGACAGGATCTTCCCGGGCACCATCGGGGTGTCCGTGCTGCTGATGCTCCTGGGTGTGTTGCTGGACGACCCGGCCAATATCCTGCCGGGCCTGTATCACATTGTCACCATGCAGGATCTGCTGATCACCGACTACGTGTATATCGCCGGCGTGGGCGCCACCCTCATCAACTCCGGCCTGGTGACCATCATCTCCGTCTGCATCATCAAGCTGTCCGGGGACCCCTTCAACGGCTTCACCATCGTGGAGATGGGCCTGATGGCGGGCTTTTCCCTGTTCGGCAAGAACCTGCTGAACATTTGGCCCATCATCCTGGGTACCTGGCTGTACGGCCGATACCAGAAGGAGCCTTTTGCCAAGTACGCCTCCGTGGGACTGCTGGCCACCTCCCTGGCGCCGCTGGTCAGCTACATGGCCCTGGGCAGCATCCATGCCAGTATCCCCCTGGGCGTCCTGACAGGCATCATCATCGGCTTCGTGCTGCCCTCCCTGTCGGCGTATACGTATAAGATCCAGAACGGCATGAACCTGTACAACATGGGCTTCGCCTGCGGCCTGTTCGCCATGATGATCGTGCCCATCCTCACTGCCTTCGGCGACCAGCCGGACTCCGTGCTTTACTGGGCGGAGGGCTACAACGGCACCTTCGCCATCATCCTGGGCGTTTTGTGCGCCGTTTTTATCCTGACGGGCCTCTTCGGCACCGGCACCCCGGTGTGGGCCGTCTGGGCGGGCTACCGCCGGCTGCTGTCCACCACCGGCCGCGCTCCCAGCGATTATCTGCGCATGTTCGGCGCCGGGCCGGTGCTGATCAACGTGGGCGTCAACGGCCTGCTGGGCATGGGATACATTTTCCTGGTGGGCGGTGACCTCAACGGCCCCACCCTGGGCGGCATCTTCACCATCATGGGCTTCTCCGCCTTCGGCAAGCACGCCTTCAACATTCTGCCCGTCATGATCGGCGTGGCCCTGGGGGCCTACGGCATGCACTATACGCCGGACTATCCCTCCCTCCAGCTGGCGGGGCTCTTCGGCACCACTCTGGCCCCCATTGCCGGCCACTTCGGGTGGCCCTTCGGCATTCTGGCGGGCTTCATCCACTCTGCCCTGGTGCTGCAGACAGGCGGCCCCGTGGCGGGGCTGAACCTCTATAACAACGGCTTCTCCGGCGGCCTCATCGCCATCGTGCTGTACCCCACCATCACGGCCATCGTCCGCCACCGCCGGCCCAAGCTGCGGGACGAGGACTACTACGACCTGTTCGAGGAGAGCGAGCCCATCGACACCTCCCGCTGGCGGACCCACAGGGACCCCGATGGGGGCGACCCCGTGCCGGAGGGCGGACACATCCATGTCAGCCGCTTCCCTGAAATGCCGGAGGACGAGGACGATATCACGGAGATCCACTGAACAGAAAAAACCGGGAGCATCCGCTCCCGGTTTTTGTCAGTTTTCCCGGCGCCTCAGCAGCCGGTGAGAGGGTTCACGTCCCCTTCCGGGGGCACGATGCACAGGCCCATCAGCTCACCGTTGCCGGTGTTGCCGAAGTTGTGGCGGGTGCCGCCGGGGATGTGGACCCAGGTGCCGAACTCCAGAGGCACCCGCTCCTTGCCGATGAGGAAGTAGCCCTCCCCCTTGATGCACAGGAACCAGTGAGGCCAGGAGTGGGAGTGGATGCTGCTCTCCGCGCCGGGCTCCAGCGTAAACAGCCGCATCACGTAGTCGTCCCAGAACCGGCCATCCGGCCCGAAGACGATTTTCTTGGTGGAATTTTCGATAAAGTGGCCGCCGGTCACCACGGGCAGGTCCCGGATATTGCCGGAGTATTCGCTCATAGAGGTCCCCTCCTGTCAAGAATCTTGTCTCAAGTATTGTTTGGTATCCCTTTTGGCATAATAAAACACCCCACTTATTAGATAGTATATCATACTGTCTAACAAATGGGGTGCAGTTCAAAGGGTCGTCAGGCTCTTTTATTTTTTCAGGCTCCGCCGGGTACGGGAACAGCGGGAAGCCAAAAAGAAAAGGTGAATGACGATGACGGATCAAGAATTGCGGAAACTCAGACGGCCGGAGCTCCTGGAGATGCTTTTGGAACAGAGCCGGGAGACGGACAGGCTGCGGGAGCAGCTTCAGCAGATGAAGGAGCAGTTGGAATCCCGCCAGATCATGCTGAACGAGGCGGGGTCCATCGCGGAGGCCTCCCTTCAGATGAACCGGGTTTTTGAGGCGGCACAGCAGGCCGCGGATCAGTACCTGGAGAACATCCGGGTCCTCAGCGGCCGGCAGGAGTCGGTCTGCGCCCAGATGGAAGAGGACAGCCGCCGGAGAGCGGACCAGCTTCTGGCTGAGACCCAGGAGAAGTGCCGGATCATGGAAGCGGAGACTCAGGAGAAATGCAGCCGGATGGTCCGGGAAGCGGAAGAAGCCTCCGCCCGCGTCTGGGAGGAGATGCGCGGGAAGCTGGAGCAGTTCGTGGAACAGCGGGCCGGACTGCGGGAGCTGCTGGAAGTGGTCTCCAGGGAGCCGAAAGATCCATGAGACAGGAAAAAAGCCTCCAGCGCCCCACAACGGAGCAGCTGGAGACGGAGCTGAAGCGGGTGAAATACCGGCACCGCTACCAAACAGTCCTGAAAAGCACGATTTACACCCTCATTACCGTGGCGGCGGTTGCCGTGCTGGTGGCGACGCTCTGGATGCCGGTCCTCCAGATCTACGGCTCATCCATGTCCCCCACGCTGGACGAGGGGGAGATCGTGGTCTCCCTGAAGGGCGCCGGCTTTCAGCAGGGAGATATCGTCGCGTTTTATTACAACAACAAGATCCTGGTCAAGCGGGTCATCGCCGGGCCCGGCAGCTGGGTGGACATTGACGAGAACGGCGATGTCCGCGTGGACGGCGAACTGCTGGACGAGCCTTATCTGACGGAGAAGGCTTTCGGAGACTGCAACATCAAGCTGCCGTACCAGGTGCCGGATGGGCGCTACTTTGTCATGGGAGACCACCGGGCCACGTCCGTGGACAGCCGCAACTCGGCAGTGGGCTGCGTGGCCGACGAGCAGATCGTGGGCAAGATCGTGTACCGCGTCTGGCCGCTGAAGTCCCTGGGAGGGCTCCGCTGAGACACCTGTATCTCCAAGGAAAGGAGAACATGCATGCAAGACAGTCTGCCGCAGCGCGTGGCACAATTTGATCAAAATCGCCGCCGCAGACAGACGTGGTACCGGGCGGTCAGCTGCATGGCCTGCGTGGTGGTGTTCTGCACGGTCTACGCGCTGATCCTGCCGGCCATCACACTGGAAAAGGAGCCTGTGTGCGGCCTGAAAGAGCACGTCCACACAGAGGAGTGCTACGCCGTGGAGACCATTCAGCCGGCGCCGGAATTCCTCTGCTCGCAGGAGAGCCTGGCGGGTCACGTCCACGACGAGGAGACGTGCTATGACGAGGACGGTGAGCTGGTCTGCGGGTACGCGGACTTCGTGGTACATACCCACGACGACCTGTGCTATGACGAAGACGGCCGGCTGGCCTGCCCGCTGACGGAGATCGAGGAACATCAGCACGATGAGAGCTGTTACCGGGAGCGGCGGAAGCTGACCTGCGGCCAGGAAGAGGACGGTCACCGGCATGACGGGACCTGTTATACCCGCCGCCGTGGGGACCTGACCTGCGGCCAGGCGGAGAGCGAGGGCCATACCCACGGCAGCGGCTGCTATGAGACGGAACGGGAGCTGGCCTGCGGCCTGGAAGAGGACGGGGACCACACCCACGATGACAGCTGTTACCGGGAGCGGCAGGTGCTGACCTGCACCCTTGCGGAGAGCGAGGGCCATACCCACAGTGACGCCTGCTGCGACTGGACGGAGGAGCTGACCTGCGGTTTGGAAGAGACCGAGGGCCACATCCATGACGACAGCTGCTATACCACGGAGACGGTGCTGACCTGCCGGAAGGAAGAAGTGGTGCTGCACACCCATGACGAGAGCTGCTTCGATGAAGACGGCGCGCTGATCTGCGGACAGGTCCAGGTGCTGGAGCACCAGCATACCCAGGACTGCGTCGTGGTGCCGGAGGGTGAGCCGGAGGAAGTGACCGTGCTTGTCTGCGGTCTGGAGGAGCACACCCATACCGAAAAATGCTACTCCGCCGAAGAGACCCAGGTCCCCGGCGCGGCGGAAGAGGAAGCCTACCTCTGCGGTCTGGAGGAACATACCCACGGCGAGACCTGCTATGACGCGGAGGGTGCGCTGATTTGTGAGCTGGCGGAGCATATTCACAGCATGGACTGCCTCACAGAGGAGGACCGGGCAAAGGTCGAGGAGGTCATCGCGCTGATCGACGCCCTGCCGTCCTCGGAGGAGATCGAGCAAACGCTGAACGCCTATGACGAGGCCGGCGACATGGACGGCTACGATGCCTGCTTCATGGAGGTCTTCCAGCAGGCGCGGAGCGTCTATATCCAATACGAAGCCCTGGGGCCGGAGTTGTGGGAACTGGTCTCCAACCGGGAGAAGCTGCTGGAGCTGGAATGGCTCTGGAGCGCCGCCACGCTGGAGCTGCCCGCTGGCGCGGTGACGGTTGCCGACAAGAGCGTGTTGAAGAACGCCGTGGAGAGCGGCGAAGCGTACATCCAGCTGGGCGGGAGCTTTGCCGTTGACAGCGCCCTGACGGTTCCCGCGGGCAAGGATGTGACGCTGGACCTGAACGGACATACGCTGACGGCGACGGGAACAGGGTCCCTGTTCAAGGTGCCGTCCGGCACGTCCCTGACCATCGTGGACAGCCGGCAGAAGGCAGAAACCGTGACAGATGTTTCCGGCAATCTGGCTGGAAACACGGGCAGGCTGTCCAACGGCACATTGACCTACTATGTCACGACCGCCAGCATTACCAATTCCGCCACCGGCGCCACGGAAGAGACGCTGGAGGAGCACACAGTCAACGCCGCCGGAGCCATCGTGGGCGGCAATCAGCCGGTATTCAGCGTCAGCGGCGGCACCCTGACCATCCAAAGCGGCATGATCCGGAGCGGCACGAACCGGGCCATCAACCAGACCGGCGGCGTCACCAATTTCGCCGGCGGCTACATCTGCGGCTTTTCCCAGACTTCCAACAAGGACGCGCTGGAAGGCTATTTCGGCGGCGCGGTCCGCATCAGCGGCGGCACGCTGGAGCTGTCCGGCGGTGTTCTGGCGGGCAACGCCGCGCCCAACGGCGGCGGCATTTATGCCACCGGCAGCGCGAAAATTTCCATCACCGGCGGCGCCGTCAGCGGCAATACCGCCAACCGCGCAACCAACGGCTGGGACGGCCACAAAGAGAGCGGCGCCTACCGCTGCGGCGGCGGCGGCATCTACGCCGACGGAAGCACGGAGATTACCATGAGCGGCGGCTATATCACCAACAATGTGGCCACCGACACAGGTTATTTCGACGGCGGCGGCGGCGTATGCCTCAGCGGCACGTCCAGCATGGTGCTGTCCGGCGGCTACGTCACCGGAAACCAGGCCCAGGGCGGCGGCGGCATCCGCACCGACTTCGGGAAAGGTACCAAGTTCCAGATGACCGGCGGCTTCGTCTCCGCCAACGTGGCGACCTCGGCAGAGGGCGGCGGCGTGGCGATCGACCGAAACGGCATTGGTACCATCACCGGCGGCTACATTACCAACAATCAGATTCCTATGACGGGACATTGGGGCGGCGGCGGCCTGTTCTGCGCCGACGGCTCTACCCTGGAGCTGAAAAGGACTCTCATCACCGAGAACACCGCCGGCGGCTTTGGCGCGGGCGTGGCAGGCTGCCCCACAGGTAAGCTCTATCTGTACGTCACCGAGGGCTGCGCCATTTACGACAATACTGACACGGTGGACGGTGACAGTCCTCACTTTACGTCAGATGGCGTAAAGCAAATAGATAAAGAGATCTGTACGGAGTTCTTTCAGGCCAACGGCCATGCGGATTACTTCTGTGCCCTGAACAGCACCGTCACCGGCACCATGCTGGGCGATAACGCCGCCAACTGGCAAGGCAGCGCGGATTATAAGCCGGTCATCGCCGACGCGGAGGACCTGCTTTCCGCCACCCGGGTCATGGGCCTCCAGGCTCACCCCACGGAGGAGGGCAAGAGGGCGGCGGAAGCGGCCGCCAAGGTCTACATCAACGGCAACTACTCCTACACCCACGGCGGCGGCATCATGTGCAACGGCAATCTGGTCATCGGTGTGCCGGAGGATATTGAAGTGCCCGCCCGTGTGGAGCTCCAGGCCACCAAGTCGTTCCAGAGTCGAAACGGCGGCGTGGTATCCATGGAGGACAACGACTTCTCCTTCCGGGTGACCATGACGGAGCCCAACGGGACCCTTGTCGCCGAGGGCGTCTGTGACAGCAGCGGCAAGATCACCTTTGACCACCAGCTGACCTTCAAGCAGGCGGGGACCTTCGTTTATTACGTCTACGAGGAGGCCGACGGCGGCAATCCCTCCGTGCAGTACGATCCCACGCTGTACCGGCTGACGGTTGCGGTGGAGAGGGACAATGGCACCGCGTGGTACGGAGATACCACCAAATACACGTATTCCGTGACGTCCATTAAGGTCGAGAAACGCACGGATGACGGCGAGTCATGGACCACGGTGTCTGAGAACCAGGATACCCAAAGCGGCATCATCACGCTGCCGCTGACCAGCGGTGCTACATTTACCAACTACATTACGGTACTGACCAAGCTCACCGTCCGGAAGGAATGGGTCGGCGGCTCCGGTGCGGATTCCGTCACCGTCATCCTGAAAAAGGACGACGAGGAGGTCGAGCGCCAGACCCTGAGCGCGAAAAACGATTGGTCCTACACCTGGACGAATTTGGAGGCGGGACACAGCTATACCGTGGAGGAAGTGGAGATCCCCGGCTACATTGCCAGCTACGAGGTCACTACGGAATCGGACGGTTCCGAGGAGATCTCTCTGGGACAGGGAAGCTGGTGGGTCCCCGCCACGGAGCTGACCACGGGACAGCAGTACCTCATCGTCAGCCCCGACGGCGCCAAGGCGCTGTATATCGCTTCCGGCAATGAGGGACAGGGTTTTGACACCGCGGATGTGACACCGGTCGAACAACAGCAGACCGCTATCACTGTGGGAGGGAAAACATACGACACATGGTATCGCTCCGGGGGCATTCCGGCCCGCAGCATTTACAACGCGGAGGCCCTGACCCGAAGTTCTCACAGCGGTATCGTTCTGAAGCGGTCCGACGGCGGATCTTATCCCTATCTCCGGCTGGAGAGCAATAACAACAACTACCTGAAGGGCGGCAGTATCACTACCTATGCCTCCTTCATGGTATTCGATGGGACTTACCTCAGAGGCCATAACGCATCCGAATGGACCCCGGACAACCTGCGCACGCTGATCTATGCGGACGGCAAATTCAATTCCACCACGGAACAGAACCCGGCCAACGCCGCCAGGCTGTACACCCTGGTCAGCGGCGAGGGCTTTACCTCCGGCAGCTCCGACAGTTCCACCGTGGTGATCACCAATACCCGCGATGCTTCGGCAGACTATGAGCTGCCGGAGACCGGCGGACCCGGTACATCCTTGTATACGTTGGGAGGGCTTTGCCTGATGGCGGGCGCGCTCCTGCTGTATAGATCAAAGACCCGCGGGAAAGGGAGTAGGGACAGCCCCTGCTGACTTTTCCTGAGCAAAGCCTCCAAAAAGATGAAAGCGATTAAAGGAGAGAAAGAAATGAAGCACATGAAAAAGCTCACCGGCGTCCTGCTGGCTCTGGTCATGACCCTGTCACTGGCTACCACCGCCTTCGCGGCGACAGTTACCGTTCCCTCGGATGGGATCTTGAAGGACCATACCTTTACTGCCTATCAGATTTTCTCCGGCCGTGAGGAAGGCGGTGTCCTGTCCGATGTCCAGTGGGGCAGCGGCATCAACTCTGCTAAATTCCTGGAGGACCTGCAAAAGCAAACAGGCGACGAATTCATGAAAACTGTAACACCAGAGGGTGGAACGGAGTCTAAGGAGAACATCTTTAAAGGCTGCACCGCTGCCGCCGATGTGGCCAAGGTCCTGAGCGACAACAATAACAATGCCGCTCTGGCCAATCAGGTGGCCAAGCTGGCTTACGCCAACAAGACCGGCACTGGCACTGCTCTGAAAGCCGGTGAAGATAATGAGCTGGCTGGCGGCTACTATCTGATTGTGGATACCACCACGAGCGTCGGCGAAGGCGGCGCCTACAACACCGCTCTGCTCCAGGTAGTCGGTAACATCAACATCACCGCCAAGACCGACGCTCCCACCGTGGAGAAGAAGGTCAAGGAGGATGACAAGTACAATCAGGACGGCGGCTATTGGTTGACCGCGGATTCATCCGCAAAGTCAAGACCTCGCGGTGTGTGAAAAGCGGCAAGTGGCTTCAGGGGAACAACCACTACTACATCCTGCCGCTGCCTGAGCTTCCCGCCGCAGACCACAGCGCATGAGGCAGAAGCCCCACAGCAAATGCTCCGCCTACCTGTACACCAAACATAATAACCGGGTGGAATGTGAGACTGTAGCAGCGTCTGGGTATCCCCACGGCTTCGGTTCCAACCTGACAGGGTTTACCGTCATGGACCCAGAAAAGATTCCGCAAAAGGCTGTGGCAAACTGGGAAAACTCCCTCGGCCACCTGGCAACGATGATCGACCCGAATTTTGATACCGTCGGCGTCGGCATCACCATCGCCAACGGCAGAGCCTTCTGCTACATGTTTGTGGGGAACCCAACCGCGTATAATTCCTATGCATGAGAGGACCATATATGGGCCGCATCCGATTTCGGATGCGGCCCATTGCAGTTCACTCTGAAATTGATAACAAATTGATAACTCTGCCCGGTTAGGATGGCTATTAAGGTCAGAGGATGGTATTGTGTGTCGCTGACAGGAGGTGGCACACGATGCACGATTATATGAAAGCCCTCTGCCAAAGGTTCGAGACGCCATCCCAGAGGGCGGAATATCTGGATAGGAAAATCAAAAGAACACACGGCCAGCTTGCTCGGTTATTGGGTAAGCCAGAGAAAAAAATGCTCCTGCGGATAGCGGACATGGAAGATGAGCTGCGGGACGAAGCCTGCCTGAACAGCTTCATGTCCGGCTTCCGATTGGCACAGGGCATCCAGCAGGAGTTGCTGGCAGACCAGCCGCCATACAGCTTTGAAGCTGAAGATGAGCGGCAGGCTTGCGAAAGCTGGGAAAGGAGAGGTGAAGAATAATGGCAAAGAAACGTGCAAACGGTGAGGGAAGCATCCGCAAACGGAAGGATGGCCGGTGGGAGGGCTTCTACACGGCGTACTATGACCCGGAAACCGGAAAGCAGAAGCTCAAGAACGTGCTGGGCAAGACCCAGGCGGAAGTCAAAGAGAAACTGAAGAAGGCCATTGCGGACAGCCAGCGGCTGGACATGAACCGCAGCGGCACCCACACGGTGAAAAGCTGGGTGAAGATGTGGTACGAGGTCTACGCAGAGCCGAGGCTCCGGGAGAAAACCAAAGACTACTATCTGAACTACATCGACAAACACATCATCCCCGAACTGGGTGACATCAAGCTGGATAAACTGACTACCATCCAAATTCAGAAATTCTACAATGATCTCCAGAAGAATGGCCGGGTACAAAGGTACAAGCACATCGAACTGAAGAATAAGGGGCTGAGCGTCAGAGTGGTGCATGGTATCCACACCCTGCTGAACAACTGCCTGGAAC
>CAMCDX010000001.1 GCA_945873695.1 uncultured Clostridia bacterium | reverse complement strand
AGTGCGTATTGTCTTTCTTTTTTTGAGGTGTTGCACTTCGGATGATAACATATCCTGTACCCTGTGCGGCAGGGAAGGGACGGTGACGCTGCCCTACAACACCGTCTCCGCCGACACCTTTTGGAAGCTGCTGGACCTGGTGCGCCGGTCCTGGCCCCGGGAAAGCGCCTGCCCCGCCGGCCTGGTCCGGGATGAGGGAGTGAAGGAGGAGCAGGTGGACATCTGGCTCTATAACCAGCTGCGGGACCTGCGGGACCGGGGGGTGGACTTTTCCCTGGACGCCTACCAGCCCTATCACAGCGCCTATCCTGCCGGCCGCCGCCTGCCCTGGACGAAGCAGGAGGAGTTCGCCGGGACACTGTACCTCCACAACGGACGGGAGCTGCTGCTTCTGCGCAGCGGCAAGCCGGAGAAGAAAGGGGAACAGAAGTACAGCGCCGAGTTCACGGCCATCCCCTGGGCGTCTTTGGAGGGGGTGTCCCTGACCCGGAGCAAAGAGTACGCGGGGACACTGATGGCGGAGTTCCGTCTGCCGGAGAACACGCTGGTGACAGAGGTGGAGCCCTCCAACGGGGGCGCGGTCCGTTTTTTGGAGACACTGGCGGAGAATTGGCCTGCACATCTCTGAAACGAAAAGACGCCGGGAGCGGATGACCCGCTCCCGGCGCTTTGCTGTTTGTAAAAAAGAAATCCCGGACAAAAGTCCGGGATTTTTGTTTGTCCAACTGTTAGATCGCTCTGGTGACCTTACCGGAACGCATACACCGGGTACAAACATACACATGGCGGGGGGAACCGTTGACAATCGCCTTCACACGCTTCACATTGGGCTTCCAGGGACGATTGGAACGCCGGTGAGAGTGGGAAACCTGAATGCCGAAGGTCACGCCCTTGTCGCAAAACTCGCACTTAGCCATCCGTTGCACCTCCTTGCTGTTGCGTACTTCCGTGCCTGCTGCACAGGCACATCTGATATAATACCAGAAAAATTTCGAAAATGCAAGAAGAAATTTCAAAAAAATCACAGAAATTTTCATAGCATTTCCAGCGCATCCCGGAACCGTGAAGGTGTTGCGAAAAGCGGGGAATTCATATATAATAAATCCATCTGGAACAGGACAGAAATTTTGACCGCTCCGCCGGGTGTTCGCCCGGCGGGAAGGGGAGGATGACGATGCAGGAACACTTCCTGAAAATCACAGACTTTGTGAAGCTGTTCGATCTGGAGGTGCTGAACCGGGGCAGCGATTACGAGGAATACAGGCTGACCATCACCGATGTGAACCGGCCCGGCCTCCAGTTTCATGACTTTTATGACTATTTCGACCCCCGCCGGCTGCAGGTCATCGGCAAGGCGGAGGTGACGTACCTGAAGAGCCTGACGGACGAGCAGCGCCGCAAGTGCTTCGACGACCTTTTTCTCTACGATATCCCCGCCCTGGTCATTGCCCGGGGACTGGATGTGTTCCCGGAGTGTCTGGAGAGCGCCAAAGAGCATGAGAAAACGGTGCTGCGGACCCAGGAGACCACAGTGGATTTCACCAGCCACACCATCGAGTACCTGAACCGGGTGCTGGCCCCCTGCGTCACCCGCCACGGCGTGCTGCTGGACATCTACGGCGAGGGCGTCATGATCACCGGCGACTCCGGCGTGGGCAAGAGCGAGGCCGCCATGGAGCTGATCATGCGCGGCCACCGCCTGGTGGCGGACGACGCGGTGGAGCTCCGCCGCATCTCCAACCAGCTCATCGGCACGGCCCCGGAGGTCATCCGGCACTATATCGAGCTGCGGGGCATCGGCGTCATCGATGTGCGGCAGCTGTTCGGCATGCGGGCCATCAAGGTGGAATCCCAGCTGGACCTGGTGGTCCACTTCGAGCAGTGGGACAATACGAAGTTCTACGACCGCCTGGGTATCGAGGACCACTTCACTGAGATCCTGGACGTACAGGTGCCTATTGTGACCATCCCGGTGCGGCCGGGCAGGAACCTGGCCAGCATCGTGGAGGTGGCAGCCATGAACAACCGCCACCGGAAGTTTGGCTACAACGCCGCGCAGGAGCTGGCCCGGCGGGTGGACCTGCGGGCCGACGCCGGCAGCGGAAAGATCTGAGAAATCGAGAAATATCGGAGGCAAGGGAAATGTATATTGGTATCGATGTGGGCGGCACCAACCTGAAGGCCGGCCTGGTGGATGAAGCGGGAACCATTGTGGCGGTAGAGCGGACGCCCCTGAATTTTCAGGGGCCGGAGGCATTCGCCAAGTCCCTGGCGGAGCTGGCTGAGGCTGTTATGGCCCAGGGCGGCGTGGCAAAAGAGGACGTGAAAAACGTGGGCGCCGGCATCCCCGGTGCGGTGCTGGACGGAGAGATCCTCTACACCACCAACATCCCCATGGAGCACGTGCCCCTGGCGGACCTGTTCCGCCGGTATCTGGATCTGCCCCTGCTGTTGGGCAACGACGCGGACTGCGCCGCCGTGGGAGAATACTTCTGCGGCGCCGGCCGGGGCACGAAGAACTTCATCATCGTGACTCTGGGCACCGGCATTGGCGGCGGCCTGATCCTGAACAAAAAGCTCTACACCGGCATGGGCTCCGGCGGTGAGGTTGGCCATCTGGTGACCCATCCCGGCGGGGACCTGTGCAACTGCGGACGCAGCGGCTGCTGGGAGCGGTATGCGTCCGCCACCGGCCTCATCCACCTGACGAAGGCTGCCATGGCGGAGCATCCTGAGAGCGCCTTACATACCGTGGCGGCGGAGAACGGCGCTGTGGAGGGCCGGACGGCCTTCCAGGCGGCGGAAATGGGTGACGAGACCGCCCTGGCGGTGTGCCGCCGGTATGTGGAGGAGCTGGCCCTGGGCGTTATCGACCTGGTGAACATCCTCCAGCCCGAGGCGGTGGCTCTGGGCGGCGGCGTGGCCGCGGCGCCGGACCGTTTGCTGCTGGAGCCACTCCAGGACCTGGTGGCCCGGGAGTGCTTCGCCCACCGGGGCGGCAAACTGACCCGGATCGTCCGGGCGGAGCTGGGCAATGACGCCGGCATCATCGGCGCGGCCATGCTGGGCCGGGCCATCTGATCTCGATATGTGGGAGGTCCTTTCATGGACTGGTATACGGAACTTGACAAATGGATCGCTGACTATCTCCCGGATCTGAAGGTGGCCTGCGACGAGCCCATGAGCCGCCACACCTCCTTCCGGGTGGGAGGACCGGCGAAGCGGATGGCCTTTCCGGAGAAGGGCGAGCAGCTTGTGCTGCTGCTGGAGACCGCCAGGGACCTGGGCGCCAGGCCCCTGGTCATCGGCAACGGCACCAACCTGCTGGCCCCTGACGAGGGCCTGGACCGGCTGGTCATCGATACCTCCGGCATGTGCCGCCTGGAGGCGGGGGAGGGACCCCGCATTGTCACGGCGGAGGCGGGCGTGCCTCTGGCCCGACTGGCGGACTTCGCCTGCAAGCAGGGCCTGACGGGCCTGGAATTCGCCCACGGCATCCCCGGTACCGTGGGCGGCGGCGTGTGCATGAACGCCGGCGCCTATGACGGGGAGATGAAGGGCGTCATTCAAAGCGTCACCGTCCTGTTCCCGGAGGAGGGCATCAAGACCCTGTCCAATGAGGAAATGGACTTCGGCTACCGCCACAGTCTGCTGTCGGACCATCCTGACGCGGTGGTGCTGCGGGCAGACTTTGCTCTGACTCCCGGTGACGAGGCGGCCATCCGGGAGAAGATGCGCCAGCTGATGGCCCGGCGGAAGGCAAGCCAGCCCCTGGAGTATCCCAGCGCCGGCAGCACCTTCAAGCGTCCAGCTGGCTATTACGCCGGGACGCTCATCGACCAATGCGGCCTGAAGGGCCTGACCGTGGGCGGTGCCCAGGTCAGCGAGAAGCACGCCGGCTTCGTCATCAATACCGGCGGCGCCACCTGCGCCGACGTGCTGGCGGTGATCCGCCAGGTCCAGGAGCGGGTGCTGGCGGAAAAGGGCGTCCGGCTGGAGCCGGAAGTCCGCATCATCCACTGAGTGAAAGAAGGCGTCCCTGATGGAAATCCTCATCATCTCCGGCCTCTCCGGCGCCGGAAAAAGCAAGGCGGCCTCCTACCTGGAGGACATGGGCTTTTATATTGTGGACAACATGCCCGCCGCCATGATCCTGAAATTCGCGGAGTTCTGCGCCGGGGGCAACGGCCGGTATGACCGGGTGGCCCTGGTGTACGACGTGCGGACGGCCAGCTCCTTCACGGAGCTGTTCGTCGTGCTGGATCAGCTGAAGGCCATGGACGGCGTCTGCCGCATGCTGTTTCTGGAGGCCTCGCCGGAGACCATCATCAAACGGTATAAGGAGACCCGCCGCCGCCACCCTCTGGGGGACCAGGCGGACTCTCTGGAAGAAGCCGTCCGGAAGGAGCGGGAGCTGATGGCCCCCGTTCGGGGCCGGGCGGATTTTGTCATCGACACCTCCCGCACCTCCACGGCCCAGCTCCGGGGCGAGCTGCTGCGGCTGTTTGACACCAGGGGTGAGAAGGGGGGCATGACGGTGAACGTCACCTCCTTCGGCTTCAAGCACGGCTTGCCCCTGGAGGCGGACCTGGTGTTCGACGTGCGGTTCATGCCCAATCCCTTCTACATCGAGGACCTGCGGCCCCAGACGGGGCTGGATGCCCCGGTGGCGGAGTATGTGTTCAGTTTTCCACAGACCCGGGACTTTTTGAAAAAGCTGGAGGACCTGCTGGCCTTTACGCTACCGCTGTACGCGGAGGAGGGAAAGACCACGCTGTCCATCGCCGTGGGCTGCACCGGCGGACATCATCGCTCCGTGGCGGTGACCCACGCCCTGACGGAGTACATCCGGGGCCTGGGCTATCAGGTGTCCGAGAACCACCGGGACATGACCCGGGGCAGCTGAGGCGGAAAGGAAGGCCATGGAGAAACAACGAGTGTCCTATCGCGTCCCCCGGGCCCACGGGCCCAAGGTGGCGGTCATCGGCGGCGGCCACGGCCTGTCCACCATGCTGCGGGGACTGAAGCAATACACGGAGAACATCACCGCCATCGTTACGGTGGCGGACGACGGCGGCGGCAGCGGGATGCTGCGCCAGGACCTGGGCATGCCGCCTCCCGGCGATATCCGCAACTGTCTGGAGGCCCTGGCCAACACGGAGCCGCTGATGAGCGAGCTGATGCGCTACCGCTTTACAGAGGGCTCCCTGGCGGGGCAGAGCTTCGGCAATCTGTTCCTGGCCGCGCTGAACGGCATCTCCCCCTCCTTCGATATGGCGGTGAGCCGCATGAGCGAGGTTTTGGCCATCACTGGCCGGGTGCTGCCGGTGACTACGGCGGACGTCCAGCTGGAGGCGGAGTTTGAAAACGGCGCCTCGGTGGTGGGAGAGTCCAAGATCTTCCACTGCAAGAAAAAGGAGGACTGCCGCATTCGCCAGGTCCGCCTGCTGCCGGAGCATCCTAAGGCCCTGCCCGCCGCCATGGAGGCCATTCGGGACGCGGACATGATCGTCCTGGGCCCCGGCAGCCTGTACACCAGCGTCATCCCCAATCTGCTGGTGGACGGCATCGTGGAGGCCATCCGGGAATCTGACGGATTGAAGGTCTACGTCTGCAACGTCATGACCCAGGAGGGGGAGACGGAGGGCTACACCGTCTCCGACCACATTGCCGCCATCTTCGCCCACTCGGCGCCGGGGCTGTTTCAGCTTTGTCTGACCAACTCCTCGCCCATTCCAAAGGGCGTGGCTGCCCGGTACGCCGAGGAGGGGGCGGAGCTGCTGAAATGTGACACCCCCGCCTGTAATCGGCTGGGGGTGGAAGTGGTGGACCGCCCCATCGCCACGGTGACCAACGGCTACGTCCGTCATCATCCCGGCCATCTGGCTCGGGAGCTGATCCTGCTCCACGCCGAGCGCAGCGTCCGCATCGCCGGCGGCAGCTTTGACTATCGGGACGACACATACCGGGTGGAGTGAGTGCCCGGAGGGAACGGAGTGCGAGATGTCTTTTTCCTTTGACACGAAAAACGAACTGTGCCGCCTGCCGGTGCAGCGGCTTTGCTGCGCCCGGGCGGAGGCCTACGGCATTTTGCTGTACTGCAATACCTTTAGCGCCTCGGAGATCCGCGTCATCACGGAGAACCCCAACTTTGCCGGGCGGCTGCCCAAGCTGTTCCACCGGGCCTTTGGCCTGGGGTTCGACCGCCAGCCGGAGCCGGGGGCGCCGGGGAAGATGGTGTTCCAGATCACGGACCCCAAGAAGCTCTCCCACATCATCGACCTGTTTGGGTACAGCCCGGAACAGAGCCTGGTGCTGCACATCAATTTCGGGATGCTGGAGGAGGAGTGCTGTCGGGCGTCTTTCCTGCGGGGGGTGTTCTTCGCCGGCGGCAGCATCACCGACCCGCTGAAGCGGTATCATCTGGAGCTGACCACCTCCCATGCCCAGGCCAGCCGGGAGCTGGAGGTGCTGCTGCGGGAGTGCGGATATCCCCCCAAGAGCCTCAGCCGCAGCGGCAGCTTCATTACATATTTTAAGCAGAGCGACCAGATCGAGGATTTCCTCACTTTGATCGGTGCCCCGGTGGCGGCCATGAGTATCATGAGTGCCAAGCTGGAGAAGGACCTTCGGAACAGCGTGAACCGCCGCATCAACTGCGACAGCGCCAACGTGGACAAGGCCATCGAGGCCGCCCAGGAGCAGCTGGAGGCCATCCGCCGCCTCCGGGCGTCGGACCGGCTGGACCAGCTGCCGGAGAAGCTGCGGCAGACGGCGGCCCTCCGGGAGGCCAATCCCGAGATGACCCTCAGCGAGCTGGCAGGGGAGTTTGATCCGCCAGTGACCAAATCCTGCCTGAATCACCGGCTGCGGAAGTTGATGGAGCTGGCGAAGTAGCTGTAAAGCAAAAAAACAATACATATATTCAGATTAAAGGAGAATACACCTATGAACCGAGTGGAATTGGCAAATGAGTATCACAAAAAGGGCTACAACTGCGCACAGAGCGTGCTGGCGGCGTTTTCCAATCTGACCGGTCTTTCCGAGCAGGCCAGCTTTGACATCGGCGGCGGCTTCGGCGCCGGCGCGGGCACGGGAGAGCTGTGCGGAGCCATCTCCGGCGCCGTCATGACGCTGGGCCTGGTGACGCCGGTGGATACCGCCGACCCGGTGGGCAGCAAAAAGCGGACGATGGCCCTTTCCAAGGAGCTGCAAAAGCGGTTTTCCGAGAAGTTCGGCGCCCTGCGGTGCAAAGAGCTGTTGAAAAACAAGTTCACCCCCGACGAAACCACCCCCGCCGCCCATCACATGGGCCTGACAGGCCACTGTGACATTATGATCGTCACCGCTGTGGAACTCGTGGAGGAGATGCTGGCGGAGCGGGCATAACCGCTTCGCACGTGATCGGAATGTCAACGAAAGGGGAGAGAGCCATGTCCTTTGTCCACCTGCATGTCCATACCGAATACAGCCTGCTGGACGGCGCCTGCCGCATCAAGGACCTGCCCAAGGTGGTGAAGGATATGGGCCAGACCGCCTGCGCCATCACGGACCACGGCGTCATGTACGGCGCCGTGGACTTTTACCGTGCCTGCAAGGCAGAGGGGGTCAAGCCCATCATCGGCTGCGAGGTCTATGTGGCGCCCAAGGGCCGCTCCCGGTTCGACAAGGTCCACGAGTTCGACGCCGAGAGCCGCCATCTGGTGCTGCTGTGCGAGAACGAGGAGGGCTACCGCAACCTCTCCTATATGGTTTCCATGGCCTGGACCGAGGGTTTTTACATCAAGCCCCGTGTCGATCTGGCATTGCTGAAGGAGCACAGCCGCGGCCTGATCGCCCTGTCGGCCTGCCTTGCCGGTGAGATTCCACGGATGCTGCGGAACGGGGAGTACGAAAACGCAAAAAGCTACGCCCTGCTAATGAGAGAGATCTTCGGGCCGGACCACTTCTATCTGGAGCTCCAGGACCACGGTATCCGGGAGCAGGCCGCCGTCAATCGGAGCATCCTGCGCATCCACCAGGAGACCGGCATCCCCATGGTGTGCACCAACGACGCCCACTACCTGCGGAAGGAGGACGCCGAGGCCCACGATGTGCTGCTGTGCATCCAGACCGGCAAGACCCTGGACGACGAAAACCGCATGCGCTATGAGCCCCGGAACTTTTACCTCCGCAGCGAGGCGGAGATGACGGACCTGTTCGAGGGCTACGAAGGCGCTATCGAGAATACCGAAAAGATCGCCGGGATGTGCGAGCTGGAATTCACCTTCGGCAAGTACCACTTGCCGGAATTTCAGCTGCCTCCGGGCTATGACAGCTTTTCCTATTTGAAAAAGCTGTGCGACGAGGGCTACCGGGAGCGGTACGGCGACGACGACCAGTACCGGGACCAGCTCACCTACGAGCAGGACATGATCGAGAAGATGGGCTTCACCGACTACTTCCTCATCGTGTCCGACTTCGTCCGCTACGCCAAGAGCGTGGATATCCCCGTGGGCCCGGGCCGCGGCTCCGCCGCCGGGTCCATGGTCAGCTACTGCCTTCATATCACGGATATCGACCCCATGAAGTACAGCCTGTATTTCGAGCGGTTCCTGAACCCGGAACGGGTCAGCATGCCGGATATCGACATGGACTTCGGCGACACCCGCCGGGGCGAGGTGGTGGACTACGTCCGCCAGAAGTACGGCGACGACCACGTGGCCCAGATCGTCACCTTCGGCACCATGGCTGCCCGGGGTGTCATCCGGGACGTGGGCCGGGTCATGGGCATCCCCTATGCCGAGGTGGACCAGATCGCCAAGCAGGTGCCCAATACCCTCCACATCACCCTGGACGACGCCCTGAGGCTCTCCAAGCCCCTCTCCGACCTGTACGACAGCGACGAACAGGTGAAAAAGCTCATCGACACCGCCCGGGCTCTGGAGGGGATGCCCCGCCATGCCTCCACCCACGCCGCCGGCGTGGTCATTACGAAGCGGCCGGTGTACGAGTACGTGCCCCTGGCGAAAAACGACGAGTCCGTGGTGTGCCAGTACGT
Organism: uncultured Clostridia bacterium; assembly: GCA_945873695.1. GTDB lineage: Bacteria > Bacillota > Clostridia > Oscillospirales > Oscillospiraceae > Oscillibacter. The sequence continues at coordinate 83,039 of CAMCDX010000001.1, read as the reverse complement.
CATGACCACCCTGGAGGAGCTGGGCCTCTTGAAGATGGACTTCCTGGGCCTTCGGAACCTGACGGTGCTGGACGACGCGGTGAAGATGGTCCAGGCCCGTCAGCCGGAATTCCGCCTAGCGGACATCCCCGAGGACGACCGGGAGACCTTTGAGATGATTTCCGCCGGCAAGACCTCCGGCGTGTTCCAGATGGAGTCCTCCGGCATGACCGGCGTCTGCGTAGGCTTAAAACCCCAGAATATTGAGGACATCACCGCCATCATCGCCTTGTACCGCCCCGGCCCCATGGACTCCATCCCCCGGTTCATCGCCTGTAAGCAGGACCCCAGGCTCATCAAGTACAAGCACCCGTCTCTGGAGCCCATCCTGTCCATCACCTACGGCTGCATCGTCTACCAGGAGCAGGTCATCCAGATCTTCCAGCAGCTGGGCGGGTACTCCCTGGGCCAGGCGGACATGGTGCGCCGGGCCATCTCCAAAAAGAAAGCCGCCCAGATCCAGAAGGAAAAGGACGCTTTCATCCACGGTGACAAGGAGAGAAACATTACAGGCTGCGTGGCCAACGGCATCCCAGAATCCACCGCCGAGGCCATCTACCAGGAGATCTATGATTTTGCAAACTACGCCTTTAACAAGGCCCACGCCGTCTCCTACGCGGTGGTGGCCTACCAGACGGCGTATTTCAAATGCCATTTCCCAAGGGAGTACATGGCGGCGCTGCTGACCAGCGTGCTGGACAACTCCGACAAGGTGGCGGGCTATATCAGCGAGTGCCGGGACAGCGGCATCGAGCTGCTGCCGCCGGACATCAACCGCTCCAGCGACTGCTTCACCGTGGAGGAGAGAGGCATCCGGTTCGGCCTGGTGGCCATCAAAAACATCGGCCGGGGCTTCATCCAGGCGGTGATGCGGGAGCGGGAGAAGGCCCTCTTCACGTCCCTCACCGACTTCTGCGAGCGGATGAACGGCAGCGACATGAACAAGCGGGCGGTGGAGAACCTGATCCGTTCCGGCGCCTTTGACTGCTTTGGTGCCCGCCGGTCCCAGCTGATCCACGTCTACGAGAAGGTGATGGAATCCGTGGCCGCCCAGCAGCGGGAGAACGTGGAGGGCCAGATGGATTTCTTCTCCCTGGCGGCTGGAACACCTGGCGGCGCAAGCTCTGTCAAGGAAATCCCCCTGCCGGATATCCTGGAGTTCAGCCCCCAGGAGCTGATGAACATGGAGAAGGAGACCACCGGCCTCTACCTTTCCGGCCACCCCATGGACCAGTACCGGGACATCGTGCGGCGGCTGAACGCCCCCACCATTGCGTCAATTCTGGCGGATTTCGCCCAGGATGGCGGGCCCACCCGGTTTTCCGACGAACAGCGGGTGACCATCTGCGGCGTGGTGACCTCCAGCAAGACCAAGACCACGAAGAACAACAGCCTGATGGCCTACGTGACGGTGGAGGACGACACCGCCGCCATGGAGCTGCTGTGCTTTTCCCGGGTGCTGAACACCTGCGGCGCCTACCTGAAGGAGAATCAGGCGGTGGTCGTGAAGGGCAAGCTGTCCGTTCGGGATGAGAAGGCCCCGCAGATCATGTGCGACTCTGTGTACCCCCTGTCCAGCTCGGAGGGCGGCGTCCCACAGGCAGCGTCCACGTCCGATGGGAAGAAGCAGGCGGAGGGGCACACCCTGTATCTGAAGTTCCCCAGCATCGACCATCCGGCGGTGCGCCACATGAAGCTGGTATTCAATATGTTCCCAGGCACCACCCAGGTGAAAATGGTCATGGCGGACACCCGCAAGGTCTACGCCACCCAGGTGCTGCTCCACAAGGCTCTTGTGGAAGAGGCTAGGGAGACGCTGGGACCGGAGAACGTGGTGGTGAAATAAAAAGTGGCGGTTTGGAGCGGAGCGCTGCTGAACGCATAAACAACAGCCGTCCCCATTTCGGGGACGGCTGTTTGCTTTACTTTTCGATTTTGTCGTCCTCATCGCCGCTGAGCAGGGCGTTCATCAGTTCGGTGTAGATGCGCTCCGGAGTCTTGCGGAACCGCTCCGTCAGCATCTTGGCCATGTCCTCCCGGACGGCCATCAGCTTCAGGTCCATGACGCTGCCCATGTCGTCGTCCAGATTCAGCTTCACGGTGTAGGTGCCGTTAGGGCGCTTTTCATAGGAGGCCCGGACCTGGCTCTTCCTCCGAAGCTTGCGGTTACAGGCCACCAGATTCTTGTCACACCGCAGCCGCACGGAGTAGGGCAGGGAGGACTCGCAGATCTGGCTGTTCCGCAATCCCTTGTCGGTGATGGCGTACAGCCCGTCTTCCGACAGCGTCAGGTGTTCTGTTTTCACTAGGTCGTTGAGGCATTCGGAAAAATCGAAATAATCCACGCCGTCGTCGCACATGGTCAGGTCCAGCACTGTGTCGAAGGGGATTGGCTCAATGACCCGGGCAGTGATATAGAGGATAAGGAATTTGATCTCCAGCTTGTCGTGGATGAAACCGCGCCCCATGGGGACCACCTCCAGATGTAGATTTTTACTCAATGATAGTATACATCATCTGGTGTCGGTTTGTACAGTCCGAAATCGAAAAAGGCTGGAATTTGCCTTGACGGGACCGGGAGAGATTGGTATCATGAGGTTAACCATAATACGAAAGGCGGCGGCCACATGAAAAAGCGGGTATTGGCGATGATCCTGGCGGCGATGCTGGCGGTTTCCCTGGCGGGATGCGGAGAGAAGGAGGAGCCGGCGGTCCCCGCCGCGGAGCCGGAGCCTATCCAGGAGCCAGAGCCTGTTCCTGAACCGAAGCCCGAGCCTGAGCCCGAGCCGGCTGGGCCGGCGGGCACCAACCCGCTGACGGGGGAGCCTATGGAGCCGGAGTATGAGACGAATCGCCCGGTGGCCGTCATGTTCAACAACCTGAAGGCCGCCCAGCCCCAACTGGGGATCAGCCAGGCGGACATCATCTACGAGGTCCCCGCCGAGGGCGGCATCACCCGGATGCTGGGAGTGTTCCAGAGCCTGGAGGGCATTGGTACCCTGGGCAGTATCCGTTCCTCTCGGCCCTATTACCTGGAGCTGGCCCTGGGCCATGATGCCCTGTACGTCCACGCCGGCGGCAGCCCCCAGGCCTATCAGGACATTCCCGCCTGGGGCGTAGACAACATGGACGGTGTCAACGGCGGCAGCGACGCCAGGATCTTCTGGCGGGACGCCGAGCGCCGCAAGACCATGAGCTATGAGCACACATTGGTGACTTCCGGCGAAAAGATCCAGGAATACGCGGCGGCCCACTTCCGCATAGAGCACAAGGAAGGTTATACTTACTCCCAGGCTTTTACGGAGGATGGCACTCCCGCTGGCGGCGCGGCGGCCACAAAGGTGACGCTGAAGTTCTCCAACTACAAGACCGGTGTTTTCGACTATGACGCCGCCACCGGCAAGTACATGGCCAGCCAGTACGGCGGAGCCCATACCGACGGCGCTACGGGAGAACAGGTCAGCGCCACGAATCTGCTGGTACTGGAGACCGCTATCAGCGAGATCCCGGGGGATACCTATGGCCGCCTTACGGTGAAGCTCACCGGCACTGGCAGCGGCACCTACTTCTGCGGCGGAAAATGTGTGCCCATCCAGTGGAGCAAGGCAGACCGGAACAGCCCCTTCGTCTACACCCTGGCCGACGGCAGCCCCCTGGCCCTGGGACAGGGCAACAGCTACGTCTGTATCATGAGTCCCAAGCGCAGTACATTGACCTATCAATGAGGAGGGCTTCAGCCGGCGGACCGAAAGGTCCGCCGGCTTTTTCACCTCCCGGGGCGGCCCGCATACACTGGATTGAAAGCCTCATGCTTTCATCAGCTACTTATTAGGAGGTATTGCAATGGCCGATAAAGTCATGCCCGGCCCGGTGGAGGGCCCCGACGGCATCCGGGAGGCGGTCTGCGTCCATACCAGGAAGATCTATGATTCCTGCCGAGAATAGCGATGAGCGGTTTAGAGGAAATAGACTAAATAAAATCTTTGAGTTTGAGGGAGAGGGCGAAGTCACCGGGCTTCGTCTTCTTTTCTTTTGTGTAGCGGATATCACTGATGATGGACTGGAGAAGAGCCTTGCGGCTGGGAATGTCGGAGGACTGATACTGTGCCAGAACGGTCTTGATCTGGGAGAGCTGCTTCTCCTTGTTGCGGGAGAGGGTAAGGTGGATTTCGGCATCCAGGGCCGCGAGCGTATCCTTGAGACTGGATTCTTCCTGTGCCAGCACCTGCATGCGTTCGGAGAACAGTGCCCGGGAGTATGTGCCGTCCTCAAGCAGACTGTATAGCCGGTTCCGGCGGTCCTCCAGCCTTACAAGATGGGACTGCATTTTGGAGCGGGCGGTTTCCAGATTGGAGACATCCGGGGGAGCGGCTTCAGAGACTTCCACTTCCAGATCATTGGAGAGCATCGTCAGCTTTTTGAGCACGGCTTTCTCCACGAATTCGAATTTGGCGCCGGCGCAGCAGCCCTTTGTGGGGCAGAGGAGGTAGGGCACGCCCTTGTTCTTGCCCTGCATGTTCATCAGGTGGCCGCACTTGGAGCAGTGGACCATACCGGCCAGGGGACTGGCAACATGCTTATTGTCCACGTAGAAATACCGGGATTTGCGGCGGGCCTGAACGGTGTCCCACAGCTCCTGGCTGATGATGGCGGGGTGATGTCCGTCGATGATGCGGATTTTCTCGGCGGGGTTATAGACCACCTTCTTCTGGCGATCAGCGCCGATGCCGGACTTCACGGTGGAGGTCTTATCCCAGCGGACCTTGCCGATATAGACGGGGTTATCCAGGATTAGGCGGATGGTGTTGCGGTTGAAACGGCTGCCACGGCGGCCATGGTAGCCCATGGCGTTCACCGCCTGCTCGATTTTGGTGCAGCCGCTGCCGTCGGCATAGAGCTGGAAGATCTGACGGACGCATTCCGCCTCTTCCGGGACGATCTCCAGGGAGGGCATTTTATTGATACGGACTTTCTGATAGCCGAAGGGGGCGTTGGCCATATAGGCGCCGTTCTTCACGGAATGGAGGGTGCCGCGGCGGAGGCGCTTGGTGATCATGCGGTACTCGCTGCGGGAGAGGAAGGTCTGCATCTCGGCGGCTTCCTCATCCATTTCCTTCGTCAGGTCATAGATGCGCTCCGGGGTGACGATCAGGGTCTGCGAGTCCTTGAAGGTATCCAGGATGAAGCCCTGGTCATACATGCCGCCACGGCCGAGACGCTGCATATCCATGACCAGGACGGCCTCATACTTCCCAGAACTGACGGCCTCCATCAGCCGCAGCATCTGGGGACGGGAAAACAGGCTTTCGCCAGAGACAACCTCTTTGTAGATGTCTTCCTCATTCACCAGGAAACCGTATTTCTCAGCGTACTCCTGAAGGTCTGCCAAGTGACGCTTCAGGACGGCTTCCAGGCTCATGTGCTCCTCTGCCCGGGACTTGCGCAGGTAGATAGCAGAGCGGACCCAGCGGCCGACGCTTTTATATTGTTCCAGCATTTCGCGGAGCATGGGGGTATCACCTTACCAATCTAAATAATTTGCAGGATCTTCTTTTACTTTTGCGATACCTTCTTCGATACCGGCTTCATAGCCGGCTTCATATCCACGGTCATACGCTTCTGAGGAGCATGAATGAAGATAGCTGCCAAAAGCAAAGATAATCATGATTGTAAGTGCCAAATAAAAAAACTTAGAAAAGATGGAAAGAGCGGTTTTTGCGTGCTTGTTTTCTGATGAAGATAATTCACAATAAAGAATAAACAGAGCTGGAACAAAAATTAATACTGCGACAAATCCAATTAGCATAATTAACCAGAAAGGCACAAAAACGCCCCCCCTATGTTTGTTTATTAAAGTCTATATAGATTACCCGGCCGACACGCCGGATGCGGCGGGGACGGTGAGATTCTTTTCATTTCCAAGCAAATCATCCAGGTAGTCGTTCATTTTTTTCTTTCCGTCGTTGTTCAAACGCCGATAGCAACGGACAAGCTCTTCTTCATCGGGGCTGAGGGAAAGACCGGAAGGAGTATCACGTCCAAGGAGGTAGTCTACGGTGACACCGAGTCCATTTGCAATAATAGAAAGAGCTTCGCCTTTAGGTACAGTATCCCGAGCTTTCCAGTTTTGGAATGTATTTTTAGTTAAACCAACTTCGGCTAAAAATTGATTTTGAGACATTCCTTTTTGAGATATAAGGAAAAAGATCAACTCTAATGTTCTATTCATAATAACTCCTTGACTCCCTCAAATGAGGGAATATATAATATAAACACAAGATGAATGGGGGTGCGGGAAAATGAAATATTTCTGGACGATTCTTGCTATCATGAATTTCTGGGCTTTGTGCGATGAAATATATCAATTCATTCAAACAAATGTTTTTTTAGAGAGATTATTGGAACAGGGAACCGAGAAAGCGCAAGATGGACAGCAAGGTGTTTCTGGCATCAGGGACTGCGGCCAAAAAAGCTGTTGTGCCGCCAACTGCAATACAAACTTTTTTAAAAATCTTTTTAAAGTGATGAAAAGAAGGAAGATTTACTTGAGAATGATTATTTTTTCCGGGTGCGCATTTCTTATCTGCGTCTTCAAGATCATTGGGAAATAGTCTATCAACTTCGGAACGGAGCTCCGGAGGAGCACCATGGTGAAGCAGGAGCCTGCTGCGGCCATCATCGGTGCGCTCGTTTCTCCAGTCTTCCCAATAGTCATCCTCCCAGAAGGGGACTTCTTTTGGGCGCTTATCCAACAGGCTCACCAGCTTTCGAAACATAAGATAAATGGGGAGGGAAACCAATGCTGCTATCAATTATAAAAGTTCTGGCGTGCATCATTTTGCTTGAAGCTTTAATTTTCATCGGGATTTTATTATGGGTTTTTGTGCGGGACAATCTCTAATTACAAAAAAGGCCAATAATTGAGCAAATCAGAGAAGCAAGGCTAAATCCAGCGGTTATCAAAAGAGGTACATAAAAGCGCCTGCTGTCTTCACGAAGTTCCTGCATCATGGAAAAACCGGAAGTACCAGTTAGACCGTATTTGCCAACAAAATCGGAGCTGGATACGATCTTGATATCGTCGGGGTTTTCACCAGCAAGCATCTTATCAATCTCCGCCTGAGAAAATTCCTCAATCAATCCCGCATATTCCAACTCATCAATCATGTGTCCAATCAAGTAAGAGGGAATCTCCTTAATACGGAAACGGTTGATGCGGCGGCAAATTTCTTCTTTACTGCGAGGCGTCCACTGGATATAACGGAGAATCTCATACTGGAGACCAATCATAAATACACCGGCTTTCTGCACAGCACCGTCAATTTGGCGGTGCTGTTTTTGTATGATACGACAATATTCCCTCAAAAGAGGGAATATGCTATTGACTTCCCTCTTTTGAGGGAATATCATATTAACACAAGGAAACCAACAACAGTTTACACAAAGACACATAGAACGTCAAGAGGAGGTTACAAAAAATGGTCGGAAAGAATTTGAAGGCGCTCCGGGAGGAGCGGGGCGTGACCCAGCAGCAGCTGGCGGACGCCATTGACGTGCGGGTGCCGTATATCAGCGCCATCGAGCGGGGCGTGCGGCGGGCCAGCGTGGAACAGGTGGCAGTGTTCGCCGAGCTGCTGAATTGCAGCACGGACGACATCATCCTGGGAAAGGACCGGGTGAGCGCATGATGGAGCTGTCAATGGAGGAGCGGTCATTCATCCTGAAATACCGTCAGGTGTCGTCGCAGGGACAGGAGCTGGCGAGACAGAAGCTGCGGGAGGCGGCTGTCAAGGAAGAACAGGAGCGGATTATGGGAAAGAAGCGGGGCACAGGTACATGAGAATGAACAGGAGGAATTAGAGTTGTTTGAGAACGAGGAAACGGCAGTCATCATTCAAAAAAAGCTCCTGCCAGCATTGGAAGAGCTGGCAAGAGCAGAATTTGGGCCATATTCGATGACAGGAAATGTCGACGAAGAGACAACCAAATGGATGGGGGAGAAGGGGAAACAAATCATCACTGTTGCGGAACAGTACATGACCGGATTGCTGCATGCGCACATCAGAGCAGGCATCCAGATTCGAGAATTAGAACGTGGATGCAAAGATCTCAGCGGCGACAGCGATGACGTTGGGGACTGACGCAAGGGCGGTTGAGCCGATTTTCTCTTTGATTTTTTTCCATACGGAATCATCTTTCACGGCAGCAAGATAATCGTATCCGGCAGCTGTAATACCGGAAATGACATAGGCCCGGGGGGCTGCGTTTTCAACTGTCATGCCGGAGCGGAGAGAAATCAGCTTTTTCTGAACGAGGTAAGTTGCAGCCAAGTTCAGCTCTGCTGGAGAAAAGTCTGGGAACTGACCATAGATCTTTCGCATCATCACGGAATCTGGCTTCCCGGTAGGACCAACGGATTGATTGGTTTCCAGCCAGAGAAGCAATGAACGGACACAGTCATGGTTCAGGACCATATTTTCACATCCTTTCTGCGGCCAGTATATCACCGGCGGCGGAGAGGAGCAAGAGGGCATAGGACAAACTGACCGGGCCATAGGTTACACGGAGGAGGTGGACGCCTTGGAGGAAAACTCAATCGTACATATCGACGGAAAGGCGTACCTGCGCTCCGAGTACACCGTGGACTTCGGGCCGAAGAACGGGTGCTGCCGGGTGGAGGTGCTGGACCCGTGCATCACAGAAGATGCCCAGCAGAAGCGCCGGGAGGCCATCCTAAAAACGTGCCAGGAGCTGATGCGCAAGGGGCATATGTAAATTTCTGAAGATCGCCCACGAATCCAGCGAAGCGAATCGTGGGCGAAGAGGACGAGGAGGACAAGCATGAAAAAGAGCGAGATGCAGGAGAAGTTCCGGGATCTTCTGAGCAGACGGAAAGAGTCTCTAAAGAGCGCGATGGACAAGGGAATAGAAGGCACGGCCTTGATGTACGTTGGTGAAATCTGCGGTATTGCCGCTTCCATGCATATCATCGGTCTCATTGATTTGGAACAAGAGGACTATATCGCTAATGAAGCATGGGCTATCTACAAGGGAAAGGAGCCGGAGTATGAGGTCTGCTGATGGGCGATACAAGGGCCGGAGGTCCAGGGGCGGCATGACGCCGGGGCAGATCGGTGTGACGGCGGTCACTGTGATCCTGGCCGTGCTGCTCATGACCATGAAGGTCAACAGCCAGTGGTGCGGGCAGACCTGCGGCGAACAGCTGTACGAGGCCGTGTTCGTAACGGAGGACTGGTCATGACAGAGGGAGGGCCCTGCAAGGACTGCGAGATGCGCTGCGTGGGCTGCCACGGAAAGGACCGGGACGGGGCCTGGCGCTGCCGGAAGTGGGGGGACTACCAGGACACGTTGGCGGAGGAACAGCAGCGGACAAGCCAGGAGCGGCTGGCGGCCATCGTGGGAAGAGATTACACCCGCGAGAGCAGGATACGATTCAGCCGGAAAAAGGTGAATGGGCATTATTAGACGGAGGTGAAGGAATTGGCGGCGAAAATCAACCGGGACATTCTCTGGGAAGTGGGCTGCGAGGGCCATGTGGACGCCTGGGTGAATGCGAAGAGCTGGGAGGAGGCCACCGTGGCGGCGGCGGAGTTCTGGGGCGTGCCCTGGAAGGAAGTGGCCGCCCAGTGCGAGATGAAGAAGAAGGTGGTGGGGGCGCCAAGAAATATCTGCTGCCGGTGCGGAAAGATGTATTACGGAGCACCGCCCATGTGCACCGTGTGCGAGAAGGACCAGAAGCTGGAGGAAGAGCACCTGCGGCGGAGGCTGACCAGGGCCTACCAGCTGGGGAAGGTCATGTAATGCTCTGGCGGGAGCGATAAATGGAGGCATACGAATGAGTGAAAAAGCTATCCAGATGCTGCGGGAGCAGCAGAGCAAGGTGAAGGAACGATCTGCCCAGTGGATGGTGGCGGAGCAGCTGATAGACATTTGCAGAAATGAGCCAGTCAGCGCGGAACTGATCGCCCAGGACCTGGAGAATGCGTCCATGTCCATTGTGGAGGCAGAGAAGAAGATCAAGGCTTTCGCGGACAAGCATAAGACAGGGAGCTTTGCCTGTGTAACGCCTGCGGAGGCGGAGAACATCCTCCGGGAGTTTTACGGCCTGCCGAAGCTAGGAGAACAGGCAAAACCGCAGGGCGCCGTGGTCCTCAACTTTGAGGATTTTCTGAGGTGACGGCATGGAGCAGAGAGACTATTCCAAGGATCTGCCGCTGGAGCCTCCGGAGGGGCTGCTCCCCTGGCTGAAAAGCAAAGGAAAATTCAGGAAGCACATGATCCGATACAAAGCCTCCAGAGTGCTGGACCCTCTCACGGACCAGTGGGAAAAAGCTGTGGAACTGAAGTGCAGCGGATGCGGGCAGACCATGTACGCTGCACGGGTCGAGGCGGGGGGATGCCATAACAGTTGCGCACCGGCGCCGTTCGGATATTTGGACCCGGTAACGAAGCATGACGTGCTCAGCGGGGACAAAGTGCATTGCCCGATGTGTGAGTGTGCTGCAGAAGCGGTGCATGTCACCAACTGTCGGAATGGAAAGACGCTGGAAAGCGAGTGGCCCATGACTGTGGAACGGCTGGAGGACAAGCTGGTTCTGATCGGATGGTATGTCAGTCAGGATGTGGACAAGGACAACGTTGAGACGATTTCTGTACGGCCCTATGAAGCATACATTGTAGAGCAAAAGAAGGTCGTCCGGCTGATGGGATACATGAAATGTATGTCAACTATCAGCTTCTTCGGACACTGGGAGCAGCGGAAAACATGCCTGGACAACTGGGGTCAAGCGCCTGTCGTGTACCCATGGGACCCAGCCATTCTGGAAGGGTCCACGGCGGAAAACAGCAAGCTGGACCTGTACATGAAACAGGCGAAAGAGAAATATCCAGTGACGTATCTGCGCGTTTGGCAGCGCCACCGGAACATTGAAAATCTGGTGGTACAGGGATGCGGCTTCCTGGTTGGAGAGCTGATTGAATCAGAAAGCCATCGATACAGTTACCAGCGGGCGAAAGGCGTTCCGAAGCTGGAGGAGATCCGGTGGAAAGAGGTGCGTCCTTTCAAAATGCTGGGGCTGGACAAAGATGCCTTCCAATTTTGCCGGGATATGAAGTGGGAGGAGTCAACACTCCTGTTTTATCGGAATTGCTTGGAGAAGGGGGTGAAGCTACGGCTTCCTGAAGATTTGAAAGACTGCATCGATGCGAGAACATGGTGGTGCAATCGAATCCTGGAGGAAGGGCTTCCCATGATGCGGTGTGTCCGCTATTTGAAGAAGCAGAAAGCGATGGATAAGCGAGTGGACAGCAATATCCTCGACGATTACTGGAGAATCGCGAGAAGAGAGGGCTATGACTTGGAAGACGACCATGTCCGGTTTCCGAAGAATCTGATGCGGGAGCATGACAGACTGGTCCAGGAGCAGCGACTCCGGGAGGAAGCAAAGCGGAGAAAGGAGCGGGAAGAGCAGAACCGAAAGCTTAAGGAAGGGTTCAAAAAACGGGCGAAGGAACTGAAGCGTTTCAACTGGACCAGAGGCAGTTTGATCATCCGGCTGTGTGAGGCTCCGGAGGAACTGGACCAGGAGGGAAAGGCGCTGAATCATTGCGTGGCGAACTACAAGAACAGTCATGCAGAGGGCCAGCGGGTCATTTTCTTCATTCGAAAGGTAAAAGAGCCGGACAAGCCGTATTTCACGCTGGAACTGAATGTGAAGGACCTTTTGGTGGTGCAGAACCGAGGAAAATGCAACTGTTCCAGGACGAAGCAGGTAGAGGAATTTGAAACGGCGTGGCTGGAGCATATCCGGGCGCTTGGGAAAGAAAAGAAAAAGAGAGGTAATGTGGCATGAGCATGAGCGATCTGGAACAGGCGAAGAAGCTGGCGGTGGAGCTGGGGATCGATTCGCCGGAGCAGAAGAGACCTGTGGACCCCATGGCGGCGGCATACAAGATGACGGACGGATACTACCGGGAGCAGATGGAGGCAGCGACGAAAAGGGAAGAGGACCCGGATGCGCCCTATCTGGCGGAGGCCATGGGCATGGAAGCGGCGCAGGCTGCGGAGCCTCGGGAACTGGAGATCATCGAGGCAGAGATCCTCGTATTCAAGCGGCAGGCGGGACAGTCCATTATCGAGATCGGAAAGCGGCTGAACGAGGCCAAGGCGCAGCTCTCCCACGGGGAGTGGCTGCCCTGGCTGCGGGAAAAAGTGGACATTTCCGAGCGGTCTGCACAGGACTTCATGAGGCTTGCCAGAGAGTATTCCAAATCCGCAGAAATTGCGGATTTGGGAGCCTCCAAAGCCTTGGCGCTCTTGGCTTTGCCGGTTTCTGAGCGGGAGCGGTTCGCGGCGGAAAAACACGACGTGGACGGCGTGGAAAAGTCCGTTGCGGACATGACCACAAAGGAGCTGAAAAAGGCCATCGAGGAGCGGGACGCCGCCCGGCAGACCATGGAGGCCATGAAGGCCAGAGCCGAGGTGGCCGAGCAGTCCCGGGAGAAGATGGAGCAGGATATGCGCCAACTGAAAGAACTGCAGCGGCGGGCACGGCAGGCCGAGGAGCAGAAGGCAGAGGAGCTGCGCAGGGCAGAGAAGGAGCTGGCAGAGCTCAAAGCCCGGCCGGTGGACGTAGCCGTGGAGTACCGGACGGACCCAAAGGAGCTGGACGCTGCCAGGGAGGAAGGACTTTCTCAGGCAAGGAAGTCCAGCCAGGCCATTCTGGACGCCAAGGAGAAAGCCCTGGCCGCGGCGGAGGAGAAGGCCAAAAAACTGCAAGAGGACCTGCGGAAGGCCCGGGAGGAGGCCATGACCGCCAACGTCAACCTCCAGAACGCGGAGAAGGCGGCCCGGGAGGCGAAGAAGCAGGCGGAGGAGTCCGGCAAGCTGGCCAAACTCAGCTCCAACGAGAACCTGGTGAAGTTCGGCGTCCTGTTCAATCAGGCCCAGGACACGGTGAACCGCATGGCGGACGCCATGGAGCATGATACACCGGAGAACCAGGGGAAGATGCGGGCGGCCCTGAATGCACTGGCCGACGCCATCAGAAAGGCGGCAGGTGCGGCATGAAAATTGAGTGTCCATGCCGGATGGGAGAGCGGTTCACTTATGACGGCGTGGTGATGTGCAAGCGGGGGAGATTCGTGCTGACAGGGCTGGACTTCTTCGCCTGGAGCACGCCGGGGATGTCGGGAGTCACGCTGTGTGCCAAGCAGAACCCGGAATGGAAAAATGAGAATACTGAGAATACACGGTTTTATGATCCGAAGGACCCGGCGGAGGGCATACGGATCAGCTTCTCCATCCCGGACGCCATGATCCGGCCGGGGTATCCGCTGCGGGAACTGGGGCTGGACACGAATGCCGTGGGGCATCTGCAGGGCCTGGGCCTGACCAAGGATGGATGGGAATATTACATCTATTTCGGCAAGGACTACGGAGGCCCCAGGCAGAGCGTTCGGACGGAGAAGCTGGACGAGCTGTTCAAGCCGGTGCTGCCATTACATGCTGTATCGGTGGATCTGAAAAACTACTTACTGTGAGGGAGAACGACATGAACAAGAACAAGAAATACGCAATCTCCTGGGCCATCCTGTTGTTGGCATACTTGGGGATCGCAGCGTGGAACTTCTGGGAGCATCAGCTGTGGCCCGGTATCATCATTCTGCTGGTAGGATGGGCGCTGGGCGTTAGCAATGTATTCACACATGCGGCTTTATACGGGCTGGATCTTGTGCTGGAGGATGCCTTGGAGATCCTGCGCAGCGACAGGAAGCAGATGGAGGACCTGCGGAAAAAGCGAACGGAGGTCTGGAACATTGACGCACATGGGACCAATCAGTTGAAGTGTCAGGACTGCGGCGGGACGCAGTTCACCAGGGCGGCGGGGCGGTATATCTGTGCCTGCTGCGGATCAGTGCTGGAGGAGGAACATGGAAGAGATTCGGTGTAAGGAATGCGCCTTCCGAGGGAAGCCCGGAAAGAACATGTGCGATTATGCATGGCTGGTGGGGCATACCAGAAAGGCACAGCCGGAGGAGAAGTGTACATACTTCATCGCCGGGGGAAAGCTGGAGACACCGGAAGCGGCAGCGGAGTTCCTGAAAAAGAGAGCAGAACCGAAAGCGGTGGAGACGCAGACAAAGCCGGGCAGAAAGAAGGTCAACTGGGAAAGGGCGGAGGAGCTGTACCGGACCGGCGCAAACGACGGGGAGATCGCAAGGGAGATCGGCGTGAGCCCGCCCACCGTCTGCAACTGGAGAAGGCGAAATCAGCTGCCGGCAAACGCAACCTCCGGCGGAAGACACGGAGAAAAAATACCCACGAGGAAGACACCCATGAGGGATACGGAGCCAGAGAGGACGCGGACAGGACAGGACAGGACAGGACAGGACAGGACAGGACAGGACAGGCGGCGGAGCCTGCAAGGGAGGAGAAAAAGACCATGAAGAAGGAAACCAGAGACCGCATTCGGAAGATGCTGCGGGAGGATGCGGACACCAAAAGATGGGAGCTGGATCGGGCGCTGACCCAGGGCGGAGACGGGAAACGGGAGCTGGCGGAATACCGCGAGGCGCTGCTGGCCAGGGAGGATTTTGAAGAGGAAGGAGCGGGAGAAAATGCTGTTGGATGATGTATTGGAAGATCTCAGACATGTGGAAAACGGCGGGAGACTGATGGACATGCCTCTGGCCGGACGTGCGGCGGACACCATTGAGATGCTGCTGGAAATCAACCAGGCACACGAGGAGAAGCTGGCCTATTACAAGGACCTGGAGACCCAGGGGAGACTGAAGGTGCGGCCGCCGGTAGAGGGCCGGAAATGCGGCACCTGAGGAAATTATGACATCATCCCGGGAACGGCATACGGCTACTGCAAGGTGCGGGAGGACAAGCACAGGCCGGGGAAACGGTTGTACGTCGGACGGAGCAGAGCGGCCTGCAAGGACAATTACAAGAAGAAATAGGAGGCGGGGAGGGGGCGCCCCGCCCTACGCCGTATTTGCGTCAGGTACCCAAACCGTGGATATCTGACGGAGATTCGGGGGACCCCACCGAAGCCCACTGCGCAGCCGTCAGCGACGAAGGAGCGCTACGGATGCGGCGTACCCCTTGCGGGTGTCGTAGCGGGTTCGGTGGGGAGAGGAAGACTCCCCTTATCAAGGGGAGATGTCGCCGGAGGCGACAGAGGGGATAGGGATCGAGCAACGGAACGAATTGAGACCTCGGCAAGGCCGGGGGGCGAAAACAGTGGAGTTTGTGAGGACGACGTAGTGATCAACATTAGGAATCCAAAGGAATACTGCGAGAACTACCTGTACATCCGGGATAAGAAGCAGCAGCTGGTGAAGCTGAAGTTCAAGCCGGCGCAGGAGAACCTGTACCGCATCATCAAGGAGGAGCACCAGGCCGGACGGCCGGTGCGCCTGATCGTGCTGAAGGGGCGGCAGGAGGGTATCTCTACCGCCACAGAGGCCCTGATGTTCCAGGACAGCGCCACCCGGCCCATGGTGAACACCCTGATCGTGGCACACCAGGACAAGGCCACCAGCGCCCTGTTCCGCATGAACAAGCTGTTCTACGACTGCCTGCCCAAGGCGCTCCAGCCCATGCGGAAGAATTCCAACGCCAAGGAACTGGTGTTCGAGAACCCCACCCGGAACGAGGACGAGAAGCGGCGGCGGCCGGGGCTGCGGTCCCGCATCAGCTGCGTCACGGCAGGCGGCAAGGGCGTGGGCCGGTCGGAGACCTTCAACAACGTGCATCTGTCGGAGCTGGCCTTCTGGACGGGAGAGGTCAAGGAGACGCTGCTGGGCATTATGCAGGCTGTGCCGGATGATCCGGACACTATGGTCATCATCGAAAGCACCGCCAACGGCTTCAACGAGTTCAAGGACCTCTGGGACGGAGCCGTGGCCGGGACCAACGGCTGGCGGCCGGTGTTCCTGCCATGGTACATGGAGCCGGAGTATCGCAAGCCGGTAGAACCAGGAACCGTCTGGACAGAAGCGGAGAAGGCAATGATGGGGCCCCCGCCGGAGCCCAGCGAAGCGGGTCCGGTGGGGAGAGGAGAGGCAAGGGAGCGGTTCGAGCCCTGGACGAAAGGCCGGGGCGAGTATAGCGGACTTTGCCTCGACGAGGAGCAGCTGAGCTGGCGGCGGTGGTGCATCAAGACCAACTGCGGCGGAGACGAGCAGCTGTTCCGACAGGAGTACCCAAACACACCGGACGAGGCCTTCCTGCTGTCCGGTGATCCGTTCTTCGACAACGACATCGTCATGGCCCGGCGGCGGGCGACACCGACGCCGCTGCGAATGGGCCTGTTCCAGCACGACGAGCCGGAGATCGAGGGCGGAGAGCCCAAAAACTGGCGGTTTACAGAGGGTGGAAAGGAAAACAACTTTATCCGTATTTACGAGGAGCCGGTGCCGGGGCGGCCATATGTCATCGGCGGAGACACCGCCGGAGAGGGCAGCGACTGCTTCACGGCCCACGTCATCGACAACACGGACGGCCACCAGGTGGCGGAGCTGCAGCACCCGCTCAGCGAGATCCTGTACGCCCGGCAGATCTTCTGCCTGGGGCATTACTATAACGACGCGCTCATCGGCGTGGAGGTGAACTTCTCCACCTATCCGGAGCTGAAGCTGGAGGAGTGGCACTACCCGAACCTGTACCAGCGGGAGCGGTTCGACACCTACAAAAACAAGATGGTCAAGTCCTTCGGCTGGGTCACCAGCCCCAAGACACGGCCCATCATTCTGGCGGGGCTCCACACGGTCATGGACGAGGCCCCGGAGCTGGTGGTGAGCTTCGAGACACTGGGGGAGATGCTGACCTTTGTATACGGCAAGGACCGGAAGCCGGAGGCGGCGTCTGGAGAGCACGACGACCTGGTGATGGCGGCGGCCATCGCCCACGCCATCCGGGGACAGCAGCGGTACACCGTGGAGGCGGCAGCCGGAGAGAAACGGAAGTGGACGGAAGATATGAGAGAAGATTATGAGAGGGCAGACGCTGAGACGAGGCGGATGTTGCTGAAAAAGTGGGGACTACCTTCATAACCAACTTGAAGCCCAGTGGAGCGGGTTCAAGTTGGAGAGGAGGAGCAAGGGAGTGAACGCAGTTTTCGCCGAAGGCGGAAACGAAGGTGAGCGGACTTTGTGACGACGAGTGGGAGGACTACCGGGCGGCGGATGCCCAGACAAGAGAGCGGATGATCAAAATGTGGGGGAATCCGAAGTGAAGAAGGAAAGCCGGAGGAAACCAAAGTGCTATGAGACATATCGGCACAACGTCTGTTTGGGAAAGCCGACTGTACGGGGATCAACGCAAAAAAAGTGCCTGCGCTGCAGGTGGATGGAAAAGGAGAGATGAGGCATGGCGGAACAGAAAAGATTGACGGCGAGAGACCCAGGGGGGGAATGCGTATATCCTGGAATGCGACGGATGTGGAGGCAACGCGGGTTATTGCCGCTGCGTACATTTTGACGAGGTGTGCGAAAAGCTGGCCAGGTATGAGGAACAGGCAGAACAGGCGGAGAAGCTGCTGGTAGAAAGCGAGACGGCCAGGGCGGAGCTGGGGAAGCGTTTGGCGGCCGCGCAGAAGATGAACGCGGAGCTGACTGACGCCCAGGCGGTGATGGTCAGAGAGTTCACGGAGAAGCTGGAAGAGCTGGCGGATACGCAAAGGGAACTGGTAAACGCCAATAGAAACACGGAAATATTGGCGGCGGAGCTGCTGGATATCCGGGTATACCTGGACAGGAAAGCGGACTATGTAAAGATGAATTTTGGATACAGTTCGCAGCTCAGTCATGAAGCTCTGCAAAAGGCAGTTTGGTACACCGCAAGCAAGATCGTGGCCGAAGACAGAAAGATGCGGGAGCAGAGAGGTGAGGGAGATAGCGGCGGTAAGAGCCTGGAACAGTATTTCAGAAGCTGTGGGTTTTGTGGGGTGCCGAAGGACGAGGTAGAGAAAAATCGGCTGCTCATAACTTTGTCGGGAAGCATAGAAAAAATGAGCATGAGAGCATGTATGGTGATGGGCAGTGTATGCCGCCGGACTTTGGAGAGAATGGAAGGTAAAAAGAAATGAAACGACTGACGACTGACACGCCGAAGGACAATCTGGAAGCGGCGCTGAACCTGTTTTACATCAAGGACCATGAGACCTGGGTACGGGGATATGGATCTGCTCCTGAGTATGCGGATGTGAGTCTGTTTGACCTTACCAGGGATATTGTCAAAACGCACATACCAGATGCGGAACTCCCGGCAGACGATGATGCTTTGTCCAATATGATGCCGGAGTGGCTTATGGATGGTATTGAAAGCGCCGAAGGTATTGTAGCGTTGCTGTATACCGCAGCCTGGGCCTATGCGGAACTTCGGCACAAGCTGATGCGGTATGAGGACACAGGGCTGGAGCCGGAGGACTTCCATAAAGCGTTTAGTGATGAAGTCATTTTGAGGGTGGCGGCA
Organism: uncultured Clostridia bacterium; assembly: GCA_945873695.1. Lineage (GTDB taxonomy): Bacteria > Bacillota > Clostridia > Oscillospirales > Oscillospiraceae > Oscillibacter. Next base: position 64,495 of record CAMCDX010000001.1, on the reverse strand, counting down.
CATGTGCTCAATACGACGCCAGAGCAGATCTGTGACATCATCCAAGCAGAGCAGGACGGGCGGCTGGTGGTGCTGCCGTGCAAGGTGGGCGAACATGTATTTGTTGATGGCAGAGAAGCGATAGTTGAAGAATTTTTTGGATATGAAACAGAGCGATACCTACATGCGCAATTCTATGACAACATGCAGTATATCGATATTCCTTTTGCTGAAATCGGCAAAACCGTCTTTCTGACCCGCGAGGAGGCGGAGGCGGCGCTGGCGCAGAAAGGAGGTAGCAATGACTAGGCCGGAGATCACGGATAGCCTTAGTAATTCGCTTGAAAAGTATTTGGACCCACATAATGACCCGCGCATCTACTGGGCAAAGGAAGTTACCTTCGACTATGCGTCAGCAACTCCTATTCGTGTGGACTACATGAAGTTCAAGCCGGTCAACAATACTGTATCCGGCATTGAAAAGGGAGATTTCTACTGCTACGAGGTAAAGTCATCCATTGAGGACTTCCGCTCCAAGAACGGACACAACTTCATCGGCGACTATAACTACTATGTCATGCAGGAAGATGTCTTTGAGGCTGTGAAATCCATCATACCTTACAATGTCGGCGTGCTTGTGCCGGGGAAGTATGGTTTGCAGGTTGTTAAAAAGCCACATAGGAAAGATCGGGACAGGTCTGTAAGCGAAATGCTCATGATGATGTGGCGCTCTTCCAGGAGGGAAGTAGTAAAGGCCCGTAAAGAGGCGGCGCTGAAAGGCGGTGAGGGCTGATGTTTAATTATGCAAACAGCAAGTGCAGGATCACCGGAGAGGTATGTACTGCATGGTCAGATATTGCCGGGTGCGGATTAGTTCGCTGTAAATTCGAAAAAAAGGAGGAGCCGGAGTGGAAGCAGAGGATGCTGCGGACATTTCTGGGAGGGAGAGGGACATGAGAGCGTTTGTATGCGATAAATGAGGGAAAGTCATTTTGCTGGAAGATGGACTGGCTCTTTCACCAAAGGGAATCAACCATATGACTGGGCAAGGGCTGCCTGATGGAGAATTGGACCTCTGCGATGAATGTGTGGCCGAATTGGTGGAGGAAGTCCGGAACGTGAAAGAAGGAAGCGGCAGAGCCGTTTTCAAATAAAAAGGAGGATTTTTTATGGACAAGTACATCGGAACGAAGCTGATTGAGGCGGAGCCTGCGAACCGTATTGACGGTAAGGTTTTCACGCTTCACGAAATGTGCCCAACGGGCGCAGTTGTGGAATCCGGCTACAAGGTCCGGTATGCGGACGGCTACGAGAGCTGGAGCCCAAAGTACGTATTTGAGCGGGCCTATCTGAAGATGACGGTCAATCCCCATCTGAAGACGGACAAGCCCTCCATCAGCCAGGAGATGGTGGATGACTTCATCGTGGCCGCCGATGTCACCACCATGGGCGACAAGTGCACCGTGGTCCGGGCCGTCCTGCGGAACGGCTTCGAGATCGTGGAGAGCTCCGCTTGCGTCAGCGCCGAGAACTACGACGAAAAGCTGGGCGCGGACATCTGCATGAAGAAGATCAAGGACAAGGTGTGGTTCCTGCTGGGCTTCCTGCTCCAGACGGCGGTACATGGTGTGGATGGCGACGCAGTGCCGAAAATGGACACCAAAGAGGTTTCGGCAGACCTGGGTGAGACATGCGGTGATCCGGGATGGAACTACATGAGCTTCGGCAGGGCCATCGAGGAAATGAAGGCGGGGAAGAAGGTGGCCCGGGCTGGGTGGAACGGGAAGAACCAGCACATTGAGTTGGCGAACCGTATCAGCTATATGACCGCCGAGGGCGTTTTCGTGAATGTCGAGCATGAGGCTATCGGAAATAAGGCCATTGCTTTCTGCGGGACCTCCGGCGTCCAGATGGGCTGGCTGGCCAGCCAGGCGGACATGCTGGCGGAGGATTGGATGGTCGTTGGGTGATGGTCCGCATCGTGATCGACATTGAGGACTACGGTGAAAAACTTGCCACGAAGGAGGCTGTCGCCATGGCGTTGGAACAGTTTGGGCATGTCCGGGTGGTACAGGTGATCAATGGGAAGGAGGGGAAGAGAAAATGAAAAAGTATTTGGGTATGTGAGCGCTAAAAAAGCCAGCCGGGGCAACCCGGCTGGCAATAACGCCTATTATTCGGAATCAGGAAGCGTCACAAAACGTAAAGGGTCCAATTTGAGAACATGACAGATAGAAAGCCCTATTCTTAAAGATGCGGAACTCATGCTGCGCTCTCCGGATTCAAACCGCTGATACTGACGAAGCGCAATCTTAGCCTTATACGCAACTTCTTGTTGAGTGAGGTTGATCTGTTCACGGCGAAGTTTTAAGGCGAGATGAGAGGGGTATATAGTTGATAATTCTAAACCATTCAAATTTGAAACAGAGGGCGGAAACGTAAAATCATCCTTATACTCCATGTCTGATTCTCCTTTATCCATAGTAAAATCTAGTCTATGACCAATTGGACGTAATGTCAAGAGCGAATACCGTAGGAAAGATCACCTTTGAAATCTACTCCGGCTGGGCCGGGGCGGATTTGAGAAGTGAACACACCTATATCAATTCAAAGGACGCGCGTGCGTTCTTTGAGGGGCTCTTAAACGCCTATGTTTGGGCGGAAGGCTCTTTTCCCAGGGAGACGGAACAGCGGTCCGCCTCCCGGCTGGGAATTGGAAAAGAGCCTTTGGACAGCCGTTGGCGGCTATGCCGCTTACGGATGTCGCATACCCCTTGCGGGTAGTTGAGAAATGTTAAGGCGGCTCCCGGGCAGGTGCGCGGGTACCTATGCTTTTATCACGCAGGAAAGGATGGACCAACCATGGCCAAAACGGGACAGGAGGGTTTATACATGATAACCAAGATCGTCAGCGGGAACGTGATCGAACGGAGGAAAACGAAGATCGCACGGTGGCCGGCGAAGCGGGGCGGGCGCGTCCGGGGGAATAGCAGCGAGAAGAAGATCGTGGGGAACACGGAACATGCGAAGCTCAAGCTGACAAGGACACTCAACTGCAATTTTGTGCCTGGTGACCTGTGGTTGACGGCGAAATTTGACCAGGAAGGGCTGGAGTCTATCGGAGGAACCTTCGAAGGAGCCAGAAAAGCAGGGCGGAAGTTTATCGACCGCCTGGCATACCGGCTGCGGAAGATGGGACTGGTGTGCAAGTGGGTCCTGGCAGCTTCAGAGATCGATGGCGACACTGGAGAGCTGGTGCGGCCACATGTGCATATCATTATCGGCGGCGCCGCGTTCGCTTGGAGGGACCGGCAGCTCTGGCTGGGCAGTGAGACTGTGGACAGCATCTGGGGTCTTGGCAGCGTGGATGTCAAGTTCCTGCGGCACCAGAAGGACTACTACGACCTGGCGGTGTATCTGGTCAAACAGGCCAGGGGCGTGCCGGACGAGAAGAAGTGGACATGCTCCAGGAACCTGGCAAAGCCAAAGGTCACCCGGGAGATCGTCACCAGCGGAGGCCAGCTGCGTGTCCCGGCCGGGGCCGTGGAGCTGCCGGGCACCCGGTACGACCCGGAGAAGGGCCAGAACTTCGTGCGGTACATACCAAAGCGCAAAGACCCGCGGCGGAAGGTGGGCGGCCACAAGGAGATGGCCATGGCTCTGTCAGACGATGATGGAGGGGGCGACTATGGGGTTTAAGAAGCTCAGAGGCGTTGACCTGCCGGAGGAGAAGCAGGGGCTGGTGCGGTACATCTGCCTCAACTGCGACAGCCAGCCAAAACGAATACAGGACAAGATCCAGCGCCTCTGCGACGATGTGGGAGGCGCTTATGGTGCTGCCCTGCGGGAGGTCATGTGCAGCCGGAAGAGCATCACAGCCATATCCAGGGAGCATTACGTGTCGGAAACCAAACTGTATGCTATGCGAAAAGTTTTCTATGAGAAATGGTTCGAATAAAATCACCGTCAAAGCACTGGAGGCCATGGGCTTCCGGTGCTTTTTCACAGCCTGAAAAGTGTGTGATAACGAGAGGTCAAGGCGTGCTAGGCTATTATCAGGACAACTTATGACGGCGCGAAAGGAGCGGGACCTTGGAAGGCGAAAAGAGCGGGACCACGGTGGTGGAGCTGGGGAAAAAGCTGACAGAACGGGAACGGGCCTTCGTCCGGCAGTATCTGGTGGACCTGAACGGAACACAGGCGGCCATCCGGGTCGGCTACTCCGAGAAGACAGCCGCCAGCCAGGCCAGCCGCCTGCTGCGCAAGCCCGATGTACAGGCCTACCGGGATGCGCTGCTCCAGGAGCAATTCGACGCCATTGGCGTGACGAAGCACTCCATTGCGGCGGAGGTCTGGGGCATCTACCAGAAATGCTGTCAGAAAGAGCCTGTCATGGAATGGGACAGCGTCAACCGGGAATGGGTGCCAAGCGGAGAATGGGCGTTCAACGTCAAGGGCGCTCTGAAGGCTCTGGACATGCTGCGGCAGATGCTGCCGGAGATGAAACACGAAGAGACAGAAGCTGGGAATAGCTTGGAGGACATGCTGATGGGCGGAAACGCCGGAGGACGGGAGTTTTAGCGATTGAGAGGACGAGCGGCGGGGCGGGGGCGCCCCGCCCTACGGGATATGCGACGACAGGAGAGTGCGAGGACGACGCGGCGGGGCGGGGCGCCCCGCCCTACGGGAGGATAAACGATGGAGAAGAAAAACAATCGACTGGACCACTGGCAGGAGAGATACAGGCTGTCGGCGGCGGCCTACGCGGACGAGAAGGAGCGGATGCAGCGGCGGGAGGACATCGTGGACGGAAGTCATGTCATTATGACGCCGGACGGTACCGCATCCAAAAAGAGCGCTACACACGTGAGGAACGTGGCCTTCGAGGTGGTGGAGAGCCAGGTGGACAGCAACATCCCCCAGCCAAAGGTGACGGCGGTGCGGGAGGAAGACGAGCCTCTGGCCAAGATCGCGGAGGACATGCTGCGGAACCTGCTGGACCGGCTGCCCATGGAGCGGATCAACGACGAGGCGGAGCGGATCACCCCCACCCAGGGCGGCATGGCGCTGCTGCTGGAGTGGTTTACCCAGGCCCGGGGCCGGGGCTGGATGGGCGACCTGAAGCTGACGCTGCTGCATCCCCGGAAGGTCGTGCCCCAGGACGGCATAGACCAGGTGGCGGACATGGATTACCTGTTTGTGGACGAGTACGTCACCAAGAAGCAGGTGAAGCGGCGGTTCGGCGTGGACGTGTCCAACGAGAACGAGGAGGACCCGGAGCTCCGCGGCGCCGGGGCCAACAGCACCTCCGACGAGCTGGTGACGCTGCACACGGCATACTATCGCAACGACAAGGGCGGCGTGGGCCGGTTCCGGTGGGTCAACGATGTGGTGTGTGAGGATCTGGAGGACTACCAGACCCGGCGGGTGCAGGTCTGCGCCAAGTGCGGGGCCGTGGGCGACGGCGTCCAGTGCCCGTACTGCGGCAGCAAGCGGTTTACCGAAGAGCTGCAGGAGTACGAAGAGCTGGCGGAGGACCTGACCACCGCCATGGGCACAAAGATCCCGGCTATGAGCCAGGCCAGGGACGAGAACGGCCAGCCGGTGTTCCGGGATATGCCTGGAAATCAGCTTTATTGGAACGCTGAGAACTCGGAACTGCTGACACCGTTTCCAACCCCGACGCAAACCAGCGGAGCGTTTGCGGAGGGAGAGGAGGAGCAAGGGAGCGGCATGAGACCTGGCCGGATGGCCGGGGCGAATGTAGCGGACTTTGCTCTGACGAGGCAGGAGCCTGTGATGGAGCCGACGAAGATCCCCTACTACAAGCCGGACGTGTTCCCGGTGGTGCTGCGGAAGAACGTCAGCAAGAGCGGGCGGTTCCTGGGCGGCAGCGACATTGACGCCATCGAGGACCAGCAGAACACCCTGAACAAGCTGTCTACCAAGATCAACCGGAAGGTGCTGGGCGGAGGCAGCATCATCACCAAGAAGAAGTCCATGAACCTGACGGTGACCGACGAGGACAACGTGGTGGTGGAAGTGGACGGCCCGGCGGACATCGAGTGCTTCCAGGTGCGGAACACCCAGGTGGATGTGAACAGCGACCTGGCGCTGCGGGCCATGATCTACGAGGAGGCCAAGGAGACCATCGGCATCACCGACAGCTTCCAGGGCCGGAAGGACCCCACCGCCACCAGCGGCAAGGCTAAGGAGTTCGCGGCGGCACAGGCGGCGGGCCGTCTGGAGTCCAAGCGGACCATGAAGAACGCACAGTATCAGGACCTGTTCGAGCTGATGTTCAAGTTCCTGCTGGCCTACTGCGACGAGCCCAGGCCGGTGGTGGCCTACAACGAGCAGGGCCAGAAGGAGTACAAGCTGTTTGACCGCCACGACTTCCTGTATCAGGACGAGGCGGGGAACTGGCTTTACAACACCGATTTCCTGTTCTCCTGCGACACGTCGGCGCCCCTGGCATCCAACCGGGAGGCCATGTGGCAGGAGACCCGGATGAACTTCCAGCAGGGCGCCTTCGGGGTGCCCACGGAGCTGGCCACCCTGGTGCGGTTCTGGACCATCATGGAGCAGCTGCACTATCCAACGGCGGCCCAGATGAAGAAGGACCTGCAGAAGGAGCTGGAACAGCAGCGGGAGCAGCAGGCGGTACAGGCGGCTATGGCCGGCGGTGCAGTCGGAGATATGGGCGGCTCACCGGGTGTGCAGACGGCGGCGGAGACGCCCATGCAGGGAGGGCAGCAAAGTGGTTTGTAAACAGTGCGGGCTTGAGATGGTGATCTACCGGGTAGAGGAGAAAGAGGACGGAACCAGAGAGACGGTGTACGTCTGCCGGAATCCCAAGTGTGCCCGGTTTGACAAGCGGCTTCGGAAGGAGCAGGAGAAAGAGACAGAGCGCCTGTAAGGATATGGCTGGCTTCCCCGGGTGCGTGACCGCCATCACGGCACCCGAGGGGCTTTTGCCGGTGCGAGGCATCGGATTTTCACCCCGAAGTACCTCCCCCGGTGCGCTGCGCAAGTGGCGCACCCGGGGAAGCCAGCCATCTTGAACATTGATTTACGCATGGACAGCGGAAACATCCAAAAGGGGCCACCCCGCCGAAACCCAGCATAGCGGTTTCGGTGGGGAGAGGAGGAGCAAGGTAGCGTGGCGAATTCTTGCCGCAGGCGGGAATGAGCAGAGCGGACTTTGTGACGACGAGAGAAAGGAGAGAGGCAGATGAAGAACAAGGGCTACACCGGCCGCATCCAGAACAGCGGCACCCAGAACATCAAGGCGCCCAACGGCAGCCGGCCCGCTCCCAAGGGCAGCACCCGCATCACGGGCAGCGACCTTCGGACCGGCAACAAGAGCGGCAAGTAAAACGGACGCCGATTAGGAAATTTGCTCACGGGGCCCCCGCTGGAACCCAGCGGAGCGGTTCCAGTGGGGAGAGGAGGAGCAAGGGAGCGAGCGCAGTTTTCGCCGATCGGCGGAAACGGAGATGAGCGGACTTTGCTCAGACGACGCATCGAATAGCGAAAAAATCGAACAGGAGGATACAAAAATGGAGATCACCGAGAATATCAGCCCGGAATATGCCGAGGCTTTCGGCCTGGAAGCGACCCAGGCGGAGGAACAGGAAGGCGCGGAAGCGGAAGGCGGCGCAGAAAACCCGCCGGAAGGCAGCCAGACGGCCGCTGAGAGCGAAGATGGAAGCGACGGCGGGGCCCAGGAGCCGGGAGCGGCGGAAGGCGGCACAGAGCATCCTGCACGCCGGGAAATGAGCCCGGAGGAGCGGCACCGCCAGGCGGAGGCCAGACGGGCCAGGGAGGCGCAGGAGCGTCAGGCGGAGGAACAGCTGCGGAGGGATCAGATCTTTGCCGAGATGTTCGCAGGTCAGACGAACCCCTACACCGGGAAGCCCATCACCACCGAGGCGGAGTTCCGGACCTATCAGGCGGAGAAGGAGCGGCGCAGGCAGGCAGAGCAGCTGCAGCAGGCCGGCATCCAGCCGGAGACCATCCGGGGCATCGTGGACCAGCAGCTGGGACCCGTCCGGGAGCAGCTGATGCGGGCCCAGATGCAGGCGGCGCAGGAGAGGGCCCGGGCTGTCAACCAGCAGGCCCAGGAGGCCATCGGCGCGGCTATCAAGAACATCTCCGCCACCTGGCCGGAGATCAAGAGCATGGACGATATCATCGCCCTGCCCACGCGAGACGATTTCAACCGGCTGGTGCAGATGGGCAATACCATTGAGGACGCCTTCTATCTGGCCAACCGGAAGGAGATCGAGGCCAGGAAGATCGCGGCGGCCAAGACGGCGGCGGTCCACGGCGTTGCCGGGAAGCAGCACCTGAACCCGGTGCCTGCCGGCGGCGGAAGCGAGCCGGTGGAGGTGCCCGCGGACATGCGGGACGCCTACCGGGAGATGATGCCGGACGCTACCGATGCGGAGATCAAGGCCGCGTACACCAAGTATCTGAAGGATATCAAGAAAGGATGAAGCGGGGTCCCCCGCCGAAGCCCAGCGCCTGCGCAGCCGTTGGCGGCTTTGCCGCTTACGGATGCGGCGCACCCCTTGCGGGTGAGCGGGTTCGGTGGGGAGAGGACGAGCTTCGAAATGAGTGAGCTTTCGCCGTTTCCGGGGACCCCGCCGCACATGTGCGGTGGGGAGAGGAGGAACAAGGGAGCACGTGAAGTTTTCACCATAGGTGGAAACGAAGCGGAGCGGACTTTGTGACGACGAAAGCGAAGGATATGAAGAAAGAGAGGACGATATGAGCTTTATGCTTTCTCGCATGGACGTGGGTCACACCCCGCCCATCAAGTATCTGCCCGTGACGGCCAGTGAGGACATCGTGCTGGGCGAGGCGCTGGTGCTCAGCGCCGGGAAGCTGACCAAGTGCGGAGCCGCCGCAAAGCCCGCCTTTGTGGCGGTTGGCCCCAAGAACGCTGCCGGCGAGGCTCCGGTCATCGCCGTGCAGGACTACATGACCTTTGAGACCACCCTGCAGGCCGTAGGTACCGACCTGAAGATCGGCAGCAAGGTGACCCTGCACACCGACGGTCTGCAGGTGACGGCCACCACCGCCTCCGGCGTGGCGGAGATCGTCCGCATGGACGGCACCGCCGTCGGTTCCGGCGTGCTGGTGAAGTTCTAAGAGAGAGGAGAGAGAACGATGAGTTTCGTAACTGTAAGCATTGGCTCCGGCGTGGTGGATTCCATGTTCGGCAAGAGCCAGTTCCCCATCAAGAGCTATCTGGAAAAGCGCGGTGAGGCCCTGGAGCAGGCCAGCCTGCTGCCCAACCTGTTCCGCATGGAGAACAGCAAGCACTGGGCGGAGCGCTACACCGGCGAGACCGCCATGGACGACTTCGAGCCCGTGGGTGAAGGCGGCCAGTACCCCAACACCGGCTTTGAGGAGGGCTTCCCCAAGGACATCGTCAACGAGACCTGGAAGAACCAGTTCGCCGTGACCCAGGAGCTGGTGGAGGACAACCGCCTGAGCACCATGAAGAAGCGGGCCAACAAGCTGATCACCGCTTATGCCCGTACCCGGGAGCGCTATGGCCGGGCCATGTATGTGGGCGGCCTGACCGGCACCACCGTGCAGTTCGGCGCCAAGACCTTCGACTGCGCAGCGGCGGACCACAAGGCCCTGTTCGCCAAGGACCACCCCGCCAAGGTGAAGGGCAAGGCCCAGTCCAACCTGTTCACCGGCGACCTGACGGCGGCCAACCTGAGCCTGCTGGAGACCCGGATGCAGAACACCGTGGGCGACAACGGCGAGCTGCTGAACATCGCCCCGGACACCATCTGGATCCCCAATGACGGCGTCCTGAAGGACAAGGCCTTCGCGGCAGTGGGCTCTGACAAGAACCCCACCGACAGCACCAACGCCTACAACCAGCAGTACGGCCGCTGGAACATCCTGGTGGACCCCTATCTGACCGAGGCGCTGGAGAAGGCCGGTATCACGGACAAGCCCTGGTTCCTGCTGGACAGCAAGATCCTGGCGGATATGGACGGCTCCATTTTCCAGGACCGTGTGAAGCTGATCGTCCGCTCCGTGCTGGATGACAACAACGACAACAACCTGTGGAAGGGCCGCGGCCGCTTCGCGGCCGGCTTTGCCGACTGGCGGTTCGTCGCGGTTGGCGGCATGACCGGCGGTTCTGCGCTCTGATAGAGCAACAAAGAATAGAAAGGCCTGGGGGTTCCCAGGCCTTTCTTTGAAGGAGGAATTCATTTGTGAATTGGGGAGAATGCAAGCTCATTGCGCTGCAGACCATGTTCTCCAACGAGGGCGCATCCATCAACGTGGACGATGTGAACCAGGACTACATTGACGCCATGCCGGGGAAGGCCAACGAGGCCATGCTCCAGATCACCACAGTGGGCAGGCCCATTCTGAAGACCTTCCGCATCCGGCTGCAGCCGGGCGTGACGGCGGCGGAGAGTGGGGAGGAGCTGGTGCTGCCCACTGTGGAAAAAAACTACCGCATCACGCTGACGGAATACTGTCCCAGATTCCGGTGCATCGAGCGAAACCAGCTGATGCTGGAGACGGAGGACGGCTACGGCAGGGCCCAGGACTGGGACCTGGAGGGGGACGACGTGCTGATCCTGCCGGGAGACATGGCGGGCACCTACACCGTCTGGTACGACGCCTATCCGGTGAAGATCACGGCGGCAACGCCGGAGGAGACGGAACTGGAGCTGGCGGAGGAGGCGGCTGCCCTGGTGCCGCTGTACATGGCGGCGGAGCTCTACAAGGAGGACGAACTAGCCATGGCTACCATGTTCCGCAATGAGTTCGAGGACGGGCTGCTGAAGCTGCAGATGAGCTACCGGGAGCAGCCGAAGGGCGGGACAGTCAGCAGGGTAAAAAACACAACGGGGTGGTGGTAAAAACGTCAAGAGGGAGCAGGCTCCCCCTTGAGGATTCCCCACCACCAGTCTGCGGACTGGTGAACGCCGCCCAAGGCGGCTGGGTCAATGTATTTTTGCCACGTACACGCCGCGGCAAAAATGATTGGAAAGGAGCGAGAAGAAAATGGCGTTTGATATTCCCAGCGAATCTCCCAAGTACACCACCGTCATTGACTATTTCCGGGGTGTGGACATGAACAACTCGCCTACCAACGTGGATCCGTCACGGTCGCCGGCGGCGCCAAACATGATCCGGGACCAGGTGGGCAAGGTGCGAAAGCGCATGGGCTATAAGACCGTGGCCACGGCGCCAAACGGCGGCCGCGTCAACGGCGTTTACCGCCTGGGGGAGGAGGCCCTGGTCCACGCCGGGGACAAGCTGTACCGCTGGGATGGGGAGACCGCCTTCACGGAATTGGGCGCCATGGCGGATGCCAGGAGCCGGGGCTTCGTCTTCGACCAGAAGCTGTATCTGCTGGACGGGACCACCTATCAGGTGTACGACGGGACCACCCTGGCGGCGGTGTCCGAGAACGCCAAGGTGCCCACCATTATCATCAGCAGGAATCCAAGCGGTGGAGGAACGACCTACGAGGCCCTGAACCTGCTGAGCAGAAAGTGGACGGAGTCCTTTCTGGGCACGGAAACGGACAAGACCTATCAGCTGACCACAGAGGAGCTGGACAGCGACCCGGTGACGGCGGAAGTCATGAACACCGATGGAGAATGGGTGGAAAAGACAGAGGGGACAGACTTCACCGTGGATCGGGCCAAGGGGACTGTCACATTCTCCACGGCACCGGGAAAACCGCCTGTGACCGGCCAGGACAACGTGAAGATCACGGCGGCAAAGACTAGGGAGGGATATCTGGACCGGGTGAACCACTGCACGATGTTTGCCGTATACGGCGTGGGAGGTGCGGCGGATCGGGTATTCCTCTCCGGGAATCCAGAGCAGGCGGGCATGGACTATTACAGCGCCTACGAGGACCCTACCTTCATCCCGGACACCAGCTACACCAAGCTCAGCCGTGACGGCAGCCGGGTGGTGGGCTACGCCGTACTGAACAATGCCCTGGCGGCCTTTCTGGACGGCGCAGCGGACGGGCGGAACGTGGTGATCCGCACCGGCAGCCTGGACAATAGCGGAGAGGCCATCTTCCGCATCACAAACACCCTCATTGGAGAGAACGCTGTGGCCACGGACAGCTTCGCCTTCTGCGGAAAGGAACCCCTGTTCCTGACAAACCAGGGGGTATACGCCATCACGGCGGAAGAGCTGACCGGGGAGAAGTACAGCCAGGAGCGGAGCTATTACATCGGAAGCGCCCTCCAGGAGGCCGACGGGAAGGAGGATGCCTTTGGGGTGGTCTACCGGGACTTTTACGTGCTGAGTCTGGCGGGAGACCTGTATCTCCTGGACCTGCAGCAGCGGACTTATGAGAAAAACAGCCCGTACAGCAGCTACCAGTACGAATGTTATTACTGGCCGGGCATCCAGGCCCGGGTGCTGTGGGTGGACGGAGACGCCCTGTGTTTCGGCACGGCGGACGGAAAGCTGCGGCGGTTCGGCACCAACGTGGACGACCCGGAGAGCTACAACGACGACGGAGAGGCCATCGACGCCTACTGGGAGACCAGCGACTTTGACGGGAAGGCCTTCTTCCACAGCAAGACCTTCACCTCCGTCAGCTGCCGCCTGGCGGCGGCGGTGCTCACCGGCGTGAAGATCTTCGCCCAGAAGCGGGGCATCTGGAGCCAGGTATTTGACGCCAAGGAGCGGGCCAGGTACTTCGACTGGAGCTACATCGACTTCGCCAAGTTCGTCTTCAGCGCGGATCAGACGCCACGGACCCTTTTCGGGAAGATCAAGATCAAGAAGGTGGACAAGGTTCGGTTCCGCCTCCAGAACAAGGAGCTGAACGAGCCATTTGGCCTGTATCTATTCGGCCTGGAGTGGCGGGAACCGGGCGGGAATTACAAGAGATAGGAGTGATAGCGTATGGCGCTGGAGAAGATCACGACACAGCAGATGGACACAAAGGGCGTTTGCGCGGCGCCTGACGTACTGAGCGGAACACCGGCGCAGAACAAGGCCGTCTTTGACCGCATGGTGCGGGAGCTTATCGCTCCGGCCTACAACGAGGCGGTGGAAGCCATCACCGCCATGGAGCAGACGGAGAGCGGCATCGAGGCTGCGGAGGCACTGCGGGTGGCCGCTGAAAACCTGCGTGTGGAGGCGGAGACAGCCAGAGCACAGGCGGAGAGCGGACGTGCCGAGGCAGAGCAGCAGAGACAGGAAGCGGAAACGCAGCGGCAGGACCTGGAGACCGGGTACGTGGCAAGGTCCGAGAACGGCGCCAAGGCGTCCGAGAGCTGGGCGGTCGGCGGTACCGGGACCCGGGAAGGGGAGGACACCAACAACGCGAAATACTGGTCGGAGCAGGCAGCAGCGGCAGCAGGAGGGGGCGTCATGTCCTTTAACGGCAGAAACGGAGCTGTGGTACCGCAGGCAGGCGACTATAACGCGAAACAGGTGGGCGCCATCCCTTCCTCTGAAAAAGGCGCGGCATCCGGCGTGGCAACGCTGGGGACAGACGGAAAGGTGCCGACGGGGCAGCTTCCTGAAATCAGTTCTGTCAAGACCTACACCGCCACCATCGGCACCACATGGACGGAGAACGAGGACACTGGCGTGAAGTCCCAGTCCGTTCCCATCACCGGCGTTCTGGCAAAGCACACCGCCAAGGTAGACCACGCCTACACCGGGGACGGCACTTCCGATGGCTATGCGGCCTTTGTGGAAGCGGAGAATCAGTACCTGACCTACATCACCAACGGGTATGCGGAGACCTATGACGGCGGTATCACGTTCTATATCTTCGGGGATGCACCGACTGTAAGTATACCCATCGTTGTGGAGGTAGCGTGATGGGGCATGTCCTGTTGAGCAAAGAGGTCCAAAATCTAACCGCTCCTATGACGGGTATTCTTGCAAGCACACTTTCTGTTGGTTCTTCCGTGTACCTGATGGAGAACGGGAGTGCTGTGGAGTATCTGGTAGTAAATCAGGGGGCTCCCAGTGGTTCCAGTCTGTATGATGCAAGCTGTGATGGAACGTGGTTACTTAGGAAAGATATCTTCGATTCTCGCGCGTGGCACAGCTCCAACAGAAACAGCTACAAGGCTTCCACCATCCATTCGTATCTCAACAGCACGTTCCTTGGCCTGTTTGATTCCGACATCCAGGCTGCAATCAAAGAAGTGAAGATTCCGTATGTAAACGGAACCGCCAACTCTGCCGTTGCTTCTGGAGCAAACGGTTTGGCTGCGAAGATCTTCCTGCTGTCTGGTTATGAGGTAGGCTGGACGCAGAGCACCAACAGGTATTTCCCCATTGACGGTGCCTGCCTGTCATACTTCAGCGGGACCGCAGCAACCGACAGTAAGCGTATCGGCTACCTCAACGGGGCGGCCGCCAGCTGGTGGCTCCGCTCCCCGTACGCCAACGGCACCGGCAGCGCCTGGTGCGTCAGCACCGACGGCAGTTGCGGCGGCAGCGGCTGCTCCAACTCGTATGGCATCCGCCCCGCTTTGGTACTTCCAAGCAACGCACTGTTCGACAAAACCACACTCATTCTCAAGGGGGTTGCGTGATGGGTAACTGTTTATTCATGCGTAAGGGAGAAACCCATGAGGCTCCAATGTTGGTCGACCCGGTGCTGAACAACAACAGCTGGGAGACGATCAGCAAGGTCAGCCAAATGGGACTTGCTGAGAAGTATTGGGCTGTGGGCGATACCAAAACCATCACCATCAACGGCGCGGTGGGAAACACCACTTTCTCCAACCTGTCCGTGGACGCCTTTGTTTTGGGCTTTAACCACAACAGCAGAAGAGAGGGCGCCAACCGGATCCATTTCAAGATCGGAAAGATCAGCGGCGTACATATTGCCCTCTGCGATAGCAATTACGGCAGCAGCGGATCCTCCGCGTCTTATTTCCAGATGAACGCCAGCAACACAAACAGCGGCGGGTGGAACGGTTCCAGTATGAGAAAGACCCTGCTGGGCAACAGCGGCACCCCCACCAGCCCGCCCTCCGGCAGTCTGTTGGCAGCCTTGCCGGCTGACCTGCGGGCTGTGATGAAAGCGGTGACCAAGTACAGCGACAACACCGGCGGCGGATCCAACACCGCCAGTTATGTCACCAGTACCACCGATTACCTGTTCCTGCTTTCGGAGTTTGAATACCACGGCGCCAGGACCTACGCCAAAAGCGCGGAGCAGAATTACCAGGCCCAGTATGACTATTACAAGGCGGGCAACAGCAAGATCCATTACAAGCACAACGCCACCGGCACGGCGGCCTATGCGTGGTGCCGGTCCGTCTATTCCGGCAACTCCACCATTTTCTGCCTTGTCGGCACCGGCGGCAGCGCCAACTATAACTCCGCGGACTTTTCGCGCGGCGTGGCCCCCGGCTTTTGTGTCTAATCATCGCACTGTATGAGGAGGATCATCTATGCGCTATATCGTAATACGGCGGTTTCGCGGGAAAGCCATTTGCGGCGCGGTAAACTTGCCGTACGGGACAGCCTGTGAGACGCAGGACGGCTACCTGATTCTGGAGGACGGGAGACGCCTGTGCGCGGTCACCAGCCAGAACGCCTACGACCACTTCTCACGGGACGATGACGGCCTCGGAATGGAGCGTGGAAAGCTGGTGCAGGACATCCGGGGCACATTGGAGCGGCGGGATGCAAAGCACCAGGCACGGTGGGACAAGCTGTGGGCGGATGCCGGATCGAACCGCCTTCGGAGAACGGACCACAAGGATTTTTGGGTTTGGAATCAAGATTTTTACAATGCGGATGTGAATGAGCTTCGGCGTATCCGTTTACTTTTGGAGGTGTAAGAATGTACAGAATCACGACTGCGACAGGAGAATCCTTCCTGACCGAAAAGGCCAACTACATCCGTGTTCACAAGAACGGCGTGTATCTGCTGACGGATGCTAACCACGCAGAGGGCGTGGCTTATCACGGCACACCGTATCTGTTCAAGGATGGTGCTATGTGCTGTGAGGTGGATGGAGGAAACGTTATTGAGGAGACGCAGGGATATTTGGATGTCCTGCTGACAGGGGAGGGTTAAGGTATGAACAAAGTACAGGCAGCTCTGGAGCTGCGGAAAGCCTTGCAGCTGTTTCTGTCCACGATGGACGCTGACACACAGGCGGAGGACATGCTGGCCGTTGCCAGCGTGTTCCCGGCATATGAGACGGGGAAGGCGTACAAGGCCAAGGACGTGTTCCGCTATGGCGAGAACAGCGTGGGAGACCCGCAGCTTTACCAGGTTCTCCAGGACCACACCTCTGCCGCGGAGTGGACGCCGGACACGGCCACCTCCCTCTATAAGGCCATCGGCGTGACGGAGAGCGGATACCCTGAGTGGGTGCAGCCACTGGGGGCCAGCGACGCCTACAACACCGGCGACATCGTGAGCTATAACGGCAATCTGTACCAGTCCACCATCGACGGCAACGTCTGGGCGCCGGACGCCTATCCGGCGGGTTGGACGGCATATACCGGGGGTTGACGAATGTACACGATCATGAAAGCCTCCAGGATGGAGGTGTTTGACAACCGGGCGCTGCGGCTGACGCCGGCGCAGGTACAGGCCAGGACCGGCTGCACCCACATCATGAACGGGTGGGTGTTCAACAAGAAGTTCCAGCCCTGTGACGACTGCATTGTGGCAGGAAAGGTCCTGAGCAAGAGCAAGTACAAGGACTGGGGCCTTGGCTGCGATCTGGACGGGCCTCCGATCATGTCCACGGACAGAACGCTGACCTGGTTCACGTCAGCGGTGCCCATCTTGAAGGACGGGAAGAAGCTGGCGCGGGATCTGACGCCGGATGTGGCCCGCCCGGCGGAGCGGACGGCGGTGGGCTGGATGAAGAACGGCCGGGTGCTGCTGTGGTGCGACAGGGCCATCCTCACCAGGGAGCAGCTGCAGGACAAGCTGTTGGACATCGGGTGCGTGGACGGACTGATGTTCGACGGCGGCGGCAGCACCCAGGGTATCTTCCCGGGCGGGAAGGTGACCAGCATCCGCAAGGTGGCGACGCTCCTGTGCTTCTGGGAAGCACTGGAGCCAAATGAGAGAGAAGGAGAGAGACCCATGGTTGAGATCAACGCGTATTCCAAGAAAAAGGACGGCGGAAAGAAGCTGTCATCCAATTTTGCGGTGAAGGAGTTCGCCTGCGGCGACGGAACGGACACCGTGTTTGTAGCGCCCCGGCTGGTGATGGTGCTGCAGAGCATCCGCAGCCATTTCGGCAAGGCGGTCACCATCCACAGCGGCTACCGCACACCGCCATACAACACCAAGGTGGGCGGCGTTTCGAACAGCCAGCACACCTACGGCACGGCGGCGGACATCTCCGTCAAGGGTGTGTCCGTGGCCGACGTGGCCGCCTATGCCCGCAGCATCATGCCGGACTGGGGTGGCGTGGGCATTTACAGCAAGAAGGGATTCGTGCATGTGGACGTCCGGGAGACCCGGGCGGACTGGACAGAGTGAACAGAGGAGGAAAGAATGATGATGGAGAATGTGACGAGATTCAAGGCGGCGCTGGCCGCAGTCCTGGCGGCTATGACGGCCCTGTGGGGCTGGTTCGGCTGGCTGGTGCTGGCCTGGGTGGCCTGCATGGCGGTGGACTATATCACAGGCTACGGGGCCGCCATGAAGAACGGGGAATGGTCCTCGCAGATCGCCAGGGAGGGCTTGTGGCACAAGGCGGGGTGCATCTTCGCCGTGCTGGTGGCCGGCATTCTGGACGCCGTTGTGGGCTATCTGCTGGGGGATATTCAGGGACTGGCGCTCCCCTTTGAGTATACGGTCATTATCTGCCCTCTGGTCGTGACGTGGTACTTACTCATGGAGCTGGGCAGCATTCTGGAAAATGTGGGCAAGATGGGCGCTCCGCTGCCGGAATTTTTGAAAAAGATGATCGCGGTGCTGAAGGCGACGGTGGACAGTGCCGGGGAAACAGCCAGCGGAGGGAAGGAGGAGTAAGCCATGGCAAGTGTAACGGACATGGTAAAAGCCATTGTGGCGAAGTCTGTCAATGACGCATCCAAGGTGGCGACCGGAACGGTCAGAAGAAAGACGAGCACAGGAGGCACCAGCGGATCCGGAACTGTGATCGGCGGATCCAGAACGGTGATCGGAGGAACGAACAAGAACCTGACCAGCACACCGCCCGGAGGAGCAGCCGCAGGCGGCGGAACGGACTGGTCCAGCCAGATGCAGAGCGCCATGGACCGCGGAGCTTCCGCTGACGTTGTGGAATACCTGATGAATCAGCGGAACAACAAGATCGCGGCCAATCAGGCGCACTATGACGCCCTGGGCATCTCCGGGAACGACAGCATCTCCCAGGCGGCGCAGCAGTACATCGACCAGAAGCGGCAGGAGGAACAGGCGGCACAGTACGGGTCCTTTGAGGACTTTCTGGCCGGGACCGGGTATGACCAGTACGCGGAGCAGACCCAGGCGGCCATCAAGGCGGCGGTGCAGAATGCCGTCAACGGGTACCGGGGTCAGATCGACACCACCAACCAGGACAGCGACAAGCTGGCACGGCAGGCCTACATCGCCAAGATGCTGGGGCAGAAGAACCTGGGGCAGCAGATGGCGGTCAACGGATACGCCGGAGGCATGGCGGACAGCCAGCGCATCGCCACGGAGACGGACTACCAGAACCAGCTCAGTGAGATTGAGAAGCAGCGGCTGGCCACCGTGAAGGAGCTGGAGAGCGCCATCACCAACGCCCAGCTCACAGGAGACATGCAGACGGCACAGGAACTGGCCAGCTACCTGCAGAACATCCAGAGCCAGTGGGCGAGCTACGTGCAGAGCCGGCAGCAGATGGCGCAGCAGAACTACTGGAACCAGAAACAGCTGGACAACCAGAACTACTGGAACGAGCAGGACCTGGCGATGCAGAATCAGGAGAGCGCCCGGAGCTGGGCCATGCAGCAGATGGCAAAGGGCATCCTGCCGGACGACGAGACCCTGACGGCGGCGGGCATCAGCAAGCAGGCAGCGCAGCAGCAGGTGGCTCTGGCGCTGGGGGAGAATGGCGGAGGGAGCGTGCAGCAGGCGATACAGCAGATGACGCAGCAGGCAGTGAAAAAAGCGTCAGGAGGCGGGTATAACAACGGCAGTCTGACTTCCAGCCAGGTCATGCAGCTCCAGAAGGCCCTGGGCGTCACGGCGGACGGCATGTGGGGCAGAAATTCACAGGCGGCGGCCGGGGGCATGACGGCGGATCAGGCCTGGGCGGCATACCAGGGGCAGGGGACTATGGATTACAACACCTTGAGGAACCGATTCCGAAACGCTTTGATCCAGGGAAGGGCCGATGACGCGAAGAATATGGCAACGCAATATTGGGAAAGCCTTTCCGATGAACAGAGAAATGAACTGAACGCACTGACTCAAAAGTATTACGGATGAAGCAAAGGAGGAACTTATGAGTATTAAGATGCTAGATCCCGTTGAACTGAAGGACAAAAAGGGCGGAAAACAAACTTCAGTACGGATGATTGACCCGGTGAAGGCACTGGAGAATAAGCGGGTAAAAGCACCTGTCGGAAACACAGCTTATCAGCCGGGGACGCGAAATGCGTCCCCGGCTGTTGAGCAAATGGAATCAGATTTGAGCACGGAGAAAAAAGCACCTCTCCTGACCAAGACCGTCCAACAGCAGGCGGGCGCGGGCCGGGGAGGAAAGGTCTCTTACCGGGATGTGGAGATGCCGACGCTGGCCGGGAGGCTTGTGAAGATAGGATCCGGCGCTGCAAAGGGGATCGCGTCGGATCTGAGCAGCACGATGACCACGCTCTACGAGACGGGGCAGAAAACCAGAACCAGTCAGAACCAGGAAAGCCTGGAGCAATACCAGACAGCCCTTGCCAGGGCCCAGAGGGATCTGGAAG
Organism: uncultured Clostridia bacterium; assembly: GCA_945873695.1. GTDB lineage: Bacteria > Bacillota > Clostridia > Oscillospirales > Oscillospiraceae > Oscillibacter. Next base: position 44,575 of record CAMCDX010000001.1, on the reverse strand, counting down.
CCATGCGGGCAGACAACCTGAAAGCCCCGGGGACTTGGAAGGACGCGGACATCCAGTCCCAACTCTATATCGTGGAGGACGCCCAGAGAAAGGTGGACGCCATGAAGAAAGCCGGGAATGCCCAGGAGAGAGCCACGGAGGCTTCCCATGAGATCACGGGGAAGCTGGGAGAGTCCTCGGCGGCGGATGTGGAGAACGCCAAAGAGGGGCTTGGAACGCTGGGAAGAGGCGTCGTGGACGCCGGCGTGGCGGGGCTCCAAATGGGCGGAGACATCGCGGCGGGAGCAGCGATGGGGACCGGGGCGCTGGTGCCCATGGCGGTGAGAGGCTTCGGCGGCGGCGCAAGGGAGGCAAAGCAGGACGGAGCGACCCTTGGACAGCAGGTGGCATACGGATCGGCAAGTGCGCTGACGTCCATTTTAACGGAGAAGCTTGGGAATCTGGCAGCGCCATTCTCAAAAGCCTTTGGTAAGGGACTTGGTGATGATGCGGCTGAGAGAGTCATTGGAAAGCTGGTTGAGTCCGCGGCTAAAACGCCAATGGGAAAGACCGCGCTGAACGCGATCCTGAAGACTGGAGCATCGACGGTGAGCGAGGGCGCAGAAGAAATGCTTGAAGACCTGGTGAATCCGCTTTTAAAGCTGATTTATCAGAGCGACAGCGAAGAAGGCGCTTGGGAGAACATCAAACGGACATACGGAGAAAACTTTGACTTCGGTGAGATGCTGTATGACGGCATCATCGGCGGCGCGCTGGGCGGCCTTGGAGGCGCTGTAGAAGGCGTGACGGGCGCCAGGGGAAAGTACCGGGGGTACCAGACCGAGGTGCAGGACGCGGCCATTGACAACGCCTATGACACGATGCGGGAAAAGGGCATGTTCTCCCAGGAGGCGCGGCAGGCGGTCAGGGATGCGGAGGACATCATGCCGAAGCTGTATCAGGGCGTGACAGAAACGGAACTGGACAGCATCCGTCCGAGGCTCACGGATGAAAACGGAAACTGGTATGATGCAGGTGGCAGAAAGCATTCTGCTGGTGAGCAGAATGGACAGGCCGGCACGTCCATGGGACAGGAAACAAGCATGGAAGATGCGGCATTCGAGAGCAAAACCGTACCGGATCATCTGGGAGCTGTTGCGCTGCTGCAGAAAAACCTGGGAGAGATCAGCGGTATGCAGCCTGTGGCCGTGGTGACAGGACAGGAAGTCCCAAAAACAGGAATCGCAACGGAACGGGCGATGGCGTTCCTCAAAAACATCGGGGGGAAGGTGAATCGGCCGGGCTTCGGCGAGGTCCTTTTTTCCAAGTCGAAGGTCAAAAACAGTCTGCTGGGTCATGGCTTTGGAGAGGCCAAGGTAGAGCTGATGGCCGGAGTACCTGGAGTGATCCAGTACGGAAAGCAGATCGGCTTTACAGAAAACTGGAAGGGGCGCGGGTACGATTCCTATGTGTTTGCCGCTCCTGTGCAGTATCGGGGGGAGCCTGTTTACGTGACGGCCATCGTGATCAAGGACAGCGCAAACCGATATTACCTGCATGAGGCTGTGGACCAGAACGGAAATATGATCTTTGGGCAAAACAAAAGCCCGGATACCGCCTCTGACGGGCCCGCGGTCAAACCGCAGGACACCGTGGCTGGTTCCGAGCTTTCTGATAACAGTATACCACAGGATCAGGAAAGAAACAACGGGGAATTTACGGAAACGGTCCGGGAGCCGAAGCAAACAGCGCAGCAGACCCCCACTGAGAGGCTGGGAGGACCGAAGGTCGTGGGAGACCAGGGAGACTACACCAACACGGACTTCCGGCGGGGAGCGGACCAGGGCAAGAAGGACACCGTCCGGGCACGCCGGCAGGCAGAAGCCAGGTTGCAGCCTACAAGAGGCGAAAAGAAATTTGCCAAGGGAATCGCCAACGGGGACTACACCGTGGAGGATATCCCGGCTTCCATGAGACGGGCCACCGTGACGGAGCTGGCGGACTACTACACGGTGGAGAACAGCTACAAGGCAGTGGACGGCGTCCGGGAGCGGGGCCGTCAGATCCGGGAGCAGAATGAGCGGATGGCGGCGGAGCTGTTCAAGGACGAGGGAGGCTTCAAGCCCATATCCATGCTGAAGATGAATGAGCGGACGCCGGAGCGGGTCATGCGGAACATCTTCGGAGACCGGCAGGGTGAGATCATCAACGAGAAGTACATCTACCCGGTGCAGCAGAATGAGGCCGGGAAAATGCGCTTCATCCAGCGGCAGCTGGACGCTGTGCGGACCTTTGAGGACAGCCAGGGGCAGCGGAGCGAGCTGACCAAAGCGGAGCGGGCCATCGTGCAGCAGATCATGGAGGACCGCTTCGTGGGTGAGACCGTGGCCTCCATGGAAATGGCAGAGGGCATCCAGAACGCGGCGGAGAATATCCGAAAGGGATGGGACCCGGCGGACGCCGCCAGGGAATTCAGCCTGGACGCCGAGGAGCGGGGCCTTGCCCAGCAGCTGGCCCGCTGGACGCAGAACCAGGAGCGGCTGCAGTCCGGGGAGCTGGACGGCGTGAAGATCAACAACGCCGTACAGAAATATGCGGAGCAGTACGACCTGTTCTACGACGCGGTGAACGACTTCCTGACGGCACACGGGTACGGAACCATCGGTTTCATCAAGGGCTACGCGCCCCACATGCAGGGCGTGGACACCCAGAACAAGCTGCTGAGCGCCCTGCGGTCCATGGGAGTCAATACCGACGCCTCCAGCCTGCCAACGTCCATTTCCGGCTTGACGGCGGACTACAAGCCAGGGAAACGGTGGAATCCCTTCTTCCAGCAGCGTGTAGGGAAGAACACCGACTACGATGTGGCGAAGGGCTATGAGTCCTATGTGAGCTATCTGGGCGATATCTTCTATCACACGGACGATATCGCCCGCCTGCGGGGCGTCTCCAGGTACCTGCGGAAGACCTACGGACCAGAGGAGATCAACAACGCCATCGACCACGCGGAGAGCCTGCGCTATGCGGATCTCCACACCCAGACCGAGGTGCTGAAGGACGCAGGGAAGATCTCGGAGGGGACGAAGCTCACCTATGAGGATGCCAAGGCCATGATGGACGAGTACATCGACGAGCTGTACGACAACGTGACCAAGGTAAGCAAGTACGGCGAGTTCGTGAAGTACATCGACAACTATGCCAACCTCCTGGCGGGTAAGCAAAGCATGGCGGACCGCGGTATGGAGTACATGGCGGGCCGCACCAGTCTCAACGCCGGCAACAAGCTGGTGGCTGCCTTCGGGCGGGCCCAGGTGGCCGGGAACGTGTCTTCCGTGCTGAACCAGAGCTCCCAGCTGGCGCAGATCGCTGCGGAGGTAGATGGGAAGTACATCGCCAAGGCAGCGGCAGACCTTGCTAAGAGCACCCGGGGAAAGCTGTGGAACATCAAGGAGACGCAGCTCTTCGACCAGAGCGACCTGCTGACGGGGAAAAAGGGCATTGAGTACCTGACGGCCAACGACAGCAAGTTCGACCGGATGGTATCCGCTATGTTCAAACCGGCGGACATCATGGACAGCATGGTCTCCGCCCTGGCGGTCCAGAGCAAGTACAACCAGCTGGTGGCGGAGGGGAAACCATCCGAGGCGGCAATGCTGGAGGCAGACCGCTGGGCCACGCAGATCATGGCCTCCCGGATGAAGGGCAGCCGCCCCATGGCCTTCGAGAGCAAGAACGTGGTCAACCAGATGCTGCACATGTTCCAGGTGGAGGCCATGAACAGCTGGGAGCATCTGAGCCAGGATTTGCCCTATAAGTATCGGAACATCGAGAAGACACACGGAAAGAAGGCAGCCACCCGGGCGGTGGCCACGGTGGTGACCAGGGGACTGGTGTCCGCCTTCCTGCTGAACCGGGCGGCGGAGGCCGTTTACGGCGGCACGCCGGCGCCGTTTGATGTGCTGGGCTACATCGCTAACTTCGTGTCTTCCGGCTTTGGCATGACCACCAACGAGGGATTGAAGCAGCTTGTGAATGCCGGGTGGAAGGCCATGTTCGGGGAAGGGCTGCTGGGAGACGACGATGAGAAGGAGCTGCGGCCCTTCGACTGGGGCGCGGCAGCGTCCGATGCTGCATACAACGTCTCCAACGATATCCCGTTCATCAGGAATGCGGCGGGCCTGCTGGGCCTGGGCGACCAGACCATGCCGTTCGCCAACATGGCAGAGGCGGTACAGGGCGTCGGAAAGGCGCTGACGGCGGAGGAGAAGTCCGCCGGAGAGATCGGCGGGAGTCTGCTGGAGCTGGGCAGCACACTGCTGCCGGGCGGACGGCAGCTCCAGAAGACAGCCCAGGGCGTCAGCACTATGCTGCAGGGCGGCAGGACCTACGGATACGGGGGCAAACAGCGGATGCAGTATCCGGTGGAGCAGACGCCGGGGAAATGGGCGCAGGCGGTACTGTTCGGGAATTCAGGACTGTCTGAGACAAGGGACTTCTACGCTTCCGGGGATACGGGCCTGACGGCGAAGCAGACCAGGACCGTGCAGCAGATGGCGGCGGAGGGCTCCGACCGGACCAAGGTCTATGAGACCATCCAGATCCTGCGGAGGAAGGACCCGGAGACAGGGGCCGCACCGGATACCAGGGAAAAGATGGTGCGGCTGAATGAGGCGGATCTGTCCGACCGGGAGAAGCTGCGGATCTACCAGGAAACCATCGCCACCAGCGAGAGCAAGCGGCCGGAGACTTTCCGCCAGCTGATGGACATGGGGATGAGCTGGGCACAGGTTTCCGAGGCCTACACCATGTATCTGGACCTGAACGGGAATGATAACATGGCGGCGGGCGAGAAAGCCACCAGGTTTGCCAGCTGGGCAGACGGGCAGGGCCTGACATCGGACCAGAGGGCAGCGCTGAAGGACAGCATGGCCTTTTACAGCCAGGCGAAGGCAGAGGCCGGGCGCTATACCGCAATGACTGAAGCGGGCGTGGCGTCCGACACAGCAGAAGGGCTGGCGCTGCGGATCAGCGAGCTGAAGCCGGAAGCCGGCAAGCAGACCGTCAGCAATCAGCAGCGGTATGAGACCGTGGTCCAGTATGGAGGGCTGACAGAGGAAGAGCAGCTGACCGCCCTGGAGAGCATGATGGAGGACTACGAGTTCGAGAAGCTGGAGACGGCCTATGCTGCCGGTATCTCTCCGGAGAAGTTCCTGGAGTTCAAGAGAGCCACAGACGGACTGTATGCGGACAAGGTCAACGGAAAGACTGTTTCCGGGAGCAAGAAGGCAAAAGTCCTGGCGGCCATAGACGCCATGGAGATCACCGACAGCCAGAAAACGGCCCTCTATTATGCCGCCGGGTACAAGGAGAGCACGCTGAGCGATGCACCGTGGATCTCCGGGAAGAGCGTGGGACGGAGCAGGGAAGAGGCATTAAAGCTGCTGCGGGGAGCAAATGCTCAGCCGCAGGATATCACTATGCCGAGGTTGACGGATGAGAACGGGGAAGTTTGGAACCCGTTTGAGAAGAAAAGTAGTGACATTACCATGCCGAGGCTGGTAAAATGAGAAAAAGGCCGCTTTCGAGCGGCCTTTTTCTTTAAACTGCTCTTTGCTGTGATAAAGACTGTATCGAGGATCTGCGGTTCTATCCCAAACTGCAGTATGTGGATGTCATCAACCGGGCGCTGTCCGTGAAGGGCGGCACCGCCAGACTGCTGTACGTATACGTGGACGTGGAGCCTGTCAGCTTCAACCGTGGCTTCTATACCGTGGATATGCGGTTCTTCTACTCCGTGACCCTCCAGGCCTACCTGAGCTGCCCTGCGCCGGTCACCGTGGAGGGGCTGTGCGTGTTCGACAAGCGGGTCATCCTGTTCGGCAGCGAGGGCAACGCCAAGATCTTCTCCAGCGAGATGCGGACCGGGGAGCCGGACATCCCGATGATGCGCCGGGCCAACGCCCCCATCGCCGTGGTGGAGGCGGTGGACCCCATCGTGCTGGACGCCCGTATCCTGGACTGCTGCGGCAAGCGGGACTGCGACTGCGATCTGTGTGAGGTGCCCTCCTTCGTCAACAGCTGCTTCGACGGCGAGCTGTCCAGCGGCGATGACAGCCGCCGCATCTACGTCACCCTGGGCCAGTTCTCCATCGTGCGGCTGGAGCGGGACTCCCAGCTGCTGGTGCCGGTGTACGATTACTGTATGCCTGACAAGGAGTGCTCCTGCGGCAGCGGCGGCGGAGAGGACCCCTGCGGCATCTTCCGGAACATCTCCTTCCCGGTGGGGGAGTTCTTCCCGCCCAACACAGTGCGGATGCCGGAAAACTACGAGGAGACCAAGAACTTCTGCGGCTTCGGGAAATAATGAAAAGGGCCAGTCCGAAAGGGCTGGTCCTTTTTGCATCCCCTGGTCAGGGGAACAAAATTCAGTCATATCCCCGGACGAGCTCTCATACAGTAGACCAACCAAAGAAAGGGGGGCTGCGCCCTTGGAGAAGGACAAGAACATCCTGCGCTATGAAGAAGCCGCCGCCATCCTGCCCGCCCGGCTGCGGAAGCTGGCTCTGACCCTGCCGGCAGACCAGCAGGCCCTGGCGGAGGAGTTCCGCCTGCGGGCGGGACGGACCATGACGGTGCTGCTGCCGTCGGGAGAGATGCCGCTGGAGGCGGAGGTGGAGCCGGAGGAGCTGGAGACCCTCTGCGACCTGGCCACTGACTTTTCCCGCTATGCCGCGGCGGAGACGCTGCGGGAGGGGTTCCTGCCGGTGCGGGGCGGCTTCCGGGTGGGGCTGTGCGGCACGGCGGTGATGAAAAACGGCGCAAATACAAACCTGCGGGACCTGAGCTCGGCGGTGGTCCGCATTGCCCGGGAGCGGAAGGGCATCGCCGACGGCCTGGCGCCGGAGCTGTTCCGGGAGGGCCGGTTCCGCAATACCTTGATCTTATCTCCCCCAGGGGGCGGAAAGACCACGTTGCTGCGGGACCTGGTGCGGTGTCTGTCCTCCGGCAGCGGCGGCACGGCGCCCCAGCGGATCGCCCTCCTGGACGAGCGGGGGGAGGTAGCGGTGGTCTACCGGGGAGAACCCCAGATGGATGTGGGTCCCCGGACCGATGTGCTGGACGGCTGTCCCAAGGCCCTGGGCATCCCCATGGTGCTCCGGGCCATGAATCCCCAGATCATCGCCGTGGACGAGATCACCCAGCGGGAGGACCTGGCGGCCATGTCCCTGGCCTGCGGCTGCGGCGTGGGGCTGCTGGCCACCATCCACGCCGCCGGGGTGGAGGAACTGGAGGAGAAGCCCTTGTACCGCCAGCTGCTGGCGGACCGGGTGTTCCATCTGGCCGTCCGTATCCTGCGGACGGAAGCGGGACGGGCCTATCAGGTGGAGGAGCTGCCATGATGAAGCTGATGGGAGCGCTGTGTGTTCTGGGCGGCGGGGCCTGGCTCCGGCAGTGCCGGCTCCGGGAGGGCCGCCGGGAACTGGAGACGCTGTTCGACCTGGCCGCGGCCCTGGACCGGCTGGCCCAGGCGGTGCGGCTCACAAGAGCGCCCCTGCCCCGGCTGCTGGCGGACCTGGGGCGGGAACAGGCGGGGGACACCACCGCCTTCTTCGCTGCCGTCTCAGCGGCAGCGAACCGGGGAGAGTCCCCGGCGGCGGCCTGGCGGCGGGTTGCGGAGGACCTGCCCCTGTGCCGGGAGGACCGGGCCGCCGTGGAAGAGGCGGCGGCCAGCCTCCAGGGAGACGAGGAGCAGCTCTGCCGGGGACTGGCCCTGGCCTCCGCCCGGCTGGGAGACAGCCTGGCAGAGCGGCGGCGGACCCGGGCGGAGCGGGAGAAGCGGACCACCGCCCTGTGCTTCTCCGCCGCCGCGCTGGTGGTGATCTTGCTGATATGAGGACGAGCGTATGGATGTGGATTTGATTTTTAAGATTGCCGCCATCGGCATCCTGGTGGCGGTGCTGAACCAACTGCTGGTCCGCTCCGGCCGGGAGGAGCAGGCCATGATGACCACCCTGGCGGGCCTTGTGGTGGTGCTGATGATGATGGTCCGGGAGATCAGCGACCTCTTTGACCTCATCAAGACGCTGTTTGATCTCTAGCCGTGGAACAGGCCATGCAGGCGGCGGCCCTGTGCGTTATCGGGGCGCTGCTGGCGGTGGTGGTGAAGCGGGGCAGCCCGGAGACGGCCCTGCTGGTCACCCTGGCCGCCGCCGTGGCGGTGCTGCTGTTCCTCTCCTCCGCCCTGGAGGAGCTGACCGCCTTCCTCAAGGAACTGGCGGAGAACAGCGGCGTGTCTCTGGCCCTGTTCGGGCCGCTGTACAAAACGGTAGCCATTGCCCTGGTAGTGAAGGTGGGGGCCGGCCTCTGCCGGGATGCCGGGGAATCCGCCCTGGCGTCGGTGGTGGAGACGGCGGGAGCGGTCTGCGCCCTGCTGGTGTCCCTGCCGCTGCTACGGGCGGTGCTGGAACTGCTGATGGAGCTGATGGGATGAGAATGATGATCCTGGCGCTGGCGCTGACGGCGGCGCTGACGGTGCCCGCCCGGGGGGCGGACATCCCCGAAGACGTGACCGATGCCCTGCCCCCCGGGGCGGAGGAGGTACTGGAGGATCTGGAAGATACCGAGCCGGAGGACTTCACCGGCGGTGTGGCGAAGGTGCTGGCCTGGACCGGGGACCAGGCAAAGGAAGTGCTGACACAGCGTGTCCGGGGCGCGGCGTCCATTTTGTTGATCGTGGTGCTGTGCGGTGCGGTGGAGGGCTTCCACCAGGGAGCGGGAGGACGGTCATCACCCTTCCTGCCCATGGCGGGGGCACTATCCGTAACCCTGGCGGCGGCGGGGAGCCTGGACAATCTCATCGGCCTGGGGGCCCGGACCATGGAGGACCTGTCCGCCTTCTCCCAGGCGCTGCTGCCCACCCTGGCGGCGGCAACCGCCGCCTCCGGCGCCATCACCACCGCCACCTTCCAGCAGGTGGCCACGGTGTTCCTGGTGGACCTGTTTTTACGGCTGGCCAAGGGAGTGCTGCTGCCGCTGGTGTACCTGTACATCGGCGTCCTCACCGCCTCCGCCTGCCTGCCGGAGGGGCCGCTGGGGGCCATCGCAGCGGGGGTGAAGAAGGTGACCACATGGCTGCTGACCACGCCTCTCATCGCCTTCACGGTATACCTCTCCGTGGTCCGGGTGGTGTCCGGCACGGCGGACAGCGCCCGGGTGAAGGTGGCGAAAGCTGCCATCTCCGGCGTGGTGCCGGTGGTGGGGGGGATCATCTCCGAGGTGTCGGAGACGGTGCTGGCGGGAGCGGGACTGCTTCGGGGCACCATCGGCGTTTTCGGGATGCTGGCGGTGCTGGCGGCCTGCGCCTACCCCTTTTTGCAGCTGGGCATCCAGTATTTGCTGTACAAGCTCACCGCCTTCCTGGCCTCCGCCGTGGGCGCTCCGGGACTGTGCAAGCTCATCGACGGCCTGGGGGGAGCCTTTGGGCTGGTGCTGGGCATGACCGGTGCCTGCGCCCTGCTGCTGCTGGTGTCCATCCTGGCGTCGGTATCGGCGGTGACGGTATGATGGCGGCGGCGCGGGAGTGGCTGACGGCGGTGGTGACGGTGACGCTGCTGCTGTCGGTGGTGCAGACCCTGGTGCCGGAGGGGAGCCTGCGGAAGATCGCCGGCTTTAGCGGGGGCCTTTTGCTGCTGGCGGTGCTGCTGCGGCCGGCGGCGGAGATCGACCTCTCCGGCCTGGACACGGGGATGGAGGACTGGGCCAGGGCCATCGAGAAGCGGCAGGAGGAGCTGTCCGCTGACCAGGAGGAGGCCCTGGCGTCAGGCATAGCGGAGCGGACAGCGTCATATATATCGGACAAAGCGGAGGAGCTGGGTCTGGAGGTCCGGGTCCGGGTGGAGACGGAGACCGGCGGCGACGGTGTGCCGGTGCCTGTCCGGACGGAGATCCACGGCCCTTGGTCCGAAGAGCTGTCGTCCTACATGGCGGAAACACTGGGAATCTCCCGGGAGAGGCAGGTTTGGCATGGACAGGAAGAAGAAAACTGAAGGAGTACGGATACTATGGGAGAAATACAAATTCGTGGCGCTGGTGGTGCTGATCGGCGTCGTGCTGCTGTTATGGCCCAGTGGGCGGCGGGAGACGGCAATCTCCGGCGGCGTGCCGGAGACCCGGACGGAGCGGGATGTGGAAGGGGAGATGGAGGATATCCTCTCCAAGATCAGCGGCGTGGGCCAGGTCCAGGTGATGCTGACGGTGGATACCGAGGACATTCGCCAGCTGGCCCAGGACACGGAACTCTCTTACAAAGGCTCCGTGGAGGCGCCGGAGGACTACGAGCGGCGGTCCGAGACGGTGCTGACGGATGGAGACGACGGCGAGGAGCCGGTGGTGACCCAGACTCGGCGGCCCACGTACCGGGGAGCTCTGGTGGTGTGCCAGGGAGGCGACCGGGCGGAGGTGAAGCTGGCGGTGACCGAGGCGGTGACGGCTCTGACCGGCCTTTCCGCCGATCGGGTCACCGTGGCAAAATGGCAGTGATCGTTTGGAGGAGGAAAGGACCTATGAGCAGCAGACTGAGACGAAACGCGGTGGTAGTGGCCATGGCGCTGCTGGTATGCGGCGCTGCGGCGCTGAACTGGAAGTTCTCCGGGGACCGGGCGACGGAAGAGGCCAAGGAAACCCAGGAGACCGGCACCAAGATCCTGGGCGAGGCCGCCCTGGTTTCCGGCCGGGAGGACGGCGGGGAAGAGGAGCCGGGCCAGGTGGATGAGACGGAGGTCTATACCGGCTCCGACTACTTTGCCTCTGCCCGGCTGACCCGGCAGCAGGCCCGGGACAGCGCCGTCAGCCTCCTTCAGGAGGCGGCGGAGCAGGAGGGCGCGGACCAGACCGTGGCCAACGAGGCCAGCGAGGGCATCGCCGTCCTGGCGTCCTACACCATGAAGGAGGCCCAGATTGAGAACCTGGTTACCGCCAAGGGCTACGCCGACTGCGTGGCCTTCATGGGAGAGGACAGCATCAGTGTGGTGGTGTCTACCGGCACCGGGGAGCTGACGAAAGAGGATGTGGCCAAAATCACCGACATCACCATGACGGAGACTGGCTACCCCGCCAGCGGAATCAAGATCATGGCCGCAAATTAGCAGTTGTAATTTACGGCGGGACATGGTACAATAACAACCTAAGAATATGACCTTTTACCAAGGATAAATGAGTAAGGAGATTCGATAGAATGGGCGAGAGCAAGGATTATATGACCCTGCCGGAGGAAAATGGCAGCATCAACATCTCCGAGGAGGTCATCGCCGCCATCGCCGTGGGGGCCGTGCGGGACGTGGAAGGCGTCTCCGGCATGATGACCCCTCTGGGCGGCAGCGTCACGGACCTGGTGAGCAATAAGAAGAACGCGCAGAAGGGCGCCAAGGGCGTCAAGATCGATATGACCGGCGCGGCCCTGGTGCTGGACCTGTACCTGACGGTGCAGTACGGCACCCCCATCCCCGAGGTGGCGGAGAACGCCCAGAAGGCGGTTATCTCCGCGGTGGAGGCCATGACCGGCTGTTCTGTGAGCGCCGTGAACATCCACGTGGGCGGCGTGACCCTGGCGTAAAAGAGAGAAAAGGACGAGAAAGTTTATGGTACGGAACACTGCGCGGGAGATTGCGATCCATCTCTCCTATGAGTTGAGCTTCACGGACAAGGATGTGGATGCCCTGCTGGATGACCGCCTGACGGCGGAGACCTTTGCCACCCTGGCGGCGGAGGACGAGATCTACCAGGAGTCTCCCAACGCCAAGCAGGCGGAGTACATCCGCCGTCTGGTGAAGGGCGTGGACGAACACGGGGCGGAACTGGACGGCTACATCGCCAAGTACGCCAAGGGCTGGAACTTTGCCCGCATCCCCCTGGTGGCCTCCGCCATCATGCGGGTGGCTATGTACGAGATCCTGTACATGCCGGATATCCCCAACAGCGTCTCCATCAACGAGGCGGTGGAGATCGCCAAGAAGTATGAGACGCCGGAGACGGTGAAGTTCATCAACGGCATCCTGGGCAGCTTCGTGCGGCAGGAGACCGGCGAATAAGCAAACGGCAGAGCGGGGCAGGGGGAAAGTTCCCCGTCCGGCTCTGCTTTTCTTTGTTTTCCCGTCAAGGGACAACCTGTTAGGAGGCAGCCCATGGAACAACACATCTTCGGCGTTACCGAAGTCAACAATCTGGTCAAGCTCCTGTTGGACGGCGAGCCCATGCTGCAAAACATCTGCGTCCGGGGCGAGCTGTCCAACTACAAGATGTACCCATCCGGCCACCATTATTTCTCCCTGAAGGACCCGGAGGGCGCCATCCGCTGCGTCATGTTCAAGAGCGCCGCTATGAAACTTCGGTTCCGGCCGGAGAACGGCATGAAGGTGCTGGTGACGGGCCGGGTGACGGTGTTCCCCCGGGACGGGGCCTACCAGCTGTACTGCAACACCATGACCCCCGAGGGCGTGGGGGACCTGGCGGCTGCCTTCGAGCAGCTGAAGGCCAAGCTGTACGCCGAGGGCCTGTTCGACCCCGCCCACAAGAAGCCCCTGCCCGCCTACCCGGAGAAGATCGCCATCGTCACTTCCTCTGCCGGCGCCGCGGTCCACGATATGATCCGCATCCTGCGCCGCCGCTACCCGATTGCCAAGGTGATTTTGCTGCCGGTGCGGGTCCAGGGCGCCGAGGCACCGCCGGAGATCGCCGGGGCCATCCGATACGCGGATAAGTGGAAGACCGGCGACGTCATCATCACCGGCCGGGGCGGCGGCTCCATGGAGGATCTGTGGGCCTTCAACGACGAGCGGGTGGCCCGGGCCATCTACGACTGCAAGACGCCGGTGATTTCCGCCGTGGGCCATGAGCCGGATGTGACCATCTCCGACTTCGTGGCGGACGCACGGGCCAGCACGCCCTCCAACGCCGCCGAGATCGCCGTACCGGATCAGGTGGAGCTGCTGCGGTGGCTCCGGGGCGCCGGGGAGCGGATGGAGCAGAGCGAAACGGCCCGGCTGGAGGCCCTGCGGGAGAAGCTGGACTCCCTGGCCCAAAAGCGGGTGATGACGGACCAGCTGGCCTATGTGCAGGACAAGCGGATGGAGCTGGTCCACGTCCAGCAGCGGCTGGGGGACCTGGCCTCCGGCCAGATGGCCCGGAAGCGGCAGAGCTTCGCCGCCCTGGCGGCGTCCCTGGACGCCATGAGCCCCCTGAAGGTCCTGGGCCGGGGCTACGCCATGGCCCAGAATGAACAAGGACAGATCATGAAAAGCTATCGTGACGCGTCGCCCGGGGACCGGGTCTCCGTTACACTGGGAGAGGGCGGCTTCACCGCCAAAGTTGAGGAGGTACATCCATGAGTGGAAAGAAAGCGGCATTCGAGCAGCAGCTCCAACGGCTGGAGGAGATCGTGGCAGCCCTGGAGAAGGGCGACGCGCCCCTGGCGGATTCCCTGGCCCTCTTTGAGGAGGGCACGAAGCTGATCGCGTCCTGCTCCAAACAGCTGGACCAGGCGGAGCAGCAGGTGGTGAAGCTGATGAAGGGCGCCGACGGCGCCCCCGTGGAGCTGCCCTTTGCGGAACAGGAGGACTGACCATGGAAAAAGCGGCGTTTGACCAGCGGTACGAGACGTACCGCCAGGAGATCGAGCATTTTCTCCGCACCCAGTTCGAGGAGACCACCCACTGGGCCGACCTGTACGAAGCCATGCGGTACTCCCTGCTGGCGGGTGGCAAGCGCATCCGGCCGGTGCTGACGCTGGAGTTCGCCCGGCTGGCGGGGATGGACTGGCGTGATACCCTGCCGGTGGCCTGCGCCCTGGAGCTGGTGCATACCTATTCGCTGATCCACGACGACCTGCCCTGCATGGATGACGATGACCTCCGCCGGGGAAAGCCCACCAACCACAAGGTCTACGGCGAGACCTTGGCGGTACTGGCGGGGGACGCCCTCCAGCCCGAGGCCTTCCGCCTGATCCTGACCGCCCCAGGCCTGACGCCGGAGCGGCGGGCAAATTGCGCCCTGATCCTGGCGGGCGCCGCGGGGGCCGACGGCATGGTGGCTGGCCAGGTGATCGACACCCTCCACGCCCCTAAAACGGAGGAGGAACTGACGGAGGTCCACCGGTTGAAGACCGGCGCCATGATCGCTGGGGCCTGCAAGCTGGGCGTGGCGGCCGCCGGCGGACGGGAATCGCTGCTGTCCGCCGCGGAGGAGTACGGCTACCAGCTGGGACTGGCCTTCCAGATCCGGGACGATATGCTGGATGTCATCGGTGACGCCGACTTCGGCAAGCCCATTGGCTCCGACAAGGAGGAGGGCAAGGTGACCTTCGTGGACCTGCTGGGCCTGGAGGGCTGCGGAAAAAAGGTGCTGGCCTGCACCCGGGCCGCCAGGGACGCGGTGGCGCCCTGGGACGAGGACGGATTCCTGGCTGCCCTGGCGGACAGTTTAGCGGAGCGAAAAAAATAAGACCGGCGCCGGGGAGGATTTTCTCCCCGGCATTTGCCTGCCCGCTATCAAAAAATTCATAATTTGTATATACAGAATATGTTGTATATTTATGAGAATCGTGTTATACTGAATCTCGCTAAGCGGCGGCGCAGTATTCTAGTCAGATCTGCCGTCTCCTAGGGAGGGCCTAAAAATCCTCTGAAGGGCACACCGATGAAACCTCTGGTGCCTGCTTGATACGCCCAGTTTTGGGTGGGTGCTGGGGGGAAGCGCGCGGCGCGCGCTTGCGGACTCAGGGCGCTTTCCAATGGCATGGTTATCCCGACCCTGTTTCCGTGGAGACCTGCTCTTGTGCACAGCCGTACTCCCATCGCGGTATTTCCGAGCTGTGTACGAAGCAGATGATGAACCTGCAATGCGGTGCATCGGCCCTGCGGGGCCGTAACGCTGTGTGCAGACGTAGCCTGCCTTGCGTGGGTATGGCGAATGAGAGGCCAGGCCGCCTTCGCTCCCGGCCGGAGCAGCCGGCGGCCCCCTGCTCTCTGAAACCCTGGCTGCAAAAGAGGCTAAAGAGACGGACGGACTGGGGTGGAAATCACCTAGGCTGTCTTTCCGGGCGAAAAAAGGATTGCAGTGCGGACTAAGTGGCAATCGGGTAGCGTGAACTGGCGACGACACGCTGCGGCACTGAAAGGGGAACCGCCTCCATCGGCAACGAGAGGTGCGCCGCGGGGAAATCCGACCCGTACCTAAGCCGTAAGATTTACTTTTTCCGCTGCCGCCGGCTTAGCGTTTTTGATACAACGGAGGTCATCCTGTTTGAAAAAAACAAAGCATCCTGGGGAGGAGAAGAAAAAAAGCCCCTCCCAATACCGTTGGGCCATTACGGTCTTTCTGCTGGCGGTCGCCCTGTCCGCGGCGCTGAGCCTGGCGTCGGAATCGATGCTGGACGGCGCGGGTGTGGCGGTCGCCCTTTTGATTTTGGCGCTGTTCATTGGCCTGGGCATCCTGTTCGATATCCTCGGTGTTGCGGTCACGGCGGCGGACGCCCGTCCCTTTCACTCCATGGCGGCCCACAAGGAGCCGGGGGCCAGGGAGGCGCTGCGCCTGCTGCGGAACGCCAGCCACGTCTCCAGCGTCTGCAACGATGTGGTGGGGGACATCTGCGGCATCGTCAGCGGCACCACCGGCGCCATCATCGTGGTTCGGCTTCAAAATGCCCTGAGCGTGAAGTCCGTGCTGATCTCCGTGGCGGTCACCGCCTTGATTTCCGGCCTGACCATCGGCGGCAAGGCACTGGGCAAGACCTTCGCCATGAAGCAGAGCACCAAGGTGGTCTACTGGACCGGCCGTTTTTTACACCTGTTCCATCGCTGAGAGAAAGGCGACAAGTATGATATTGGAAACCATCCACTCTCCCGCCGACGTGAAGGGGCTGGAGAAAGAACAACTGCCCCGGCTGTGTCAGGAGCTGCGGGAGTTTTTGATCGAAAATGTGTCCCGGACCGGCGGCCACCTGGCCTCCAACCTGGGAGCTGTAGAGCTGACAGTGGCCATCCACCGGGTGTTCGACACCTCCCGGGACCGGCTGGTGTTCGACGTAGGCCACCAGTGCTACGTCCACAAGGCCCTGACAGGCCGTCGGGAGCTGTTTGCCACCCTCCGCCAGTTCGGGGGGCTTTCCGGCTTTCCAAAGCCCTATGAGAGTGTCCACGACGCCTTCATTGCGGGGCATGCCTCCAACTCCGTGTCTGTTGCCCTGGGCATGGCAAGAGCCAGAACGCTGCGGCACGAGGATTACAGCGTCCTGGCCCTCATCGGCGACGGCGCCCTCACCGGCGGCCTGGCCTACGAGGGACTGAACAATGCCGGCGCCTCCGGGGAGCCCCTGGTGGTCATCCTCAACGACAACGGCATGTCCATCAATCCCAACGTGGGAGCCATGCCCGGCCACCTGGCCCGGCTGCGGTCCAAGCCCGCCTACTACCATTTCAAAAAGTGGTACCGAAGCCTTTTCGGCAAGCAGCCGGAGAAAAACAGGCTGTACCGCTTCAATCACAAGGTGAAGACCTCGCTGAAAAAGACGCTGTGGCCGGGGAGTACCCTGTTCGAGGACATGGGCTTCACCTATTTGGGCCCCATCGACGGCCACGACCTGCCCCGGCTGTGCGATATGCTCCAGTGGGCCAGAGACCTGAACTGCCCGGTGGTGGTCCATGTGAACACCGTCAAGGGCAAGGGGTACTCCTTCGCTGAGAAGGACCCCGGCAAGTTCCATGGCGTCAATCCCTTCGACCCGGTCACAGGTCTCCTGAAAAAGCCGTCGGGGGAGAGCTTTTCCTCCGTCTTCGGCAAGGCCCTGGCGGACTGCGCGGCAGAGGACCCCCGGGTCTGCGCCATCACCGCCGCCATGGCGGACGGCACCGGCCTCTCCGGCTTTGCCAGGGAGTTCCCGGACCGGTTCTTCGACGTGGCCATCGCTGAGGGACACGGCGTCTCCATGGCTGCCGGCCTGGCATCCCAGGGGATGCTGCCGGTGTTCGCCGTGTACTCCACCTTTTTGCAGCGGGGCTACGACCAGTTGATCCACGACGTGGCGCTGGAGCACCTCCACGTAGTGCTGGGCGTGGACCGGGCGGGCCTGGTGGGCGCCGACGGCGAGACCCACCACGGCTGTTTCGACGCCCTGTTCCTGTCCACCATCCCGGGATTCACGGTGCTGTGCCCCTCCAGTTTCGCCGAACTGCGGCACATGCTGCGCCAGGCCCTCTTTGAGCTGGACGGCCCGGTGGCGGTCCGCTATCCCCGGGGCGGAGAGGGGACCTTCCGGGGTGACACGGCGGACCAGCCGATGGCCTGCCTCCGGCAGGGAAGCGATGTGACGCTGCTGGGCTACGGCATGGGCGTGGACCCTCTGCTGGCGGCGGCAGAGCTGCTGGCGGAAAAGGGCATCAGCGCCGAGGTGCTGAAGCTGAACCGCATCTCCCCGCTGGACGGGGAGACCCTGGCGGCGGTGGGCCGCACGGATACTCTGCTGGTGGCGGAGGACGTCTTCGGCGCCGGCTGCGTGGGCCAGCGGGTGGCCGCCATCCTGGCGGCGGCAGGTCGGGCCCCCAGGCATCTGATTCTGCAAAATCTGGGCAAGACCTTTGCCCCGGCGGGCAGTGTGGCGGAGCTGGAGCACAGCTTCGGTCTGGACGCCGCCGGCATTGCCGAGGCTGTTGAGAAAGGGAGAAAACATGAGCAATAAAACGAGACTGGACGTGCTGTTGGTGGAGCGGGGGCTCCAGGAGAGCCGCCAGAAGGCCCAGACCACTATTATGAGCGGCCTGGTGTTTGTGAAGGGCCAGCGGGTGGACAAGCCCGGCACCGCTGTCCCCAACGACGCGGAGATCGAGGTCCGGGGCAATGCCCTGAAATACGTCAGCCGGGGCGGCCTGAAGCTGGAAAAGGCCATGGCCACCTTCCCAGTGGCGCTGAAGGACGCTGTCTGCGGTGATATCGGCGCCTCCACCGGCGGCTTTACCGACTGTATGCTGCAAAACGGCGCCGCCAAGGTCTACGCCGTGGACGTGGGCTATGGCCAGCTGGCCTGGAAGCTGCGGGAGGACTCCCGTGTGGTCTGCATGGAGCGGACTAACGCCCGGTATCTGGACCATGAGCAGATCCCCGACGAGCTGGACTTTGCCTCCATCGACGTCAGTTTCATCTCCCTGAAGCTGATTTTGCCTGCGGTTCACAACGTCTTGAAGGACGGGGGCCACGTGGCCTGCCTGGTGAAGCCCCAGTTCGAGGCGGGGAAGGAAAAGGTGGGCAAAAAAGGCGTGGTCCGGGACCCGGCGGTCCATCTGGAGGTGCTGGAGCACTTCTTGGATTATGTGAAGGAATCCGGCTTTACAGTCCTAGGTTTGACTTATTCTCCTATTCGTGGCCCCGAGGGGAACATCGAGTACCTGGGGTATCTGGAAAAGGGTGAGTGGCAGCCGAAGGAATTCGATTTGAAGGCGTTGGTGGCGGAGTCCCACGAGACGCTGAAGGAGCACGGGGAGGGCGCCGTATGAACCAAAAGAAGATCATCCTCTGTCCCAACCCCAGCCGGGACCGGGGCATGGAGACCACCCGGAGAGCGGAGGCCATTCTGCGGGAGCTGGGCTTCCGAACGGTGGTCTGCTCTCCCTTCCGGGACCAAAAGGAGGGGGCTTTTGGTGACTATGACGTGCGGCCGCTGCCCCAGGAGCTGCGGTCCGCCGACCTGCTGATCACCTTCGGCGGAGACGGCACCATCCTCCATCTTGCCAAGCTGGTAGCCCTCCACAAGATCCCGGTGCTGGGCATCAATATGGGTGGCCTGGGCTTCATTGCCGAGCTGGAGGCCGGCGAGCTGGAGGCTCTGCGGCGGCTGAAGGACTGGGACTTTGTAACCGAGGAACGGATGATGCTGGATGTGTCCGTGATCCGTGAAGGAAAACAGGTTTACACCAACTTGGGCCTCAACGACGCTGTCATCCGGGAGGGCCCCATCTCCCACGTGATCCACCTGAAGATATCCTCCGACGGCCGCCATCTGGCGGACATCGCCGGAGATGGCGTCATCGTGGCCACCCCCACGGGCTCCACGGCGTACTCTCTGTCCGCCGGCGGCCCGGTGGTGGAGCCGGTGGCCCAGACCATGGTGGTCTGTCCTATCTGCATCCACAACATGCGCTTTTCTTCCTACGTCCTGTCGCCGGAGCACACGCTGACCATCGAGCTGGAGCGGAACGGCCGGAAGCCGGTGTACCTGTTCGTGGATGAGAGCCGGGCCTTCGCCCTGCGGTCCGACGACCAGGTGCTGGTCCGCCGGAGCAAGTATGTCACCAAGCTGGCGCGGCTGTCAGAGCGGAGCTTCTGCGAGATTTTTGCCCAAAAAATGCTGCCGGGAGGATTTAATGATGAAAAATGACCGTCAGGCCTTGATCCTGGAGATCATTTCCCAGGAAAATATCGAGACCCAGGAGCAGATGCTTGCCCGGCTTCAGGAGCGGGGGGTGACCAGCACCCAGGCCACCATCTCCCGGGATATCAAGCAGATGCACCTCATTAAGGAGCCGATTGGCCACGGCGTATACAAATACGCTGTCTCCGGCAATCGGACGAAGTTGAATATCGCCGAGAAGCTGCGCACCATCTTCCGGGAGAGCATCACCAGCATCGAAAGCGCCCAGAACATCGTGGTCCTGAAGACCATGCCGGGTCTGGCCAGCGCCGCCTGCTCCGCCCTGGACAATATGGATATCAGCTATATGGTGGGCTCCCTGGCGGGAGACGACACGGGGTTCCTGGTGATGAAGGACGCCGAATCGGCGGCCATCTTCTGCGAAGAGATCAAGGAAATGCTATAAACATCCAAGGGGGACCGGCGTCCCCTTAGACGCTGCGCCGGGCGCTGCCCGGCTCCGCTGAATCCCCTCGCCCACATACGATGCAGGCGGTCGCTGCGGCGGGCAGAGGTGTCCCGGCAGAAGTGAATTCTGCCGGGACGGAATCGGAGTTTCCGAGTTGAGGAAGGGAGGGCCAGACTATGCTGGAATTGCTTCATATTGAGAATATCGCGGTGATTGAGTCGGCGGACATCCAGTTCCGGCCCGGGTTCAACGCCCTCACCGGCGAAACCGGCGCCGGCAAGTCTATCGTCATCGATGCCATGGGCGCGGTGCTGGGGGGCCGGACCTCCCGGGAGCTGATCCGTACCGGAGCGGAGAAGGCCTTCGTCAGCGCCGAGTTCTCCCATGTCCCGGCGGACCTGCCGGGATTGGCGGAGACTGGCGTGACTCCTGATGAGGACGGAAATCTGCTGCTCCAGCGGGAGATGACCGGGGACGGCAAGAACCTCTGCCGGGCCAACGGCCGGCCCATCACCGTCAGCCAGCTGCGGCGCATCGGCGCCGACCTGCTGAACATCCACGGCCAGCACGACGGCCAGCAGCTGCTGGATGAGGAGCAGCACGGCGCCTACCTGGACCGCTTTGGCCGGACGGAGGCGCTGCTGGCGGCCTATCGAAGGGAATACGACGCCATGGCGGAGCTCCAGGCCAACATACGGGCCCTGCGAATGGACGAGGCGGAGAAGGCCCGCCGGGTGGACAGCCTGCGGTTCCAGATCAATGAGCTGGAGCGGGCGGAGCTGGTGCCCGGAGAGGAGGAGGAACTGGCGGCCCGCCGGAACCTGCTGCGGAACGGTGAGAAATACATGGGTGCCCTGTCCGGGGCGGACTACTGCCTCTCCGGCGATGACGGCGCTGCCGGCGCGGTGGACCGGCTGCGGGAGGCGGAAGACGCCATGGGCACCATCCGCACCCTGGGCGACGACCTGGCGGAACTGTACAAGCGCCTGGAAGAACTGCGCTGTGAAGCATATGACCTTGCCGAGATCATCCGGGATAAGCGGGCGGAATTTGACTTTTCCCCGGAGGAGCTGGACGCAGTGGAGAGCCGGTCGGATCAGCTGTACCGGCTGAAAAAGAAGTACGGCGCCACAGTGGAGGACTGCCTGGCATACCTGGACAAATGCCGGGCGGAGCTGGACGCCATTGAGACAGCGGACGACACCCTGGTCCGGCTGGAAAAGCAGCTGAAAAAGGCGGAGACGGCGGTCCGTGCGGCAGGCGAGGAGCTGACAAAGGCCCGGAAGGCGGCGGCCAAACTCCTGGAGGACCGTATCCAGAAGGAACTGGGGGACCTGGATATGCACAAAGTCCGGTTCCACATCCAGTTTGAGGAAAAGGCGCCGGCCCCCGATGGCTGTGACGGTATCCGGTTCCTGATGTCTGCCAATGTGGGAGAGGACCTGCGGCCCATCGCCAAGATCGCCTCCGGCGGCGAGCTGGCCCGTATCATGCTGGCGCTGAAAAACGTGCTGGCGGAGCAGGAGGCCATCGGGACCCTGGTGTTCGACGAAGTGGACACCGGCGTCTCCGGCCGGGCGGCCCAGAAGGTGGCGGAAAAGCTGGCCCAGGTCAGCCGCCGCAAGCAGGTGCTCTGCGTCACTCATCTGCCCCAGTTGGCGGCCATGGCTGACACCCATTTCTCCGTGGAGAAGGGAGAAGAAAAGGGAAGGACCTTTACACACGTTGTCCTGCTGAACCGGGAGGCCCGGAAGGCGGAGCTGGCCCGGATCACCGGCGGCAGCAAGATCACGGAGGCCCTCTTGGCCAGCGCCGGGGAGTTGCTGGACGCGGCGGAGGCCTATCGGAAGTCCATATGAGTTTTCCCGGATCGGGGAATGGAGGAGACACCCTTCGTTTCCCGGTCCCGAAACATATTTGCTATTTTCCATTGACAATCCCGTTCAAATCAGATAAAATACCCTACGTATATGGCATTGATGCGGAGAAGTACGCGGAACGCCCTGCCTAGAGAGCCCCTGGACGGTGGAAAGGGGAGAGGGACGCCCGCCGAATACACCGCGGAGCCGGCACCCCAACAGTTTTTCGGAACCCAGTAGGCGTGTCCCGGTCGCGCCCGTTACCGCGCGGGAGTGTGTTGGCACTCCACGAGGCCGTTTTCCGTGAGGGAGCGGCGAACCAGAGGTGGTACCGCGAAAGCATTTCGCCCTCTGTCCTTTTACGGGACGGGGGCTTCTATTTTGCCCGTTCCGGCAAATACGAAAGTTGCAGAACAGGAGAGAAAACCATGCAGATTTATGAAGAACTGGTTGCCCGGGGCCTGATTGCCCAGGTGACCGACGAGAACGAGATCCGGGAACTGGTGAACAACGGCAAGGCCACCTTCTATATCGGCTTTGACCCCACTGCCGACAGCCTCCACGTGGGCCACTTCATGGCCCTGTGCCTGATGAAGCGGCTGCAGATGGCCGGCAACAAGCCCATCGCCCTGATCGGCGGCGGCACCGCCATGATCGGCGACCCCTCCGGCCGCACCGACATGCGCTCCATGATGACCAAGGAGACCATCCAGCACAACTGCGACTGCTTCAAGAAGCAGATGTCCCGGTTCATCGACTTCGGCGAGGGCAAGGCCCAGATGGTCAACAACGCCGACTGGCTGTTGAACCTCAATTACGTGGACTTCATCCGGGACATCGGCGCCTGCTTCTCCGTGAACAACATGCTGCGGGCCGAGTGCTTCAAGCAGCGGATGGAGAAGGGCCTGAGCTTCCTGGAGTTCAACTACATGCCCATGCAGTCCTACGACTTCTACTACCTGTTCCAGCACTACGGCTGCAACATGCAGTTCGGCGGCAACGACCAGTGGAGCAACATGCTGGGCGGCACCGAGCTGATCCGCCGCAAGCTTGGAAAGGACGCCCACGCCATGACCATCACCCTGCTGCTGACTTCCGAGGGCAAGAAGATGGGCAAGACCGCTTCCGGCGCTGTGTGGCTGGACCCCAACAAGACCTCTCCCTATGATTTCTACCAGTACTGGCGGAACATTGAGGATGCCGATGTCCTCAAGTGCATCCGCATGCTGACCTTCCTGCCCCTGGAGCAGATCGACGAGATGGACAAGTGGGAGGGCAGCCAGCTGAACACCGCCAAGGAGATTTTGGCCTATGAGCTGACCAAGCTGGTCCACGGTGAGGAGGAGGCCAACAAGGCCCAGGAGACCGCCCGGGGCCTGTTCTCCGGCAAGGGTTCTCTGGAAAATATGCCTTTCTCTCAGCTCACCGCCGACAAGTTTGAGAACGGCAAGATCGGCGCCATCAATCTTCTGGTAGCCTGCGGCCTGTGCGCCTCCAACGGCGAGGCCCGGCGCCTCATCCAGCAGGGCGGCGTGGCGGTTAATGACCAGAAGGTGGCCTCCATCGACGTGGCCTTCGACCAGAGCGACTTCGAGGGCGACGGCGTGGTCATCAAGAAGGGCAAGAAGGTCTTCCACCGGGCCTATGTGAAATAACAAAACAACATGACAGCAGACGCGGAGCGCTCGCTCCGCGCCTGTTGTGCGTATAGAAAGGAAATGACATGATCACAGTCAACGACGTCAGCATGAATTTCAGCGGCCAGACACTGTTCAAGCACGTGGACCTGAAGTTCGTCCCCGGCAACTGCTACGGCATCATCGGCGCCAACGGCGCCGGCAAGTCCACCTTCCTCCGCATCCTCTCCGGCGACCTGGAGCCCACCAGCGGCGAGGTGGTCATCTCCAAGGACCAGCGCATGTCCATCCTGAAGCAGGACCACTTCCAGTACGACGCCTACACGGTCCTGGACACCGTCATCATGGGCAACCAGCGTCTCTACGACATCATGAAGGAGAAGGACGCTCTCTACGAGAAGGAGGACTTCACCGACGAAGACGGCGTGAAGGCCAGTGAGCTGGAGGCGGAGTTCGCGGAGATGAACGGCTGGGAGGCTGAATCCGATGTGAGCCGCCTGATTCAGGGCCTGGGCCTCTCCAACGATATTCTGTACAGCGAAATGAGTACCCTCACCGCCAAGGAAAAGGTGAAGGTGCTGCTGGCTCAGGCACTGTTCGGGAAACCGGACATCATCCTGCTGGACGAGCCCACCAACCACCTGGACATCCAGGCCATCGAGTGGCTGGAGGATTTCCTGATGGACTGCGAGGCCCTCACGCTGGTGGTCAGCCATGACCGCCACTTCCTGAATACCGTCTGTACCAACATCGTGGATGTGGACTACGGCGGCATCAAAATGTACGTGGGCAACTACGAGTTCTGGTACGAGTCCAGCCAGCTGGTCCAGCGGATGATCCGGGACCAGAACCGAAAGAACGAGGAGAAGATCAAGGAGCTGCAGCTGTTTATCCAGCGCTTCTCCGCCAACAAGTCCAAGAGCAAGCAGGCCACTGCCCGCCGGAAGCTCCTGGACAAGCTGAGCGTGGAGGAGATGCCCGCTTCCTCCCGCCGGTATCCCTTCGTGGGCTTCAAGATGGACCGGGAGTGCGGCAAGGAGATCCTGACCGTTGAGAACCTCTCCAAGACCGTGGACGGCCGCAAGGTGCTGGACAACGTCAGCTTCCGCATCAACCGGGACGAGAAGGTGGCCTTCGTGGGCGAGGACGAGATCGCCAAGACCACCCTGTTCAAAATTCTGATGGGCGAGTTGGAGCCCGACGAGGGCAGCTATAAGTGGGGCACCACCATCACCACCAGCTACTTCCCCCTGGACAACTCCGCCTTCTTCAACGACTGCGACCTGAACCTGCTGGACTGGCTGGCCCAGTATACGGCGGATAACGCGGAGGAGGGGACAGAGTCCTTCAAGCGGGCCTTCCTGGGCCGGATGCTGTTCTCCGGTGACGATGTGTTCAAGCCCGTGAAGGTCCTCTCCGGCGGCGAGAAGGTGCGGTGCATGCTGTCCCGGATGATGCTGTTCGGCTCCAACGTGCTGGTGCTGGACCAGCCCACCAACCACCTGGACCTGGAGTCCATCACTGCCGTCAACAACGGCCTCATCGACTTCAAGGGGGTCGTCCTGTTCTCCAGCCACGACCACGAGTTTGTCCAGACCGTGGCCAACCGCATCATGGAGTTCGAGAACGGCAAGCTCATCGACAAGATGGGCACCTACGAGGACTATATCGAATTCCGCCGGGCACAAAACGCAGGTTGACGGCCTGCTTTGCAATCGAATTGTAGTTGACATAAAAAATACCACTCCATATACTGTTCGTATAACGGTGATGGAGTGGTATTTTTATGCAGAAACAGCAGACATTGGCCTTGTTTGCCCTGCTGGCGGTGACGGCTGCGGTGGCCTGTGGAGCACGGCCGTGGCTGACAGAACGGGCGGACGCACTGGCGGCAAAGGCGGCTTATGAGGAACTGCTGGCGAACACGCCGGTAGCGGAGCTGGAAGGGGAGACGGTCTCTCTCGATGGTCGGTTGGAGGTACTGACAACAGGAAAAAGTGACCTCTATGTCAGCGGCGTGGTTGTGCCGGAAACGATCCAGATCGTGGACCGAAAGACCGGGGAGGTCAAATGGGAGGACAAAGGGTATCTTTGGCAGTCCGTTTCCTGGTCCCCGGGAAACGATCTGGTGGCGTTGGCCTACGGCGGACGGACATGGACGGCGGTGAAGGTCATCTCCACAGACTACTGGACCAGATGGGACTTCACCCTGCCGGACGGCAGTCCTATCCCGGAGTACACATTCCTGCCAGAGGACTGGGGAACGTGGCTGGCCGCGGAGACCCTGCTGCTGACCGTGGGCCGGGGCGGAGACGGGGAGGAGCAGCACACATACACCTGCGCGCTGGTCATGGACCAGGGCCGCCTGACCGGCGCTTCCAGGGAAATGGTCCGGGAGCCCCTGCCGGGGACATACGATTTTGACCAAAACGGAGCGCCGGAGACCGTGGAGCGTTGGACCTATGAATACCCCTCGGGAGGAAGGGCGGAGCTCTATGAGCTGCGCATCTGGGATACAGTCGGAAATCTGTGCTGGAAAGAGGAAGCGGAGGTTTCCCATGCCGGAGGGAACGCCGTATACGCCCTGAAAGTGGATGAACAGGATTACCTATTGCGTTATGTGCCTTTTATGGGGCAAGGGTACTGTACGTATTTTTATCAACTGTTTTCTTTGGAGGAAACGATGCAGCCAGCGGTGCTCCGGGAGGACCGTGTGGAGTTTGATATCAATTGGGGTTCTCCGTACCATAGCTTTGACACAGAAGCCGTGGCTGCGTTCCTGTAAGAAGTCCACGGCTGGCTGGACAACGCCGAAATGCTGATAGATACCACTTTTGGCGAAGTGTATATTGGAGATGTGGATTATCAGGACCTGGGCGCCATAGAGTTGTCTCTTCGGGCCATGGAAGAGCAATAAACGGCGCCGCCTGAAAAATTTCGGGCGGCTGCCGTCACATTTGCATTATCAACAGCGTTACAGAGAACAGAGGGGAGGGATGAAGTTTGCTGGCCTACTTGCAAGCCATCGGGACGCCGGAGGACCGGGACCGTTTCGAAGCGCTGTACCTGGCCTACCGGGGCCTGATGTACCACGTGGCTTATCAGGTGCTGGAGAACCGGCAGGACACGGAGGACGCAGTGCATCTGGCCTTCATCAGCCTGGCGGAGCACGTGGAGATGGTGCCGACGGAGCTGGGCCCCCGGGCCAGGGTGCTGGCGGTGACAGTGGCGGAACGGAAGGCCATCGACCTCTACCGGGTAAGGCGGCGTCACCAGACGGTGGACATTGATGAGGTGCCCTTCCTGTATCGTGAAGGGCCGCCGGAGGAGACCGGCACCCTGGCCGCCGCCATGGCTGCCCTGCCGCCCCGATACCGGCAGGCACTGCTGCTGCGGTTTTATCTGGGCTTCTCGGGGGGAGGAGACCGCGGCGCTGCTGGGCACCACGCCGGGGAACCTGCGGCAGATCGTGGCCCGGGCTAAGAAAAAGCTGGCCGCGGAGCTGGCGGAAAGGGGGGAACCAGTATGACAATCACAGATGAGATGCTGTACGAATCGGCACCGAAAGCGGCGGAGCTGTTCCTGAACACACTGCCCGGCCGGGAGGACTGCGCTCACGCCTTTTCCCAGGGATTTGAGAGGAAGATGAGATCCTTGCTGACAGGCGTGAAGGCACCGGCCTGGCGCTGGAAACGAACACTGCTCATCGCCGCCCTGGTCGCGGCCCTGCTGGCTGCCGGCGCGGCAGCTCTTCGGGGGAGCGTGTTCCGAATCTTTCGCGCAGAAACAGCGGAGGGCACCCGGTACGCATACCGGGCGGGGGAAAAGCCGGAGGGCTTCCAGCCTGCCGTCCTGGGCTATGTGCCAAAGGGTTATGCGGAAACGGATACCTATCGGAAAGAATCCGAGACCTGGACCCGGTACGTATGGACCTACCAGGACGGCGAGGGAGGCAGCTTCCGGGTGGTTCAGCACATGACGGATACCCTGACCATAGATCTGGGACCGGAGTATACCCTGGAGGGGCATCCGGTCATCAACGGCACGGAAGCGGAGCTTTACGTCCGTGAGACCGGGGAGGAGACTCTGCTTCTCTGGACGGACGGCCCCTATGTTCTGGAGGTGGCGGGCACGCCGGAAAAAGAGGAGATCATCAAGATCGCGGAACAGATCGACTGCGGAAAGTGAGGAAAAGTATGAAGAAGAACTGGATATCCTTTTTAAGCGGGATGATGACCATGGCGATGCTGGTTACCCTGATCGTGCCAGCGGGGGCGGCGGGCATCTTCAACGGCACAGCCGGCTTCGGCAAGGTGGGCGTGGAGGTCTATGACCAGGTGAAGGCGGCCCCCGGCGCCTCCATGACCGCCGCCAACGGGGAGAAGGTGCCCGTCACCATCACCTATACCGACGCCAAGGGCGGCACCACCAATTACATCGCCGTCAAAAAAGTGGCGGAGCTCTTCGATATGAGCCAGTCCCCCAAGTGGGACGGGGAGAAAAACTGTGTCAACTTTTTCCCGGTGGTCAAGACCACTGGCGTTATCGAGCTGAAGCCAGGAGAAAAAGCTCCCGCGAATCTGCCGGAGGGGACGGTGACGGTCACCCATGGAAAGACCTCTGAGCTGGAAGCTATCCGGGAAAAGGAGTTCATGTCCCTGCCTACCGCGCCGAAGCTGGGCATCAGCGCCGGGTCTATCCGGGAGGTCAACGTGTCTCAGGTGGACAAGACAAACCTGGGATACAGCCTGAAAAACGCCCGGTTCGAGTCGGACACCGGCGTTTCAGAGACCTTTTTCTGTCCTGCCGGAAAGTACGCGCTGCTGACCATCAAAAACGAGAGTTCCTGCGAGATCGAGTGCCAGGTCATGCGGCCCTATACCGTGGGGAGCGGCGGCCAGGAGTTCACCCGGGTACGTATCCCAGTAGGGCAGACGCTGGAACGGGCGTTTTACTGCTCTCCCGGCGCCGGTGAGTTCCAGCAGACACTGGCGGTGGGGCTCCGCACTATGAAAGACGGCGCCATCACCAAGGTCCTGATCTCGGCGGAGACCACCAGATGATCAGAAGGGACGGCAGCGGCCATCCCTTTCCTCATTCCGTCAGCAGTCCGTACTTTACCAGTGTTTTCCGTATCCGCTCCCGGTTGGCCTCACTGGGCTCGCACAGGGGCAGCCGCAGGGGGCCTGCGTTCCAGCCCAGCAGGTCCAGAGCTGTCTTCACCGGGATGGGGTTCACCTCGCAGAACAGGGCGTCGCACAGAGCCTTCAAGTGCAATTGCAGCTTACCGGCGGCGGCAAAGTCTCCCGCCAGACACAGCTCTGTCAGCCGGTGCATCTGCTCCGGCACCACGTTGGCCGCCACGGAGATGACTCCCACACCTCCCAGCAGGCAGATGGGAGCCGTCTCGTCGTCGTTGCCGGACCAGATGGAGAAGTCGGTGGGGCAGAGGTTCCGGGTCTTCTGGATATTGCTGAAGTTGCTTCCAGCCTCTTTGACGCCGTTGATGTTGGGGTGCTTTGCCAGCTCAGCGTAGGTCTCCGGCGCGATGGTGACGCCGGTGCGGGAAGGCACGTCGTAGAGGATGACGGGCTTTTCCACCGCATCGGCAATGGCGGTGTAGTGCCGGACGAGCCCGGTCTGGGTGGCCTTGTTGTAGTAGGGCGTTACCACCAGCAGACCGTCGGCTCCGGCCCGCTGGGCGTCCCGGCTGAGGGCGATGGCCACCTCCGTGGAATTGGAGCCGCTGCCGGCGATCACCGGCACCCGGCCGTTCACATGGTCCACGCAGTATTCGATGGTCCGCATCCGCTCGCCGTAGGTCATGGTGCTGGCCTCGCCGGTGGTGCCGCAGACGATAACGGCGTCGGTGCCGTTTTCCAGCTGGAAGTCCAGCAGTTTGCCCAGGGTATGTAAGTCCACGGTATCTGTGGTGAAGGGCGTGACGATGGCCACGCCGGAGCCGGTGAAAAGGGGCTTGCGCATATCCGTACCTCCTATACGATCCGAAAGGGTTTTCGCTTCGCTGTTCATTGTACAGAACTACATTATGCAATATCATTCTAAAATGTGCGGAAAACCATGCAAAACCTGCTTTTTATTTGGGGGGAAGAGGTGAGAAAAGCGGATGCCCGGATCGGGCATCCGCTTTCTTTGGTATGGATTTGTGAGCGATTACTTCGCCTCGATGTAGCCCTTCTTGCACAGCAGTTCCGCCAGCAGGACGGCGCCGCCGGCGGCGCCCCGGAGGGTGTTGTGGCTCAGGCAGACGAACTTGTAGTCGTACTGGGTGTCGGGCCGCAGACGGCCGATGGACACCGCCATGCCGTGCTCCAAATTCCGGTCCAGACGGGTCTGGGGGCGGTTCTCCTCCTCAAAGTAGTGGAGGAACTGCTTGGGGGCGGAGGGCAGGTCCAGTTCCTGGGCGGGGCCCCGGAAGGCGGCCCAGTTAGCCTTGATCTGGTCGATGGAGGGGGCCTTGCCGTCAGCGAACTTCATGAACACGGCGGCCATATGACCGTCCTGGCAGGCCACCCGGAAGCACTGGGCGGTGATGGCGGGACCCTCGGCCTTGACGATTTTGCCGTCCTCGATGTGGCCCCACAGCTTCAGAGGCTCCTGCTCGCTCTTTTCCTCCTCGCCGCCGATGAAGGGGATGCAGTTGTCCACCATCTCGGGCCAGCGCTGGAAGGTCTTGCCGGCGCCGGAGATGGCCTGGTAGGTGCAGACCAGGACGTTTTCCAGACCGTACTTCCGCAGGGGATGCAGGGCGGGGACGTAGCTCTGGAGAGAGCAGTTGCTCTTCACGGCGATGAAGCCCCGCTTGGTGCCCAGGCGCTTGCGCTGGGCGTCGATGACCTCCAGGTGCTGGGCGTTGATCTCCGGCACCACCATGGGCACGTCGTCGGTCCAGCGGTGGGCGGAGTTGTTGGAGACGACGGGGCACTCCAGCTTGGCGTACTTCTCTTCCAGGGCCCGGATCTCTTCCTTCTTCATATCCACGGCGCAGAAGCAGAAGTCCACCAGGTCCGCCAGCTTTTCGGCGTCGGCCTCCGCGTCCAGGACCACCAGCTTCTTAGCCTCTTCGGGACAGGGAATGTCCAGGGCCCAGCGGCCCTCCACGGCCTCCTCATAGGTTTTGCCGGCACTGCGGGCGCTAGCCGCCAGGGCGGTGAGCTGGAACCAGGGATGGTTCTCCATCAGGGTGATGAACCGCTGGCCCACCATGCCGGTGCAGCCGATGATGCCGACTTTGTACTGTTTCATGATACGTTTCCTCCTGCTCACTTGATACGGCGGAGGGCTTTCAGGCTCCCGTCGATTTTTGGTTGAATGTGGCTCCGCTTTGTACTATAATACAAGATATTGATGAGATTTCAGATATGTATTTCCAGAGCGGACATTTGTATGTATATTAGCATACTTTTTCTATCTGGTCAAGGCCGGTGATATTGGGAGGTTCCATGAAAAAACTGCTTCTGACGACGCTGCTTGTTGTGACATTTTTCGCATTGACGGCGGTTTCCGCCTCCGCCGTGGTGAACGGCACGGTGAAGGTGGGCCTGCGGTACGGCTCCTCGGTCCTGTCCTCCGCCAATCTGGAGAACGCCGTAGGCGAGGGCTACGAGTTCGGCTACTTCGACGAGGACCGGTGTTTTGAGGCCCTGGACTGGACGGAGGAGACGGCCATCACCATGTCTCCCAGGGAGGGCGGCGGCATCCAGGTAACGGTCACCGGAACAGATGAGGTCCTGTTCGAGACGGAGGAGGACACCCTGGGCGTCCTGCCCCAGGACCGGTCCCCCATCACTTGGTTCAAGGGCTACAAGTACTGCGGCGGCTTTGAATATACCCGCAGCGGCAGCGGCCTCCAGGTGGTGAATGTGGTAGATTTGGAGGACTACGTGAAGGGTGTTCTTCCCTATGAGATGGGCCCCGGCTGGCCCAGCGCCGCCCTGGAGGCCCAGGCGGTCTGCGCCCGGACCTACGTCCAGGGCCACAGCAAGCATTTGAAGGACTGTGGCTTCGATGTCTGCGCCGCCACCTGCTGCCAGGTGTACAACGGCACTAACGGCGCTACCGCCGTCACCGACGACGCGGTGGACGCCACAGCGGGGGAGTGTCTTTACTACGACGGGGAGCTGGTGATGAACGCGGTGTACCATAGCTCCGACGGCGGCGCCACTGAGGACGCCGTCAACGTCTGGGGTACCGAGGTCCCCTATCTGAAGGGGAAGGAGGACCCCTTCGAGGCGGAGACGAATATCCCAAATTACAGCTGGACCGTTACTTACACCGCCGAGGAGCTGACCTGGGTGCTGCAAAACAGCGGCTACAACATCGGTACCGTCCAGGATGTGTATATCTCCGGACGGACCGACCAGGGGAACGTCTCCCGGGTCACCTTTGTGGACACCGCGGGAAAGGAGCTGACGGTGCGGGGGGAGGCCTGCCGCATGGCCTTTTACAGCAGCACTTACGGCAAAAACGTCCGCAGCATGCGCTTTGAGATCACTGGCGGCAGCGGGGAGCAGACTTCCGCCGGCGGGGCATACTATGTCAACGGCGCCGGCACCAAGCTCTCCACCTTGGCGGGGGTCTCCGTCATCTCCGGCGGCGGTACTGTCACCACGCTGCCGGCGGGAGAGCTGTACGTGCTGACCAGCTCCGGCAAAGCCGTCATCGGTGGCAAATCCAGCAAGGTCACGTCCTCGAAAGCCTCCGGCATCTTTGTCATCACCGGCACCGGCAGCGGCCACAATGTGGGTATGAGCCAGTACGGCGCCAAGGCCATGGCCGAGCAAGGCTATACCTATGACGAGATCCTTGAATTTTATTACACAGATATCACCATTCGGTGAGGACAGGAGAACCATGAAGACCAGTGATTTTTACTATGATCTGCCCCAGGAGCTGATCGCCCAGACGCCTCTGGACAAGCGGGACACCTCCCGGCTGATGACCCTGGACCGGGCCACCGGCGCCGTGGGGCACCACCATTTCTATGAGCTGCCGGACTTTTTGAACCCCGGCGACTGCTTGATTTTGAATAACTCCCGGGTACTGCCCGCCCGCCTCCTGGGCCAGCGGCTGCCCGGCGGCGGGGCCTGCGAGGTGCTGCTGCTCATCGACCGGGGGGAGAAGACCTGGGAGTGCCTGGTGCGGCCGGGAAGAAAGATGCGGATCGGCGCCAAGCTCAGCTTCGGCAACGGGGAGCTGACCGCCGAGGTGGTGGAGGAGCTGCCTGACGGCAACCGCATGGTCCGCTTCGACTACGAGGGCATTTTCCTGGAGGTGCTGGAGCGCCTGGGCAAGATGCCCCTGCCGCCCTATATCAAGGAGGAGCTTCAGGATCAGGAGCGGTACCAGACAGTCTACTCCAAAGTGGTGGGCAGCGCGGCGGCCCCTACGGCGGGACTTCACTTCACGCCGGAGCTGCTGGAGAAGATCGCCGCCAAGGGGGTCGGCATCGGCTATGTGACCCTTCACGTAGGCCTGGGCACCTTCCGACCCGTGAAGGAGGAGGAGATCACCGACCACGAGATGCACAGCGAGTACTGCGTCATTCCCCAGGAGACGGCGGACCTCATCAACAAAACCAAGGCCAACGGCGGCCGGGTCATCTGCGTGGGGACCACCTCCTGCCGGACGCTGGAATCCTGGGCCGCTGACGACGGCCACATGGAGGCCAAGGCGGGATGGACGAACATCTATATCTACCCCGGCTACCGGTTCAAGGTGATGGACGGCCTGGTGACCAACTTCCATCTGCCGGAGAGCACTCTTATCATGCTGGTGTCCGCCTTCGCTGGCCGGGAACACGTGCTGGCAGCGTATGAAGAAGCGGTGAAGGAACGGTACCGCTTCTTCAGCTTCGGCGATGCGATGTTCCTCTCCTGATGACGCATCTTATTTTATGGCGAAAGCCGGTAAAAAAGACGCCGCAGGCCCTGGCGGAGGAAGCTTTCGCCCTGTTCTCCATCTTTCGGGAGGCGGAATCGGATTTCTGTCCCAACTACCGAGCCGTCCGCCGGAGGCGAGACGCAAAGCCTTTCGCCTGGGACGGGGAGTCGTTCCGAAAGGCTCTGCTGGGCCGACCTGTGAACCAGGGGAACGCTCAACTGGGGGAGCTGGGGTATTCCATTTCTTTTTTCTCCTCGCTGGAGGAGAAGGGGAGCGTGGGATATCGCCTGCACACCGGGAACTGCGATCCCAAATTCGTGGACACCTTTGTGGTGGATATCCCGGAGGCTGCCGGGTCTTCCCGGCTGTTTTCGCCGGAAACTGTGGAGGATACCTTCCGCCGCTGCATCGCGGTGTTCCGCCCTTTCTGGGGCTGTGTGGACGACCGTGGGCCTCTGGAGGGCGGGTATCTGACCGGGGACAGAAAGCGGCCCCGGAGCATTTGCTGGCTCAATTACTGGGATGCGGCGATGGCCCTTCGGGTAGGGCCGCTGCGCATCCGCCGGGCCTGCGGCGCAGTGCCAGAGACCAGCTGGCGGGACGGTGTGTTACGGACTGGGCGAGAGCCGCTGAGCCGGACGCCGGAGCGGGCGGAGATTCTGAATCGCCTGCTGGGACTGAATGCGTTTACTGGGTCCGGCGAGGCTGTATCTCCCCGCGTTGGTCAACGAGACAACTATGATTAGGAGTAACCATATGTTCAAAGTCATCAAAACCGAAGGCCGCGCCCGGCGCGGCGAGTTTACCTGCGCCCACGGCGGCGTGGTGCAGACCCCCGTCTTTATGAACGTGGGCACCCAGGCCGCCATCAAGGGCGGCGTCTCCGCCCACGACCTGAAGGAGGTGGGCTGCCAGATCGAGCTGAGCAACACCTACCACCTGCACCTGCGGCCCGGCGACAAGATCGTGCGGCAGATGGGCGGCCTCCACAAGTTCATGAACTGGGACGGCCCCATCCTGACGGACTCCGGCGGGTTCCAGGTGTTCTCCCTGGCGTCCCTGCGGAAGATCAAGGAGGAGGGCGTCACCTTCGCCTCCCACATCGACGGCCGCAAGATCTTCATGGGTCCCGAGGAGTCCATGCAGGTCCAGTCCGACCTGGGCAGCGACATTGCCATGGCCTTTGACGAGTGCGTGGAGAACCCCGCTCCCTATGAGTACGCCAAGGCCAGCTGTGAACGGACCCTGCGGTGGCTGGAGCGGTGCAAGCTCGAGCACGACCGGCTCAACAGCCTGCCGGACACCGTGAACCCCAAGCAGATGCTCTTCGGCATCAACCAGGGCGCCACTTACGCTGATCTGCGGGCCTGGCATATGCAGCAGATCGCCAAGATCGACTGCGACGGCTTCGCCATCGGCGGCCTGGCAGTGGGGGAACCCGCCGAGGTGATGTACGAGATGATCGACGTGGTGGAGCCTCATATGCCCCCGGAAAAACCCCGGTATCTCATGGGCGTGGGTACCCCCAGCAACATCATCGAGGCCGTCAGCCGGGGCGTGGACTTCTTCGACTGCGTGATGCCCTCCCGCAACGGCCGCCACGGCAAGCTCTTCACCTGGGAGGGAACGGTGAACATCCTGAACGAGAAGTACCAGACCGATGACCGTCCCATCAGCCCCAGCTGCGGCTGTCCCGTGTGCCGGAGCTTCTCCCGGGCCTATCTGCGGCACCTGTTCAAGGCAGACGAGGTGCTGGCCCTGCGGTTCGCCGTGCTCCACAACCTGTGGTTCTACAACGATCTGATGGCGAAGATCCGGGCCGCTATCGACGAGGGTACTTTTGTCCAGTTCCGGGCCCGGTACAGCGGGAATCTTGAGAAACGGGCGGATACCTGACGGCCTCTGGAAAAAAGGCTTGCAAAACCGGTGGTATTTGGTATAATAGTTACATTCTGATTTTACGGAAGAAAAGGAGAATAGCGTTTATGGAATCTTCCATTCTCATGCTCGTCTTAATGTTCGTCATCCTGTACTTCTTGATGATCCGCCCCGAGAACAAGCGGAAGAAGAAGGCTCAGGAGATGCGCGACGGTCTGAAGAAGGGCGATGTCATCACCAGCATCGGCGGTATCGTGGGTAAGATCGTGATGGTCAACAGCGACACCATCATCATCGAGACCAGCGAGGACCGTGTTCGGATGGAGCTGACCAAGTGGGCTGTGTCCACTGTGGGCGTCCAGACCGGCGAGCAGCCCGCTGAGGAGAAGGGCAAGAAGGGTAAGAAGAAGGATGCCGAGTCCTCTGATGTTCCCGAGGAGCCTACTGCCCCTGAGGAGCCTGTGGACGAGATCCCCGCTCCCGAAGAGGAGAAGAAGGACTGATCTCCGCATAATCATGACCTCCCCGGTCATATGCTCTCACAAGAGCATGTGACGGGGGAGGTTTTTTTATGGA
Source organism: uncultured Clostridia bacterium (assembly GCA_945873695.1). Taxonomy (GTDB): domain Bacteria; phylum Bacillota; class Clostridia; order Oscillospirales; family Oscillospiraceae; genus Oscillibacter. Next base: position 8,884 of record CAMCDX010000001.1, on the reverse strand, counting down.
AAAAGGAAAGAGGCGGGCGGTGTCGCCCTGGGGAGCTTTGACGGGAGGCGCCGCACTGTCCCTGGGGCTGTATCTGCTGTGGGCGCTGCTGGAATCGCTGCTGCTGGTGAAGGGGGCGATGCCGGAGTCGGGGGCCTTCCCGCTGCTGGGAGCCGCCTGCCTGTGCGCGTCTCTGGCCGGAGCGCTGCGGTGTGCCGCCGTATCGCCCTGGGGCCGGATGGCGGCGGCCTGCGCCTGCGCCGCCGTCTTCGCCGCCGTGCTGGCGGCGGTGGGACTGCTGTGCTGGGAGGGGGTGGCCTGGACTGGCCGGGGCGGCGTGCTGCTGCTGTGCGCCCTGGCGGGTGGTCTGCTGGCTGGCCTGACCGGCGGCAGGGGCCGGCGTGGAAAGCGGAAGCGGCCCCGGAAGGGGGCACGGCTCCAGTCGTGAAAATCCACAAAAAATTGTACTGTCTCCATGGTTCTCCCGCCTCCGTTCTTCCGCCGCCGGAGCCGATGGGGGAGGGAGGCCCCGGCGGCAGATGTGGGGCGCCGCCCGGCGAAAGGCCACCAGATGTGGGCCTTTTGGAAAAGTTGCTGAGGGCCTTCGGCAACTTTGTTTCATTAGTTTACATAATATGGTTTACATAAGATTTTGTCATAAATTACAAAAAAAGAGAAGTTGCGGTAAATTCCTTGAAAAATCAGGAAATTTGCACTATATTAAAAAAGTACAAGGTTTACGTTACCTCTTTCCTCATAATCTCTCCCACCGCCGCATAGGCTGTGGCGAGGTGAGGATGCTGATGAGACGGAAGGGGTTCGCGCTGACTGCGCCGGGGACCGGGTCCCTGCCGCGGCTGGTGCTGCTGGCGCTCTGCTTCGCCGGCGGCGTTTTTTTGGGACAGGTCCTGGCGGGCCGGGTGCCGGAGGACGTAGGGGAGCAGTTGGGCGCTTATCTGCGGGATTACGTCCGGCTGGAGCGGACGGCTTCCCCTGACGCGGTGCTTCCGGCGCTGGCGCTGTACTTCCGGTATCCGCTGCTGGCGTTTCTGCTGGGTTTCTCGGCGGTGGGGGTGGTGCTGCTGCCCTGCCTGACGGTGGTCTTTGGCTTTTTCCTGTCCTTCTCCGTCTGCTGCTTCACGGCGGCCTTCGGGGCGGACGGGCTGCTGGTGGCGCTGGCGGTCCTTGGCTGGCGGTGTCTGGTGACGCTGCCATGTTATTTCCTGCTGGCGGTCCCCGGGTGGGGGCTCGCCGCGGGCCTTGCGGCGGTGTCCTTTGGGAGAGGGCAGCGCCCTCCGCCGGCGGGCCGGGCCTGGTGGCGCCGCGCCGCTTTGTGCGGGGCCGTGCTGCTGGCGGGTGTGTGTGTGGAATTGGCTCTGCCGCCGGCGTTGCTGCGCCTGGCGCTGGGGCATTTGACCTTGTGATTTTCAGAAGGGGGGGGACTTTCCCTGGTCGACTATATCGCGGAATACGGCGCCTATCTTGCCGGGGAGAAGCACGCCTCCCAGAATACCATCAGCTCCTACCTGCGGGACGTGACCCAGTTTTCCGACTACCTGCGGGAACACCAGGGCTGCGACCTGAAACGGGCCAAGCCGGAGATGGTGCGGGACTACATGGCCTGGATGCAGGGCCACGGCAAGTCCGCCGCCTCCGTCACCCGGTTCCTGGCCTCGGTGAAGTCCTTTTATAACTATCTGCTCTCCCGGGACGTGGTGAAGGTCAATCCCGCCAAGGGCATCACCGCCGCCAAGGCGGAGCGGAAGTACCCGGAGATCTTGACCAGCAAGGAAGTGGAGCTGTTTCTGGACCAGCCCCAGTGCGTGGACGCCAAGGGCTTCCGGGACCACGCCATGCTGGAACTGCTGTACGCCACCGGCATCCGGGTCAGCGAGCTGATCTCCCTGGACCTGGACGATCTGAACCTGGCCGCCGGCTTCATCCGATGCGAGAGCAAGGGCAAGGAGCGGATCATCCCCCTGTACCACACCGCTGTCAAGGCGCTGCAGGACTATGTCCGGGATATCCGCCCCCAGCTCATTGCCGACAGCGAGGAGACGGCCCTGTTCGTCAACATGAACGGTGAGCGGATGAGCCGTCAGGGCTTCTGGAAGATCATCAAGTACTACCAGGAGAAGGCGGGCATTGAGAAGGACATCACCCCTCACACCCTGCGCCACTCCTTCGCCGTCCACCTGCTGGAAAACGGCGCGGACCTCCGCTCCATCCAGGAGATGCTGGGTCACGCGGATATCTCCTCCACCCAGATCTACACCCATGTGGTGAAGCGGCAGCTGAAGGACGTGTATCAGAAGGCCCACCCAAGAGCGTGAATCGGTCAGCACGGCGAGAGCCGTGCTGATTTTTTGTAAAAAAGTGTTCCCTTTCAAAAACAAAAACGGATGCCGGAAACTCTAACAGGCAGAAAGAGGGGGTGACCCGATGGACAAAACGGAATTCGCCGCCCGGACGGAGGCTCTCCGGGATCGGCTGTACCGCACCGCCTGGCTGTACCTGGGCAGTGAGGCCGATGCCCTGGAGGCGGTGGACGAGGCGGTGTACCAGGCCCTGCGGGCGCTGAGGAAGCTGCGCCAGCCGGAGTTTTTTGAGACGTGGCTCACCCGCATCCTCATCAATACCTGCCACAGGGAGCTCCGCCGCCGGAAGCGGTTCGCCGGGGAGGAGGCCCTTCCCGATACCGCCGGGCCGGATACTTATGACCAGCTGCCGCTGAAGGAGGCCATCCGCCGTTTGCCGGAGGACCTGAGGACAGTCATCATCCTGCGGTTCTTCGCCGGGTACACCCAAGCGGAGACCGCCCAGGCCCTGGGGATCCCCCAGGGCACCGTGGCCACCCGGCAGAGAAAGGCCCTGGCCCTGCTGAGGCTGGAATTGGGAGAGGAGGGAGACGCATGACCCGGAACGAGGAATACCAGGCTCTGCTGACAGAGCTGGAGCATACCCCGGTGGAACTGGAAGGAACTGTGCAAAAAGCACTGGCAAGGGAAAGAGCTTCACGGAGGAAACGACGTGCTTTCGGCCTCTCCGCCACCGGGCTGGCGGCCTGCTTCGCCGGTTTCGTCCTGCTGGTGAACCTGTCTGTGCCCTTCGCCAGGGCCTGCGGGAATATCCCGGTGCTGCGAGAGCTGGCCAAGGCCGTGGCCTGGTCCCCCAGCCTGTCCGCCGCTGTGGAAAACGAGTATGTCCAGCCTATGGGACAGAGCCAGACGGTGAACGGCATTACCGCCACCATCGAATACGTCATTGTGGACCAGAAGCAGCTGAACATCTTCTTCACCCTGAGCGCCGACGGCTACGACAACCTGACAGCCGAGATGCCCCGTTACGAGCCGGAACAGGTCTGCTCCACCATTGGCTGTGACTGGAATCAGCCTCCGGGGACCCTGCTGAACGTTACCCTGGACTACGGCGAGGGCAATGTTCCCGACAGCTTCACCATGACCTTCGGCGTCACCACCTATGTGGAGCCGGACCGGTCGGCGGCTCCCGAAGCATCCACCACATCCTATGAGGACGAGATGCTGGAGCCGGTGGAAGAGGAGAAGCCGGACTATCTGGCGGAATTCACCTTTACCTTGGAGTTTGATCCCCAGTTCACTGCCAAGGGCGAGATCGTCCCGGTGAACCAGACCTTTACGCTGGACGGCCAGTCCCTGACGGTGACGGAGGTGGAGGTCTATCCCACCCACGTGCGGGTGAACGTGTCCGACGATCCGGCAAATACCGCCTGGCTGAAGGGGCTGGAGTTCTATCTGGAGAACGAGGACGGAGAGCGGTTCAAGCCCATCTCCAACGGCGTCTCCGCCAGCGGTGACCCGGACTCCCCGGCCAATGTTTCCTTCCGGCTGGAAAGCCCCTATTTTGCGGACAGCCAGCACCTGACCCTCCACGTCACCGGGGCGGAGTGGCTGGACAAGGACTTGGAGCGGGTCCGGGTGGACTTGGCGCACCGGACGGCGGAGCGGCTGCCGGAGGGCGTCATCTTCCAAAGCGCCGAAAAGCGAGACGGCGGCTGGGTTCTGACCTTCCGGGTGAAGCAGCGGAAGGAGAATCACACCCACCAGGTCTGGTACTCCACCTTCTATGACGAGGAGGGGAACCAGTACGAAGCCAACCGCCGGGGCACCACCACCGACGGCAGTGGGTACTTTGAGGAGATGCTGCCCCTGCCGGACTATCAGGAGGACGTGGTCTGGCTGCAGCCTACCTATTCCCGTACCACCACCGAGATCACTCCCATCACCATTCCCATCAAATAAGCGAGGAGAGCGCCCGGCGGGCGCTCTTTTTTCTGGTTGCGCATCGCCGCCGGATTTGCTATACTATTACAGAATGTAAGCTGGAAGGAGAGGCCCATGCGCATCTTAGGCATCGACCCGGGCTTCGCCACCATCGGCTTCGGCCTGGTGGAGGCGGAGCGGGCACAAGTCCATATGGTGACCTACGGAGCCATCACCACTCCGGCGGGGCTGCCCCTGAGCCGGCGGCTGTATCAGATCGGTACGGACATGGAGGACCTGATCGGCCAGCTGAAGCCGGATGTCATCTCCATTGAGGAGCTGTTCTTCAACACCAACATCACCACCGGCATTGCCGTGGCCCATGGCCGGGGCGTCATCCTGTACGCCGCCGAGAAGTGCGGAATCCCTTTGTACGAGTACACGCCCTCCCAGGTGAAGCTGGCGGTGACGGGCTACGGCAAGGCGGAGAAGCGTCAGGTCATGGACATGACGAAGCGGCTTTTAAAGCTGAAAAGCGTCCCCCGGCCGGACGACGCGGCGGACGCGCTGGCGCTGGCCTTGTGCCATGCAAGGAGTTTTACTTCACGGCTGCCCCAGGCGGGAGACGTGAAAGAGACGGTTTAAGGAGAAAGAGATGTTTTACTATCTGGACGGCACCGTGGCGGAGATTTTACCCGGTCTGGCGGTCATCGACTGCGGCGGGGTGGGCTACGCCTGCAAAACCACCAACAACACCCTGGCGGCCCTGAAAAAGGGCCAGCGGGGGAAGTTGTATACCCATCTGAACGTAGGGGAGGGCATCTTCGAGCTATACGGCTTTGCTACTCAAAACGAGCTGAACAGCTTTCGGATGCTGATTGGCGTCAGCGGCGTGGGACCCAAGGCGGCTCTGGCCATTCTGTCCGCCGCCACCCCGGAGGCCCTGGCCATGGCCGTGGTCACGGAGGACGCCAAGGCCCTGACGGCGGCGCCGGGCATCGGCAAGAAGATCGCCCAGCGCATCATTCTGGAGCTGAAGGACAAAATGGCCCGGGAAACCGCGGGAGGACTGGACTTCTCCGGCGGCAAGGGCGTCCCGGCGGCGCCGCTGTTCGCCAGCAAGGCAACAGAAGCTGCCCAGGCTCTGGCGGTGCTGGGCTACTCCAGCCAGGAGGTCCAGATGGCCCTCAAGGGCGTGGACGTGGAGACCCTGCCCCTGGAGGAGATCATCCGCCAGAGCTTGAAGAAAATGGTGAAGTAACAACGCCGCCGGCCGAATACACCCCAAAAGGGAAGTGACATTTTGAGCATCGACTTTGGAAACGATATTTATGAGGAGCCCATTGTGGCCAAGACCTTCCTGGCGGAGGACGCCCAGGAGAGCTCTTTGCGGCCCAAGACCCTGACGGAGTACATCGGCCAGGAAAAGGCCAAGGACAACCTGGCCATCTTCATCCAGGCCGCCCGCAAGCGGGAGGAAGCCCTGGACCACGTGCTGCTCCACGGCCCTCCGGGCCTGGGCAAAACCACCCTGGCGGGCATCATCGCCCAGGAGATGGGGGCGGGCATCCGCATCACCTCCGGCCCCGCCATTGAGAAGCCCGGCGACCTGGCGGCGCTGCTGACCAACCTGAACGAGGGGGACATCCTGTTCGTGGATGAGATCCACCGGCTGAACCGCTCCGTGGAGGAGATTTTGTATCCCGCCATGGAGGACTACGCCCTGGACATCATCGTGGGCAAGGGCCCCAGCGCCAACTCCATCCGGCTGGACCTGCCCAAATTCACCCTCATCGGCGCCACCACCCGGGCGGGCCAGCTGTCCGCACCCCTCCGGGACCGCTTCGGTGTCACCCTGCGGCTGGAGCTCTACACCCCGGAGGAGCTGGCGAAGATCGTGACGAGAAGCGCCGGCATCCTGAACGTGGACATCGTCCCAGAGGGCGCCTACGAGATCGCCCGCCGCAGCCGGGGCACGCCGAGAATCGCCAACCGGATGCTGCGCCGTGTCCGGGACTTCGCCCAGGTGAAGGCCGACGGCGTTATCACGAAAGAGGTGGCGGACCAGGCGTTGTGCGCCCTGGAGATCGACTACTTAGGGCTGGACCCGGTGGACCTGCGGATGCTGGGAGCCATCATCGACAACTACAACGGCGGTCCCGTGGGCCTGGAAACCCTGGCGGCCACCATCGGCGAGGAAGCGGTGACTCTGGAGGACGTCTACGAGCCCTACCTGATGCAGCTGGGCTTCCTGACCCGGACGCCCCGGGGCCGGTGCGTCACCCAGAAGGCCTACCAGCATCTCCACCGGGCCATCCCCGGCGGCGCCATGCCGGAGAACGCCATGGAGCAGCTGACACTTTAAATTACCGCCAGCGCCCTTTCACGGCGCGTTGAATCAACAATCAAGAAGGGAACCAGTACTATGGGTAAATTGTTCGGTACCGACGGCATTCGCGGCGTCGTCGGCGAAAACCTCACCGCCGATATGGCCTTCCGCGTGGGCCAGGCCGTGGCCACCGTGCTGATGGAGGAGAAGGGAAGCCGTCCCACCGTGGTCATCGGCAAGGACACCCGCATTTCCTCCGACATGCTGGAGTCCGCCATCATGGCGGGCATCTGCTCCGTGGGCGGCGATGTGAAGCCGGTGGGCACCATCCCGACCCCCGCCGTGGCGTATCTCAGCCGCCAGGAGAAGGCGGACGCGGGCATCGTCCTCTCCGCCAGCCACAACCCCTACGAGCACAACGGCATCAAGGTCTTCAGCGGCCAGGGCTACAAGCTCAGCGACGAGGTGGAGGAGCGCATCGAGGAGAAGATCCTCTCTGACACCCCTATGAAGCTCCGCACCCGGGGGGAGATCGGCTGCCGCCACCACGGCATGCGCCAGCTGAAGCGGGACTATATTGACTTCGTGGCCTCCACCATCGAGAGCGACCTGGCGGGGCTCCACATTCTGGTGGACTGCGCCAACGGCGCCGCCAGCGCCACCGCGCCGGAGCTGTTCGGCCGGTTCAAGGCCCATACCGACTTCATCCACAAGGACCCCGACGGCGTCAACATCAATAACCGCTGCGGTTCCACCCATCTGGAAAGTCTGGCGGACGCGGTGGTACGGGGCGGCTACGATATCGGTGTGGCCTTTGACGGCGACGCGGACCGGTGCCTGCTGGTGGACGAGACGGGAAACACCATCGACGGCGACAAGGTGATGGCCGTCTGCGCCACGGATATGAAGCGCCGGGGTGAGCTGAACGGCAACACCATCGTGGCCACGGTCATGAGCAATCTGGGCCTCCACGAGTTCTGCCGCAACAACGGCATCGACCTGGTGTGCACCGCCGTGGGCGACCGGAATGTGCTGGAGGAGATGCTCCGCCACGATTACCGCATCGGCGGTGAACAGTCCGGCCACACCATCTTCACCGCCCTGGAGACCACCGGCGACGGCGAGGTGACGGCCCTCCAGTTCCTCCAGGTGCTGGCCCGGTCCGGGAAGAAGGCCAGCGAGCTGGCCTCCGTCTGCGCCTCCTATCCCCAGGTCCTCATCAACGTGGAGGTGCCCCACAGCGGCGGCGTGAAGGAGAAAATCATGGCCTCGCCGGAGCTGGCGGAGGCCGTGAAGAGGGAGGAGGACGCCCTGGCGGGCGCCGGCCGGGTTCTGGTCCGTGCCTCCGGGACCGAGGCCCTGATCCGGGTCATGGTGGAGGCCAAGACCACCGAGACCGCTTCCGACGTGGCCCAACGGCTGGTGAATTTTATAAAATCACTAAAATTTTAAGCCAGACCGAAGGAATTTTTGATAATTTGCTTGACATTTCACAGACAAGACAGGTATAATAGCCTATGTACAATTCCTATGAGCACACGATGACCGACCTGGATACCCAGAGCGATGAAGCGCTCTGCGCCTTGGCCGCCGGCGGCGTCCGGCAGGCGGAGGAGGTCCTGGTCACCCGGTATAACCGGATGGTCCGCACCTGCGCCCGTCCCTTCTTTCTGGCGGGGGGCGACAGTGAGGACCTGACCCAGGAAGGCATGGTGGGCCTCATCCACGCGGTCCGGGAATATGACAGCGCCAAGGAGGCGTCTTTTCGGACTTTCGCGGAGATCTGCATACGAAACCGGCTGTATTCCGTCCTCCGCGCCGCGGCGCGGGATAAGCACGCCCCCCTTAATCAGTCGGTCCCTTTGGATACGCCATTCTTTGACAGCAATTCCTACACCTCTGGCACGAATAATCTGGCCCAGCGCAACCCTGAGGAGTTCCTGATCGACAGGGAGCACACAGCGGCCCTCTTATCCGGTGTCCGGAAACAGTTGTCCGAATTTGAAGCGAAGATTTTGGGGTACTATTTAGACGGTCTTTCATGCAGGGAAATTGCCGAGACGGTAGGCAAGCCCCCAAAGTCCGTGGACAACGCTGTGCAGCGCATCCGGCGCAAGGTCGCGCAGCAGTTACTTTCCGGCGAACTCAGCAAACGCTGAACGCAATATATTTTTCTTTTCAAAGAGAGGGTAAAATCATGTACGAAGACAAGACTTTAGTGTGCAAAGAGTGCGGTCAGGAATTCGTGTTCACCGCCGGTGAGCAGGAGTTCTACGCGGAGCGCGGCTTCCAGAACGAGCCCCAGCGCTGCAAGGCCTGCCGTGACGCTCGCAAG